>JBCCBN010000080.1:0-12625 GCA_039034035.1 Pseudomonadota bacterium
CCGGTGACCAATGATGAAGCCAATCCGCGGGGCATGACGCCCCTGTTCGATGCGATTGGCCGGATCGTTTCGGTGGCCGAAGCGGATGCGCCGGAGAAAGCGGTGATCGTGATCATGACCGATGGCCATGAGAACGCTTCCCGCGAGATCACCAAGGATGGCGCCAAGGCGGCGCTGGACCGGGCCCGGGCCAAGGGCTGGGACGTGGTGTTCCTGGGCGCGGAGTTTGCGCGGTTTGACGATGCCGGCGCGGTTGGCGTTTCGGCATCGAAGTCCATGGCGATCGGCAAGGGCCAGCTTGGTGCGTCGATGGAGCGGTTGGCCAAGCAGAGCCGCGCCTATGGCAAGGGCGAGCAGAATGAAGTGATCTTCGATGCAGAGGACCGGGCCGTCGCAGCGGAAGAAGACGTGAAGCAGCGCAAGGGCCAGTAGTCTCCCTAAGGCTGCACAAAGAAAAACCCCACCGGCATTTCTGCTGGCGGGGTTTCTTGTTGGGCGCTCCCGGCTGTTCGCGAAGGCGGTAGCCGGGAGCGGATAGGGGGATCAGAACGATTGGCGGACGGTCACGCCGTAGGTTCGGGGCTGGTTGGGGTAGCCTGAGAGGGAGCCGGCCTGGGCGACCGAGGGGAAGGCCGTGGTGACGTACTGGTCGTCATTCAGGTTCCGGGCCCAGAAGGTTATCGATGTGCCGGTATCTGTGAGGAAGCCGACGGAGGCGTTGAGCGTGTTGATCTCGCGGGCGAAGCCGAGGAGCGCCTGGTTGTCGGTTGCCGGGGAGCCTTCAGCGACGGCATCGAAATAGTCGCTTTCGCTTTCATACTGCCAATCGGCGCGGACAAAACCGTCCAGGCCGGTGGGCAGGGTGAAATTGTATGCGCCGCTGACGCTGAGTGCGGTTTCCGAGATCCCCGAGGGCTGGGTGCCGGAAATGTCGCCGGTCGCGGAGGCGACGAAGCTGTCATATTCGGGGTCGAGGAACGTGCCGGCGAAGACCAGGGTCAAAGGCTCGACCGGTGACCATGTGGCGTCGAATTCGAGACCAAGGGTCGATTGTTCGCCGGCATTGGCCAGGGCGAACCCGGTGCCGGTGAACACGTTCGACTGGAAGCCTTCAATGGTCTGGTCGAACACGGCGACATTCAGCGCCCAGGTATTGAACGCTGCCTTGAGGCCAAGTTCATAGACGGTGGCTTCTTCCGGCCCGGCAAAGCGGGAGCCCAGGGTGAGATTGGGCACGGTGAGACCGGCGGCTTGGAGGGCGGCGAGGTCTTCGGGGAAGGGCCGGCTGTCGCGCGAAAGGTTCCAGGACGTGGCCTTGAAGCCGGTTACGGCGGACGCGTAAATGTTCACGGCGTCGGTCAGGTCATAGGCGGCGCGAAGCTGCCAGGTGACTTCATCATCGCTGGATTGGCCACTTTCGACGCTGTTCGGGAAGTCCACAAAGGGCGGCAGGAACTGCAGCGGCTGGAATCCGAGAAGCGGGTTCACGTCGGGATTGGTGTCGTTCATGTCGGCAAAGGCCTGGGAGCCGGCCTGGACCTGGGCGAAGGCGGCTGGGTCTGCGGCGGCAAAACCGGCGAGTTGGGCCGGGTCTGTGGCATCGATGCCGAAGCCGGCCAGGGTCTGGGCGAAGGCGGTCTGGAACAGGACGGTGTTGCCGATCTCGACAAAGTCGAGCGCGGAGAAGGCGTCAGTATTGATCTGGGCGCCGTAGGCATCCTTTTCGTCTTCGGTGTAGTTCACGCCAGCGGTGAGCGTGAGCCGGTCGGTGACGTGGAAATCGACGGTACCAAAAACCGAAAGCGCTTCATTGTCCTGCCCGAAGAACTCGGCCGGACCCTGGCCGGCGGCGAGGAAAGTGCCAGCCGGCAGGCCGAGGATGCCCTGTTCGGTGGCGGTGACGCCATTGCCGGAGAGGGCGTCCACATAGGCGCGGAAGTCGGCGCCGTATTCGAAATTGGTTCGGGTGCGGACCGTCTCGTCGAAGTAGAAGGCGCCGACCATCCAGTCGATGGCGCCATCGGTGTTCGATGTCAGGCGGGCTTCATAGGTGCGGGTTTCGATCTGGGCGTCGTTTTCGCTGCGCTGGGCGAGGTCGGCAGACGTGAAGTCGATGTCCTGGTCGGTGAGCAGGTCAACCCGCCGGTCTGCGTAGATGGTGCTGAGCGTGGCGAAGGGGAGCGTCCAGTCGGAGTGGAACGAGACGCCGCTATTGGTGATCTCATTGGTCGAGGGGAAGTTGTTGAAGACCTGGAAGGAGAAGGGGTCTTCAGGATCGAGCGCGCCGCCAAGGGCGAACACGGCCGCACCGGTTGGGCCGTTGACCAGATTGGCGGCTACGCAGCAGATCTCGTCGATCTCGCCATAGTCGCCAATCACGCGGAAGGACAGGTCCGGGGTGGGCTCGAACAGGAGCTGGGCGCGGACATCGTTGCGGTCACGCTGGTTGGTGGTGCCGCCTGCGGCGAGGTCTTCGGCATAGCCGTCACGTTCGTTGAGGCCGGCGGCGAGGCTGAAGGCTAGGACATCGTCGATGATCGGGCCGGTGACATCGCCCTTGATGCGGAACAGCTGGTAGTTGCCGAGCGAAAGTTCCGCGCCGCCACCCCATTCATATTGCGGGGCTTCGGTGACGATGGAGATGACGCCGGCGGAGGCGTTCTTGCCGAACAGGGTGGATTGCGGGCCGCGGAGGACTTCCACGCGCTGGAGGTTTGGCAGGTCGGCGATCTGGGCGGCGGAGCGGGAGCGGTAGACGCCGTCGATGAAGACACCGACCGAGGGTTCGATGCCGGCATTGTTGGCGCCATTGCCGAAGCCGCGAATGATGAAATTGGTATTGGCCGACGACTGTAGCTGCCCGACGCGCAGGGACGGGACGACCGATTGCAGGGCGCCAATATCGAGGATCTCGGCTTGCTCGAGGGTGGTTTCGTCAACGACGCTGACGGCAACGGGGACATCCTGTAGGGTCTGCTCGCGTTTCTGCGCCGTGACGGTGACGGCTTGCAGGCGGCGTTGGTCGCCGGTTTCGGGAGCGGCGGGTGCGTCCTGGGCGAGGGCGACAGGGGCGGCAAGGGTCCCGAGCAGCAGGGCGCTCGACGTCAGCAATGCGAATTTCATGGGGGTTTTCTCCGGGAATTGTATTTTTTGTGCTGGCACATGGCGGGCATGGTGCCGGCGGTTCTCGGCCTTGTGTGCGGAACGGATGCATGATTGCGCCGCTCCGGCCTTTTCGTTTGTCCAGCACCTATCTCGGTTTTCACCATGTGCAACCCCGCGGCAGCACCCTTTCGCAGGCATCCATGACGCTTGAGACATGGCCGCTGGTGTAAGCGGGGTACCCTCTTGACCCGGGGCCTGCGGGGAGGTCCTTGTTTTGGCGTTGGTAGACTTGGAGCGCCCCATGGCCCAGACCCCCGTGCTCGGCGTGTGTTACTATCCCGAGCATTGGGATGCATCGGTCTGGCGGCGGGATGCGGAAAAGATGGTGGCGCTGGGCCTGACACGGGTTCGGATCGGGGAGTTTGCCTGGGCGAAGATCGAGCCCGAACCGGGCGTGTTCGACTGGGCCTGGCTGGATGACGCGATCGAGGCCCTGGCCGGGGTCGGGCTGGAGGTGATGTTGGGTACGCCGACGGCGACGCC
This sequence comes from Pseudomonadota bacterium, assembly GCA_039034035.1. Lineage (GTDB taxonomy): Bacteria > Pseudomonadota > Alphaproteobacteria > Caulobacterales > Hyphomonadaceae > UBA5336. Next base: position 3,649 of record JBCCBN010000080.1, read on the forward strand.
GCCGAAATGGCTGGTCGATGCCCATCCCGACATTCTGGCAAAGGACCGGCAGGGACGGGTGCGCGCATTCGGGTCGCGGCGGCACTATTGCTTTTCGTCGCGCACCTATGCGCGGGAGGCCTCGCGGATCACGACAGCGATGGTGCAGCGCTATGTCGGGCATCCGGCGGTGACCCATTGGCAGACCGACAATGAGCTGGGCTGCCATGACACGGTGCGCAGCTATTCGGACGAGGCAGCGCGGGCGTTTCGGCTGTGGCTGGAGAACCGGTATGGCGGTGTAGAGGCGCTGAACAAGGCGTGGGGCACGGTGTTCTGGAGCCAGACCTATCAGGGATTCGATGCGGTGGACCTGCCGAATTTGACGGTGACCGAGCCCAACCCCGCGCATGTGGTGGATTTCTACCGGTTCTCATCGGACGTGGTGGTGGCGTTCAATGCGATGCAGGTGGAGATCATCCGTGCGCATGCGCCCGATGCGACCGTGCTGCACAATGCGATGGGGCATTTCTTCCAGTTCGACCATGCGGAACTGGGCGATGATCTCGATGTGGTGGGGTGGGACAGCTATCCGCTGGGGTTCCTGGAGGCGGGGCCCTATACCGCCGCCGAGCGCAGCGCGTTCCTGCGCCAGGGTCACCCGGACTTTGCCGGGTTTCACCATGATCTCTATGCCCGATGTGGCCATGGCCGGTTCCAGGTGATCGAGCAGCAGCCCGGGCCGGTGAACTGGGCGCGGCACAATCCGGCGCCGCTGCCGGACATGGTGCGCCTGTGGACGGTCGAGGCGGCGGCCCATGGCGCAGAAGCGGTGCAATATTTCCGCTGGCGCCAGGTGCCGATTGCGCAGGAGCAGATGCATTCGGGGCTGGAACGGATCGATGGAGAACCGTCCGAGGCGAGTGCGGAAGTCGCTGCTGCTGCTGCGGATCTGGCGCGGTTGGGGCCGTTGCCGCCGCGAGAACAGGCGCCGGTGGCGCTGATGGTAAGCTACCGGGCGCACTGGCTGTTCGAGGCTCAGCCGCATGGCCGGTCCTGGTCTTATCAGCGGCTGTTGATGGATTGGTACGGGGCTTTGCGGCGCCGGGGGCTGGATGTTGATATCGTCATGCCGGGCGACGATCTGACGGGCTACAAGGCGGTGTTTGCCCCCTCGGTGCCGTATGTGGATGAAGCGCTGGCGGCCAGTTTTGACGCGACCGATGGGCAGGTGGTGATCGGGCCGCGCAGCTTTTCCAGGACACGGAACGGGGCGATCCCGCCGGACTTGCCGCCCGGGCCTCTACAGGGGCCGCTGAAGCTGAAGGTGACGCGCAGCGAGAGCTTGCCGCCCGCGCATGTGGAGCCGGGGGAGTGGGCGGACCAGCCGGTGGGCGGGGTGTGGTGGCTCGACCATGTGGAAGCGCGGACGCGGCCGCTGGCGCGGACCGATGCCGGCCAGGGGCTGGTCTATGAGGCGGGGCGCTACACCTATGTGGCGACCGTGCCGGATGGTCCGACGCTGGACCGGCTGGTGGAACATGTGTGCAGCGCGGCGGGTGTGGCGCTGGTGGACCTGCCGGAGGGGGTGCGGATGCGGCGCCGGGGGGCGTATGTGTTCGTGGTGAACTATGCGTCGGAGCGGCGGCTGATCCCGGCCAAGCTGGTGCCGGAGGGGGCGGAAATGATAATCGGGAGTGCGGCGCAGGACCCGGGGGGGCTGACCGTCTGGCGCTGACGGTCAGCGATCTGGGGGCAGGTCAGGCCTTGCTTTCGGAGGCCTGGACCGATTGCGTGTCCGCGCCTGTGTCAGTGGTGGACAGCTCGCTCATCAGGCCGCGGAACAGGCTGTAGCAACACACAAGCAGCACGAAGGTGAAGGGCAGACTGGCCGCGATGGCGCCGGCCTGCATCGAGGTGAGCGCGGTGGCACCCCCGCCGACCAGCAACACGATGGCGACCATGCCCTCCATCGAGGCCCAGAACACACGCTGGGGCACCGGCGCATGGAGCTTGCCGCCAGCCGTGATGGAATCGATCACGAGCGAGCCGGAGTCCGACGAGGTCACGAAGAAGATGATCAGCACCACAATCGCAAAGAAGGACACGAACTGGGCGAAGGGCATGGTGTCGAGCATCTGGAACAGGACGAGGGAGACATCATCAATGCCGGCGGGAAGGGTGCCGATGCCGGCCTTGACCTGCTCGATGGCGGTGACGCCGAACGTGGTGAACCAGATGATGATCACGATGACGGGGACGATGAGCACGGCGGCCAGGAACTGCCGGATCGTGCGGCCTTTTGAGACGCGGGCGATGAACATGCCGACAAAGGGCGACCAGGATATCCACCAGGCCCAGTAGAAAATGGTCCAGTCATGGAACCAGGCATTGTCGTCCCGCCCGATCCAGTTGCTGAGGGCCGGGATCTCCGCGAGATAGGCGGCGGTGTTGAGGCCGATTGCCTGCAGGATGGCGCCGGTGGGGCCGGCGAACAGGACATAGGCGAGGAGGGCGACGGCCAGGGCGATATTGATGTTGGAGAGGAGTTTCACGCCGCCATCGAGCCCGCGGATCACCGAGAGGATCGCCAGCGATGTGATCAGGCCGATGATCAGGACCTGGGAGGTGAGCCCGGCATCGAAGCCGAACAGGTAGCCGATGCCGCTGGCGGCCTGGCGAGCGCCGAGGCCAAGGGAGGTGGCGAGCCCGAACAGGGTCGAGATCACCGCGAACAGGTCGATGATGTGGCCCGGCCAGCCCCAGACCCGCTCGCCGAAGATCGGGTAGAAGGCCGAGCGGATGGTCAGCGGCAGGCCCTTGTTGAAGGCGAAGAACGCGAGCGCAAGGCCGACAACGGCATAGACCGCCCAAGGGGTAACGCCCCAGTGGAAGATGGTGGCGGCATAGGCCATGCGCTCGGCCTCCGGCGTCAGCGGCTCTGCACCCAGGGGTGTGCCGGCCCAGTCGGTATAATAGGCGAGCGGCTCGGCGGCGCCGTAGAAGACCATGCCGATGCCGACCCCCGCGGCGAACAGCATGGATAGCCACGACCGGGTCGAGAATTCGGGGACGGCATCGCTACCGCCCAGGCGGATGCGGCCAAGGGGCGACACCGCGATGGCGACGCAGAACAGGAAGACGAGATTGACGGTGATGACGAACAGCCAGTCGAACGTGTTGATCGTCCAGTCACGGGCGCCGTTCAACCACGCAGCGGCGGTATCGGGCGCGGCGAGGGCGCCGATGCAGAAGGTCAAGATCATGCCGGCGGAGAGAAAGAAGACCGGATTGTGGATGTCCAGACCGAGGAAATCGACATTGTCCTGGCCGGCTTCATAGTCGGTTTCGTACTCATTTTCGGGGGGAAGGTCCGACAAGCAGGGCTCCTGAAGCATGGTGGCCCCGCGTTTGGGAACCACGTCGTGCCTTATGGCAGATGAAACTTTCTGATGTCGAATCTTTGGCTGACAAAGAGTCCAATTGTCTCATATTCGCAACGTTTCATGTTACGGCATTGATATTGTGGCACTAAATTATCGGCAGGAGCGGGCTGCAGCCTCTGTGGTCGCGCATGACTGTCCAGATAATCTTTCACTCGTCGAAAGATGTGTTAGAGGCACACCCGAAGCGCCGGGTCTGGCGCGCGATTAATCGAGGCCGCACACCCGGGAATTGGGGTGTGGCGAGCAGACCGATCGAGGGAAATATCTGATGTCGAAAATGATGACTGGCGTGTCCGCACTCGCCATGACGGCCGTATGGTTCGCAACGCCGAGCATGGCGCAAACGGCGCCGGACGCGGCGGAGCCAGCGTCTGAACCGGGCGCGCGTCGATTGCAGGCGGTGACGGTGACGGCGACCAAGCGGGCCGAAAGCGCGCAGGATGTTCCGGTGACGGTGAATGCCATCGGGGCCGAAGACCTTGAAGCGCTGGATGTGGACGTGTTCACCGACTATCTGGCGCAACTTCCCGGCGTGACGGCGGGTGGCGGGGCGCCCGGCCAGAGCACGATCTATATTCGCGGCGTCGCATCGACCACGCCGAACCTGACCACGGCGGGCGTTGCCGGCCTAGCGCCGAATGTGGCGTTCTATCTGGACGAGCAGCCGCTCGCGCAACCGGGCCGGAACCTGGATGTCTACGCCGCTGACCTGGAGAGGATCGAGGTGTTGCCCGGACCGCAGGGTACGCTGTTTGGGGCGAGTTCCCAGGCCGGTACGGTGCGCTTGATCACCAACAAGCCGCGGCTGGGGGAGTTTGAGGCCGGTGTCCGGTTTGGCACGTCTTTCACCGAGGGTGGCGAAAATTCGAACAAGGCCGAGGGCGTGATCAACCTGCCCATCGGGGACCAGTTTGCGTTGCGCGGGGTGGTCTATACCGACGCCCAGGGCGGCTATATCGACAATGTGCCGGGCATCCGCACGGCGGCGGAATCTGCGCGGTTCCGGCCTTCGGGCACCGTGCGTGACAATGGCTTGCCGGTGTCTGCGGGCCGGGGCGGATTTCAGGCCGGCGCCGACCTTTCGAACGTAACCTTCCTTGAGGCCAATAATGCTGGCGTGGTGGAGAAGGATTTCAACGACACGACCTATTCGGGCTACCGTGTCAGCGGGCTGTATGAGTTCAATTCGGACTGGCGCCTCACGGTTGGCCTGGCTCAGCAGCAGCTGGACAGCGATGGCGTGTTCTTCTCCGATCCGGACCTTGATGATTGGGAGACCCAGCGGTTTGAGACGGAGTCCATCGAGGATAGCTTCACCAATGTGAGCTGGACGCTGGAAGGCCAGCTCGGCGCGCTGGAAGCGGTCTATACCGGCGCGTTCACGGACCGGGATACCGACCAACGGGTGGACTATTCCGACTATCTCTTCGTTGGCCAGTACCTGCCCTACTATATCTGTGACGGGTCAGTGACCTATCCCGGCGCCGATGGCCCGGTGGGAACGTGCCAGCCGCCCAACCTGTTCGTGCCGTCTTCGACCGACACCGAAGTGCAGACCCATGAGATCCGCTTCAATACGCCGGCGGAGAACCGGCTGCGCGGTACGTTCGGGGCGTTCTATAGCGACCTGGAACTCGCTGAGTTCAACGATTTCATCTATCCCGGCTCGACCCGGGTCATCGGCTTCAATGGCGAGGTCGGGTTTGCGCCGAACTTCCCGCTGACCAATACGGCGGTGACCGGCGAGGTGGGCAATGCTGCGCCGGGTTACTTCTCTGATCCGGGTCCGTTCCCCGATGGCGTGATTTTCCGGAACGATGTGCGCCGGACCGATGAGCAGATGGGTGTGTTCGGCTAGGCGACGTTCGAGCTGGTGCCGGACACGTTCGCGCTGACCCTTGGCGCCCGGTGGTACGATATCGAAGTGGACCTGGAAGGCAGTGCCAATTCGTCCTTCTTTAATCTCGGTCAGACCGCCGACGCGCAGGCGTTTGGCACGAATATTTCGGCGCAGTTTGCGCCGGGCAATCCCGACGGCAATCCTGATACCGCCGCGACCGATGGCGTGATCGTGAAAGGCACCGCCGAATGGACGCCGACCGAGGATCTGTTGTTCTACATGACCTATTCGGAGGGCTTCCGGCCCGGCTTGCTGAACCGTCCGGGCGGCGCGGAAGGTCCTGGCGGGTTCACCGTGCCGTTCGAAGTCGATACCGACGAGATCACCAATTACGAGCTGGGTTGGAAGACCTTCCTGCTGGATGGCGCATTGCGGTTCAATGGCAGCGCGTTCTTCGTCGATATCGAGGGGCTGCAGACGACGATCTTCGACCCGAGCATCGTGAACCTGTTCTTCTCGGCGAATGCCGCCGATGCGGAAGTGCTGGGTGTGGAAGGTGACTTTGCCTGGGCGCCGCGGGCGGTTGAGGGGCTGACGATTGCCGGTGCGTTCTCGGTGCTGGATACCGAGATTACCCAGGTGCTGGTGCCGACAGGCGACGTGGTTGAGGGCACGTCCCTCGCCTTTGCCCCGGAATTCCAGGGCAATCTGCGGGCACGCTATGAGTGGCCGGTGACGCTGGCGGGCGAGACGTATGACGCCCATGTGATGCCGCAGGTCGTGTATTCGGCCGAGCAGTTCACCGACATCATCGAGATCAACAAGCTGGAGCTCGATGCCTGGACGACGCTGGCCTTTTCCACCGGTATCGCGAAGGACAATTGGAGCGTGACCCTGTTCGGTGAGAACCTGACGAATGAAGCGGCCCAGTATTCGGGCAACTTCGTGTATGACCGGGCTCGGATCACCCTGGCGCGGCCCCGGACATTCGGGGTTCGTGTGGGCGTTGACTTCTAGGCGTAAGCGCCGACGGTTTCATCCTGTCGAGCAGAACCATGGATGAAACTCTCTCATCGGATGCGATCTTGAAATCGGCGCGCGCGGCCATGCGTGCCGGCGATTTCGATCGGGCGGCGGCGGCTCTGTCGCCGCTGCTGAAGGATGATCCGGCGCCGAGTGAAGCGCTGTACATGGCAGCGGTTTCGGCCCGGTATGGAAAGCGGTTCGGCGATGCTGGGCGGCATCTTGATCGGCTGCGGGCGCAGGCTCCGGAACTGGGGCGTGCCTGGCAGGAAGCGGGGCATTTGGCGCGCGATACCGGCGATGTGGGCGGGGCACTGGCGGCGTATCAGCGGGCGTGCCAGCTCAACGGGGCGTTGGAGGCAAGTTTGCGCGGCCAGGCAATGCTGCTCCAGGCGGCGGGCCGCGGGGCGGAAGCATCCGCATCGGCTGCGCAGGCGGACCGGTTGAAGGCGTTGCCGGCTCCGCTGGTGAGCGCGCTGCACCTGGTGGCTGAGGGTAAGCTGGTGAAGGCCGAAACGGTGTGCCGACAATTCCTGAAGACCGATCCGAAGCACACTGAAGGCATGCGTATCCTCGCCGATATCGGGGCGAAACTGGGCATCCTGGAAGATGCTGAGATCCTGCTCGAGAATGCGGTGCGGTTCGAGCCGGACAATATCCAGCTGCGGCTCGACTATATCCAGGTGTTGCGGAAGCGGCAGAAATTCGCGGCCGCCCTGGCCGAAGCCGAAGCGCTGCATGCCGGTGATCCTGATAGTCCTGTGTTCCAGTCCCACCTCGCGATCGAACGGATGCAGACCGGCGACTATGAAGGCGCGATGGCGCTGTTCGACGCGGTATTGGAGCGCTTGCCAGCGGATCCGGCGACGCTGACCTCTCGCGGGCATGCGCTGAAGACCTGGGGCCGGCAGGCCGATGCGATCACATCCTACCGGGCTGCCTGTGCCGCGCGCCCATCCCAGGGGGATGCTTGGTACGCGCTGGCCAATCTCAAGACCTACAGCTTCTCCGATGCCGATATTGCCGAGATGCGGCGCCAGGAAGCTCTGCCGGCGCTGGGCCATGCTGACCGGGTTCATTTCTGTTTTGCGCTCGGCAAGGGATTGGAAGACCGCGGCGACCACGCCGCCGCGTTCGAGTATTACAGCCGGGGGAATGGGCTGAAACGGGCGGCGTCGCGCTATACGTCCGAAGGGATGGAGGCGGAGTTTGCTGCGCAGAAGGCAGTGTGCACGCCGGCGCTGTTTGCAGGCGCAGGGACGGGCACGGGATCGGACGCGGCGGGCGGGTGCCAGGCGCGGGACCCGATCTTCATTGTCGGGCTGCCCCGGGCGGGATCGACGCTGATCGAACAGATCCTGGCCTCCCATCCCGAGGTGGACGGGACGCGGGAGCTGCCGAATATTCTGGCTCTGTCGCAACGGCTGCGGGGGCGGGACCGGACGGGCGGGGGCGCCTATCCCGAAATCCTCGCGGACCTGACGGCGGAACAGCGCACCGCGCTCGGCACCGAGTATATCGAGACGACCCGGGTCCATCGCCAGGGCGCGGCTTTCTTCACCGACAAGATGCCGAACAACTTCCGGCATATCGGCCTGATCCACCTGATCCTGCCAAATGCGACGATCATCGATGCCCGCCGCGACCTGATGGGATGTTGCTGGTCGGGGTTCAAACAGCTGTTCGCCGAAGGCCAGGAGTTCACCTACAGCCTGGAGGATATCGGCCGGTACTACCGGGCGTATGTGGACCTGATGGCCCATTGGGACCGGGTGCTACCGGGCAAGGTGTTGCGGGTGGACCATGGGGCGGTGGTCACCGATCTTGAAGGCCAGGTGCGCCGGATCCTGGACCATTGCGGGCTGGTTTTTGATCCGGCCTGCCTGGCGTTCCATGAAACCGATCGCGCGGTGCGGACGGCAAGCTCCGAACAGGTGCGCGAGCCGATCAATGCCAGGGGGCTGGATGCCTGGCGGGCGTTCGAGCCCTATCTTGATGACCTGAAAGCGGCGCTTGAACGGCCATTGGAGCCGACTTCGGACCCGGGCCTGAGCCCGGACTTGGCCCCTCAATCTGGTGATCGCCCATGAGCCAACGTGCATCTGACGCCCTGGTCGCGATCCGGCGTATCCAGCGGCGGATCGAGATCGATACGCGCCGCGTCGCCCATCTGACCAAGCTGACGCCGTCGCAATTGCTGGTATTGCAGATCCTCGATGAGAGCGGGGAGACGTCGGCCGGCGACATCGCCAAGGCAACGCGGCTGAGCAATGCGACGATCACCAGCCTGGTGGACAAGATGGTGGAGCGCGGGCTGGTCAGCCGGAAACGCTGGCATGGCGACCGGCGCAAGGTGTGGCTGAACCTCGAGGATGAGGGGCGCCAAGCAATCGCGGAGGCACCGGGCTCGCTGCAGGGGACGTTTGAAACCCGGTTCGATGGGCTGGAGGCTTGGGAGCAGGCGATGCTGGTGGCCGTGCTGGAGAAAGTGGCGCGGATGCTGGATGCTGAAACGCTGGACGTTGCCGCTGTGCTCGATAATGCGGCGGACCTGACCGAGACCGCTGACCCTGAACAATTGGGGTCGAGTACGGGGGCAGAGCAGGGCTAACCTGATTTCGCTCGCGGCGCGTGGCGCCTCCGCGGGGGCGGGCTGACCGCCCGGCGGGCAGTCGCCCGCTGGGGGTGC
>JBCCBN010000081.1:0-12582 GCA_039034035.1 Pseudomonadota bacterium
AGCTCGTCCGGGCCGATCATCATCGGCTTGGTGGCAATGCTTGGGATCGGGGTGCTTTCGGCCATGGTGCTGATGGAGCCGCCGATGGCGCGGCCGCTGGACATCACCGATGAGGAACGGCTCGAGCGCATGCTTGCCCTCGGTACGACGCGGCATGGCGAGGCGCAGGTTTCTGCTGGCGCCGGGGCCGGCGACAGCGCGGGGTCTGGGCTGAAGCCTGCGCCGGCGTCGGCGGGGACCGCGATTGCCGCTCACGCGTCCAACGCTGTGGATCTGAGATATGAGGTGGCCGAACCGGGAGACCGGGCCGGTGCTGCTGTGGATGCGGTGGCGCAAGCCACCTTGCCCGACAGCGCCACGCCAGCACGCGAAGACACAGTACGCCAGGAGACAGCGCGCGAAGGGGCGGTGCGCCCGGTGTCGGCAACGGTTGAGGCGGTGGGTGCGCCACAGGCCCCGCCAGCGCCGCCGCCGACGCTGAAGCCCGCCCGGACGCAACCGGTCCAGCCGGCCCCTGTGCCGCGCCTGGGCCAGGCGGCGGATGGCCCCTACGCGATCCAGTTCGGCGCCATGTCGACCCCGGCCGCAGCCCAGCGTGAGATCGATCGGATGCGACTATCGGTGCCGGCCTTGTTCGCCCAGGTCGAGCCTTCGATCGAAGCGACGCGGCTGGATGATGGCCGCACGGTGAACCGGATGCGGATCGCCGGCATCACCCGCAAGGCCGATGCGCGGGCCTGGTGCCGCGCCTTCCAGGCGCGCGGCGGGTCCTGCTACGTAGTGGGTTAGGGGCTCCTCTGCCGTTCCGGCCGTGGTGGATGCGGTTAGGAAAACCGGAGATCTGTCCAATGGCGGTCACAAAAGCGCGCTATCTGTCAGAGACAGGTCCGGGAGGCACCCATGGCAGGTTTTGAAATCGTGGAAGCGGTGAACAGTCCGGGGGCACCGGGCAAATCGGGCGACGACCGGTACGGCTTCGATGCGGCGGCGGGCACCGCCTGGGTCCTCGACGGCGCGACCGATGTGACCGACCTCAAGCCGTTCCCTGGCGCCGAGAGCGGGGCGGCCTGGATCGCCAGTGCGTTTTCGGCGCGGCTGATGGCGGCTCCGGCGCCGGACATGGCCGCGCGCGACTACTGGCGGGACGTGATGGCCGATGTGCGCCAGCGGGCACGGGGTGACAGCACCATCGCGCTTGCGAGCCTGCCGCCGGAGGCCTGGCCAATTGCGTCGGGTGTATGGATGCGGCGCCTGGGCGGCGAGGTTGAGCTGGGCTGGATGGGCGATTGCATCGCGCTGGATCTCGAAACCGGCGCAATCCACGGCGCCGCAGACGCGATTGCGCGGGAGACCGAGGAGTCGCGGGCGCTGGAAAGTCTGGGCGAGGCCCAGCGCTGGGATGCCGCCCGGCAATCGAGAATCGCGACGAACACATCCGATGCGCCGATTTTCGGACTGGTGCCGGAGAAGGCTTCGGGTCTGTCGTTAACCCGGATTGAAGCGCGTCCGGGCCTGTCGCTGGTGTTGATGTCGGACGGGTTCTTCCGCCTGATCGAACCCTATCGGATTGTCGAAAGTGGGACCGGGCTCGCTGCCCTGATCGGTGAGGGTGGGCTCGCCGGCGCCCTTGAGAAACTGCGGGTGTTCGAGGCGACAACGCCGGCCGACGCCATTGCGCGGATCAAGCCGAGCGATGATTCCTGTGCGCTTTGGGTGAGACTGAACTAGGCCCGGCCCTCCCGCGTTTCGCTCGCCCGTCCGCCGGTCAGATGGACAGGACAATCTTGCCGAAATGTTTCTGGGCGATCTGGTGGGCGAAGGCGGCGGCGATGTCGTCCAGGGCGAAACTGTCACTGATCACCGGCTTGATGCCATTGGCCTCGATGCAGGCGATCATGTCTTCCTGATCGTCCCGGGAGCCGACTGTGATGCCGGCCATGGTGAGGTTCTGCTGGAAGAATTTCGCTGTGGCGACTTCGCCGGAAATACCGGTCAGCACCCCGATCAGGGAGATGTGACCCCCGGTGCGGCAAGCCTCAATCGACTGGTTGAGCGTGCCAGGGCCGCCGATCTCGACCACTTCATGCACGCCCAGCCCGCCCGCCAGAGCCTTGGCCGCGCGGCCCCAATCGGGGGTTTCCTTGTAGTTGATCACGTGATCGGCGCCGAGCGCGGTCAGCCTGTCCAGCTTGGCCTGGGATGATGAGGTGGCGATCACATTGGCGCCGGCGGCCTTGGCCAGTTGCAAGGCGAAGATCGAGACCCCGCCGGTGCCCTGGGTCAGCACCCAGTCGCCGGGTTTGATGCGCGCTTCCACCATCAGGGCACGCCAAGCCGTCAGCGCGGCGCAGGGCAGGGTGGCGGCTTCGGCATCGGAATAGCCTTCGGGATAACGGGTGAACGCGCTTTCCGGCATCACCACATGCTCGGCGGCGAACCCGTCGGCATGGTCGCCGGGCACCCCGATCTGCTTCCACATCTCGGCGCGACCTGACAGCCATTGGGGAAAGAATACCGACAAGGCCTTGTCGCCGGGCTTGAACCGGGTGACGCCATCGCCAACCGCGACCACATCCCCGGCGCCATCGGACATGGGGATGCGCCCATCGGCCGCCGGGATCATGCCGGCTACGACCGCATAATCATGGAAATTCAGCGATGAGGCGCGTGTGCGAACCAGGATTTCGCCGGGGCCGGGCGTAGGGTCGGCGCGTTCTTCGATGACGAGCTTGTCGAGCCCACCGGGCGCTTTAACGGCGGCAACTTTCATGGCGTGTGTTCCTTGTGTTTTCGCAAGGGCGCGACAGGTGGCGCTGGGGAAGTCAAGTTTGCGCTCATGGCAGCCTGGCTTCGCCAGACGCGGTCGCGGGGAGCGGCTTGACCGGCGGATGGGCCTTGCCTTTCCTCGCGCTTCAGACGCCGGCGCGGACCATCAGGGCGTCGAACGCTGTCCAGAACTGGGTGCGCTTGTCATCGGTCTCCATCAGGATTTCGTGGCGAGCCCCGTCCACGTGGATATAGGTGCAATCGCTGATCCGCTTGCTGAGCCGGGCGTGGGCGGCATTGTTGACGAGCTTCTCCTCGCCGGCAGAGGCGACCATGACCGGAATGTCGATCGCTTCGAGCTTTGACGGCCGGGCGAACGTCTTCACGATGTCGAGCGTTGCGCCGAGCCAGCCCCAGGTGATCGGGCCGAGGTCCAGCTCGGGCGCGGCATCGACCAGGTCTCGCTGGATTTGCCAACGGCGCTCGTCATGGGTGACGATATTGGTGGCGAACCGGTCCGGCGGGCCGGGCTGCTGGGCATAGTCGCCCGACCGGCCCAGGGTTTTCATGGCCCACACCATGTAGCGCAGCCCGAACATGCGGCTCTTGAGCCCCCAGAGCGGCGCGCAGAAGGCCGCCGCCTCAACCCGCACCAGTTTCTCGGTGATGGCTGCCAGGGCGATGGCGCCGCCCATGGAGTGGGCAAGGCACACGCGCGGCTTGGGCAGCTTGCCCTCCAGCGCTTCCAGCCCGCGCACCAGGGCACCCATGAAGGTCTTGAAATCGTCGATATGGCCCTTCTGCGGATCCTCCAGCAGCCGTTCGGAGCGCCCCTGTCCCGGCCAGTCGAGGATGAGCGCTGCAAACCCGCGGGCCTGCAGGTCGCTGGCGACTTCGAAATACTTCTCGATGAATTCAGTGCGGCCGGGGCAGACAATGCAGGTGCCGCGAACCTTGGTGCCGGGCAAGGCAGGCACCATGCAGGCCCGGAGCCGCCGACCGGCGCCAGACTGGAACCAGACCAGTTCGGCGCCCTCGGGGGTCGGGTTGCCGGGAACGACCACGAACGCATCCATGTCAACAGTGTCCAGGGGGCGATCCATGGCAGGTCTCCGGGGTGGGCCGTCTTCAAAAACAAAGGGGCTCACCGGCAGGGTGGCCGATGAGCCCCTTGAAGATCAAGGTGTGCGGGACAATCAGGCGGCTCGGAGGCTTCGCCCATGTCAGGGTCCTGGCCCGATTGTGCGGCCCAGCTGGTGGAACTGGGCGCGTGAAGTTGGCTGGCGCCTATTGGAAACTCTTCATCAGCGATTGCAGTTGCATCGCCACCGACATGTCGCCGTCAACCTTCAGCTTCCCCTGCATGAACGCCATGGTCGGGTCCATCTCGCCTTGGGAGATCTTCTTGAAATCGTCCCAGTCGACCTTCACCGTCGCGTCGGCATCGCCATCTTCATTGTTCGCAACGCCATTGGCGCCATCAATGAACAGTTTGCCAACGTCACCGAAGTCAAACTTCACTTTCTTGGTGAAGCCGCCGGCGCCGCCGGACACCGCTTCCATTGCCTTTGCGGTGAGATCTGAAAGTTCCATGGTCGCCTCCTCAGTTGTGCGACCGTATCCTATGCCGATGGCGCCTCTGCCTTGCAAGGGGTGGCGCTGGGGAACCGCCGACCTCGCAAAGAATTCACCTGGCGCTGGCGGGCCGCGCAAAGAAAAACCCCCGGGCGGGTGTGCCGTCCGGGGGTTGGATTCGAGTGGGAAATCGGCCGCTATTTGTAGGCGGCTTCTTTCTTGAAGTGTTTTGTCAGGAGGTAGTAGACGACCGCCCGGTGCTTTGCCCGCACCGATTTGCCGTATTGGTCGATGACGGCGTTGATGCCTTCATCCAGCTTCGGACCATCTTTCAGGCCGAGCTTCTTGACGAGGAAGTTGGTCTTGACCCGCTCCAGTTCCGCCGGATCGGATGCCGCGACGGTGGAGGCGTCATTGTTGTAGATCGACGGTCCGCAACCAATAGTGACCTTGGTGAGAAGATCCATGTCTGGTGTGACACCGGCCTTCTCTTTCAGATCCTTGGCATACTTCGCGATCAGTTCGTCACGCTTTCCCATGGGGGTACCCCTTTTATAAAGCCCCGAGTTTCATGCCCTGAGTCGGTGCCCAGCGCATGGGGCGCCAAAATACCCATTAATGACCGTCAGCCAACCGACTTTTTCTGTAACAGCCTCGCCCGCTCCCTTGCGCCGAGCGGTCGCCAGCGGCCTTCGGGGAGATCGCCGAGGCTTAGCGGCCCAATCCGGACCCGGATCAGGTCAATGACTTTCAGGTCCACCAGGTCGCACATGCGGCGAATTTGACGGTTGCGACCCTCTCTAAGCACGAATTTCAGGATGCCGGCTCCGACCGGATCGACGATGGCGGGCTTCAGCGGGCGGTCGTCCAGTTCGAGCCCGTGGCGCAGGCGGTCGAGATTTGCCCGCGGCAGGGCGCCAACCACGCGAACACGGTACTCCTTTTCGAGGTCGGAGTCCGGGCCGATGATGGCCTTGGCCAGCACCCCATCCTCGCTGAGCAGCAACAGGCCGCGGCTGTCCTGGTCGAGCCGGCCGAGCGGAGCCAGCTTGTGCCGCCGGCCCGGAATGATGTGGGATCGTCCTGACAGGGCCTGGCGGGTCAGCAGCCGCACGGCCGGGATCTGGTCATCCTCTGGCGTGCCCGACACGATGCCTTCGGGCTTGTGCAGGATCACGGTCAGCTTGTTGGCCAGCGCCTTGGTGCCCTTGTCCTCAACGGTCAGCGACTGTCCCGGTTCGATCTTGTGGCCGGGGGAGGTGACCGGCATGCCATCGATGGAGATGAGGCCTTGTTCGATCAGGCCTTCGGCTTCGCGCCGGGAACAGATGCCGAACTGGGCCAGCCATTTGTTGACGCGCACCGGTTCGGCGCCGGAATAGGTGCGGGTCAGGGCCATCACGCATTGTCCAGGCGGCGGACCCAATAGCCGACCGCCTTGTCGCCACCGCCATAGGTGCGCTCGCCGATCTGGCGGAAGCCGAGCCGGGCGTGGAAGCGCTGGGAGCCGGGATTGGGGGGGCGGACATTCACCTCGCACCCGATCTCGCCGCGCCCGGCCAGAACTTGGAAAGCATGGGTGTAAAGCGCTGCGCCGACCTGTTGGCCGCGATGGGCGGGATCGACGGCGATGCGGTCGACATAGACGGTGTCGCCGCCTTCGCGGACTTGCCGGTCTTCGAACCATCGCAGGTTCGCGCTGGTATAGGCGTCGGTGCCAAGCTCGACCAGGGTGAGAAAACCGAGCGGGGCGCCGGCTTCATCGGTGGCGACAAAGCCGGTGGACAGGCCGATCCAGTGGGCGAGGCTCTCTGGCGTTTCAGGGCTGACGCCGGGGGTCGACGCCTGGTTGATCCGGTGCAGAGCCGGCAGGTCCGAAGGCTGGTAGGCGCGAATGATCATTGGGCTTTGGTCCGGGCTCTTTTGGCCATGGTCTGGGCTTAACGCGCGGTGGGAACGGACGCTATAGCGGGCCGGACCGATGCAACCAAGGGGGCCGGCCCGGTGACCGAGAAACGCGATTTCGATGATCTGGAGGCTTTGGCCAACCTGCTGGACGCTCGCTTCAGGATCCCGTTCACCAATGTCCGGTTCGGGCTCGACAGCCTGATGGGCCTGGTTCCCGGCATCGGCG
Organism: Pseudomonadota bacterium; assembly: GCA_039034035.1. Classification (GTDB taxonomy): domain Bacteria; phylum Pseudomonadota; class Alphaproteobacteria; order Caulobacterales; family Hyphomonadaceae; genus UBA5336. The sequence continues at coordinate 6,476 of JBCCBN010000081.1, forward strand.
ATGCGGCGACCCTTCTGCCCGCGATCTATCTGATCGGAAGGGCGGCGGCGGGGGGCGCGCGCAAGCGGGTGATCCTCGCCATGGTGCTGAATTCCGGCGTGGATGCGCTGTTCGGCGCCATCCCGCTGCTGGGCGACGTGTTCGACCTGCTGAACCGGTCGAACCAGCGCAATATTCGCTGGCTACAAAAGGAGATGGCCCGGCGCGCCGATCTAAATAAGGGTCCGTGAAGGTGCCCCGGCGGAGGCGTTTGGCAACGCCAGACTGCCGGAAGGATATCAATGCGCCGATAAAGTCCGCCGTCTATGCCTTTGATCTAGCGGCCCTTGAAGTCCGGGCTGCGCTTTTCGAGGATGGCGTCAACGCCTTCCATATGGTCGTCGGTGAAGTGCATCAGCGCCTGGGAGGCGGCGGAGAGTTCCATGATCGTGGCATAGTCGGTGGTGGCGCCCTTGCGCATCAGCGTCTTGGCGAGGCGTAGCGATTGGGGCGGCTGGGCGGCAATGCGTTCTGCGAGCGCCCGGGTTTCGTCCATGAGGCTGTCATGGGCTACCACGCGGGAGACCAGCCCCCATTCCTGGGCCGTGGCAGCATCGATCACATCGCCGGTGAACAGGAGTTCTGCCGCCCTGGATGCGCCGATCAAGCGAGGCAGGAGCCAAGCCCCGCCATCGCCTGGAATCAGGCCGAGCTTCAGGAAGGTGACCCCGAACTTCGCCTTTTCGGACGCGATGCGGATATCGGCCATGCAGGCGACATCGCATCCGAGGCCAATGGCGGGCCCGTTCACCGCTGAAATCAGCGGGGTTTCAAGATTGTAGAGGGCGTTGACGATGCGGTGAATGTTCCGGCGATACCCCTGGCGCACGTCCTGGGGGCTGCCGCCGAACGCGCCGCTACGCGCCTTCATCGCCTTCACGTCGCCGCCGGCGGAGAAGGCACGGCCCTCCCCGGTCAGGATCGTGCAGCGGATGGCCTGATTGGCTTCGATCTCGGCGCAGGCGGCTTCGATCTCTGCGCCATCGCCGGCCTGGCCGAGAGCATTCAGCATGTCCGGCCGGGTTAGTGTCAGGGTGGCGATGGGGCCTTCGATCGTGAGCTTGATGATATCGGACATGGCGTTTCCTCGTCTGGTTTCACCGCATGGCACGGGCTGGAATAATGTCCGTCTTTGAAAAGTCTTCGCCCTTGAACAGCAAGGGGCGAGACGTGGATTTCGCGAGTGCGTAGGCGAAACAGTCGCCGAAATTCAGCGCGGCGGGGTGGTTTGCGCGGCCACAGGTGCGGTAGGCGCCCCGGGCGATGGCGGCCTGGTCCGCGGTGACGGGCATGATGGCGATGTCGAACAGGGCAACGATCTGGTCCAGCGTCCGCCCGGCATTTGGATCGTCTGCGTTGTCAGCCCGGATGCAGGCTTCAAACCAGTTCGCCGCAGACAGAAGGATGGTCTCTTCTGCAGCGAGGACCGCGTCGAATTCTGCGGCGTCGGCCTCCTCAAAGACGATGGCGATGAGCGCCGAGCTATCAACGACCATGTGGCAGGCCGCGCTCATCGTAGAGGAAATCGTCGCCGGGATCCTTGCCCCGAACAGGGTATTTCCGGCGGAGTTCCGCCAACGCGGCGAGTTTTTCTTCGGGCGTCAGGCGCGGCTTGAGGTCCTGTTCCTTGAGCAGTTTCAGCGCGCGGAGCACCGTTGCCGTTAGGGTTTCTCCCGTCGCCTGGGAAATCTCGAGCGCGAGCTGGTGCGCTTCCTCGTTCTTGATGTTCATGCCCATGGTAGAAAAATAGGGTATAATGCCGGGCATGTCATGATCTAACCGCCGGACGCATCCCCGGTTTCGCCTGGGTCGGCTTCGGGATTGTCTTCGACGCGGCGATAGATGCCGATGAACCAGGGGGTCCAGGCTCCGGTTTCGGGGTCGAACTGTTCGAAAAGCTGGGTCACCGTGCCGTTGCGATTGGGGGTCCATTGGCCGCGAAACGGGAACCGGGCGCCGTTCCGATAGGTGATCTCGCCCTCCAGCGCCATGCCGCCATCTTCGGCATAGCCGCCTTCATAATCGATGGTGAGTGACTGGCTGACCCAGATCTGGCGCCAGCCATCTGATGCGGGATTGTAGTAATTATAGCTCTGTCCCGTGCCGCCATTGACCGACACCCAGCGTTCGAGAACCAGGCAGCCGCCTTCTTCGATGGAGATGAGGTTCCGGCCGGCATAGTTACCATTGTGGTCGAACACATCCCAGTCGCCGACCCAGAAATCGAACACCCGGTAGCGCCAGTCGAGGCAGGGCGAGGGCTGGGAGGCCGCCGGAGCGGCTTCGGATTCGGTGCCAGCGGCGTTGACCGCGGGGGGAGCGTCTTGAGCGAAACCAGTGCCGGCGGTGGGCATCAGGGCGAGAGCGGCGGCGATAAGGGTCGTTTTAAAGCCATTTCGACGCATTCTTCTCTCCCTGAGCCGCGGTTTCGCCGGGAGCTCGCAAGAGCTGCGCCATCACGAAAAAGGCCCCACCTATCCGAGCAGGGCCTTGCTTGTTTCCGAAGCCTTTCGGGGCCTATTCGGCCGCGAGGGGTAGCTCGGCGGCAGACAAGTCGGTGTAGCGCTTCAAGTGATGGTCGACATTGCCGAATTCATGATCGATCATGGTCAGACGCTTGAAGTAATGGCCCACGGCCAACTCATCTGTCATGCCCATGCCGCCATGGATCTGGATGGATTCCTGGCCGACAAAGCGTCCGGCCTGGCCGATCCGCACCTTCGCCGCCGAAACGGCTTTCTTGCGCGTGGCCTCGTCTTCATCGAGCTTGAGGGTCGCCATGTAGGTCATGGACAGGGACTGTTCATGCTCAATGAACATGTCGACCATGCGGTGTTGGAGGACCTGGAACTTGCCGATCGGTACGCCGAACTGCTTGCGTTGCTGGGAGTAGTCGACGGTCATCTGGCGGGCGACGCCCATGGCACCCACAGCTTCGGCGCAAGTGGCGGCGATGGCTTCATCGGCCACCCGCTCGATCACGGGCAGGGCGGCATCCTTCTCGCCGATCAGGGCTTCGGCGGGGACCGAAACGTTTTCGAAATAGACCTCCGATGCTCGGCGGCCGTCGACGGTGGAATAGTCGCGCGTGGTGACGCCGGATGCGGACTTGTCCACCAGGAACAGGGAGACGCCATCGGCATCGCGCCGTCCGCCGCCAGTTCGGGTGCTGACGATCAGCTTGTCGGCCCAGGGCGCGCCGATCACGACCGCCTTGTGGCCATTCAGGACAAAGCCGCTGCCGTCGGCCTTGGCGGTGGTCTCGAGGTCAGCCAGGTTGAACCGGCCCCGGGGCTCGGCATAGGCGAAGGCGAACACGCTTTCCCCGCCCATCAGGGCCGGCAGGTGTTCTTCCTTCTGGGCCGCGCTGCCGGCTTGTTTCAGGACACCACCGGCGCAGACAACCGTCGGTACGTAAGGCTCGACCACAAGGCCCTTGCCGAACTCCTCCATCACAACCATCGCATCGATCGGGCCGCCGCCCAGGCCGCCATCCTCTTCCGAAAACGGCGCCATCAGCAGGCCAAGCTCGGCGAACTGGGCCCACATGGCCGCGCGCCATCCGCTGTCGGAATTGATCGCTTCGCGCCGGGTGTCGAAATCATACTGTTCGCGCACCAACCGGGCGAGGCTGTCGCGGAGCATGGTTTGCTCGTCGGTGAAATTGAAGTCCATTCAGTCCTCCCGGGGAGTTGTTTGGCGCCTCGGCTGGCCCGAGGCTTGTTTCGCACGGATTAAAACAGATCGGCGAGGTCGATGTCGATCCCTGGTTCAAAGAGCGGTGAGATGGTTTCGCCCGGCTTGACGGTCCGGTATTCGCCATAGTCGCCGCGGGCAGGGGTCCGGAAGACGTGCAAGGCCTTGTCCGTTACGTCGAGGACCCAGTATTCAGGGATTTCGGCGGCGGCGTATTTCTCCCGCTTTTCGGTCAGATCGTCATCGAGCGATGTATGCGACACCTCAATGACCAAGGCGATGTCGGCAGGCGCGTAGAAACGCTGGAGCTCCGGATCGATCCTTGCGGCGACAGCGACATCTGGCTCAAGGAAGGTTCGCGTCGCCAGTTGCAGTCCGGCATGGGGCTGGACGATGTGGCGTTGGCGTTTTGCGTCCAGTTTATCGAGCGCCCGGTTTAGGAGCGCAACGATTGCTGCTTCGGCCTGACTATGCCGTGTCCCTGCTGGCGGCGCCACAATGATCCTTCCGCTGCGAAGTTCGTGTCGCCCGGGCTCATTCAATAAGCCCACCTGACCCATCCGGTCGAATTCAGCAACCGTGAACAGCCGTTCCCGATAAGCGGGAACGGCCGTGCGGACGGTCGGACCGGATTCGATCGGGCGGGCGTCATCGGCCATGGGTCGGATACTACACCAGGATTTGCAGGCGCCCTACAGGCCGAGGATCATCTTGGCGATGATGTTGCGCTGGATCTCGTTCGAGCCGCCATAGATCGAGGTCTTGCGCATGTTGAAATAGGCCGGGCTGGCCTGTTCGGCATAGTCGGGACCGATCGGGAAGGCGTTGGAGCCATCATCGGGGAAGCTGCGGAAATAGGGGCTGGCATAGTTGCCGACCGCTTCCATGGTCAGCTCCGTGAGGCGCTGCTGGATCTCGGTGCCCTTGATCTTGAGGATCGAGCTTTCCGGTCCGGGGCCCTTGCCGGCGGATTCGCTGGCGAGGGTACGCAACTCGGTGAATTCGAGCGCGGTGAGGTCGATCTCCAGCTGGGTGACCTTGCGGGCGAAATCATCGGTAGCGATCAGGGGTTCGCCGTCGAGCACTTCGGTGGACGCAATCTGGCGCAGCTTTTCGATTGCGCGCTTGGAGCGGGCAACGCCGGCGATGCCGGACCGTTCGTGGGCGAGGAGGAATTTCGCGTAGGTCCATCCCTGGTTTTCGGTGCCGACCAGGTTCTCGACCGGGACGCGGACATCTGTCAGCCAGGTTTCATTGACCTCATGGCTGCCATCAATAGTGATGATCGGGCGGACCTCGATGCCGGGTGTGTTCATGTCGACCAGGATGAAGCTGATCCCTTCCTGGGGCTTCTTGGCGTCAGGATCGGTCCGGCAGAGAAAGAAACCCCAATCGGCATGTTGGGCGAGGGTCGTCCAGGTTTTCTGGCCATTGAGGACGTAGTGGTCGCCATCGCGGACGGCTGTGGTCTTCAGGCTGGCGAGATCGGAGCCGGCACCGGGTTCGGAATAGCCCTGGCACCACCATTCCTCGCCGGACGCGATTTTCGGGAGGTAGCGGGCCTTCTGCTCGTCACTGCCGAACGTGTAGATGACTGGGGCAACCATGGAGACGCCGAAGGGCAGGGGCATGACCGCGTCGACGCGGGCGTTTTCCTCGGACCAGATATAGCGCTGGGTCGATGTCCAGCCGGTGCCGCCATACTCTTTCGGCCAGGCAGGCGTGGACCAGCCCTTTTCGCCGAGGATCTTGTGCCAGCGGAGGAAGTCTTCCCGGGACAGGTCTTCCCGGCTGCCCATGCCCTTGAGATCTTCGGGGTAGTTCTCCTCGATGAAGGTGCGCACTTCATCGCGGAAGGCGATCTCTTCGGGCGTGAATTCCAAATTCATGGGGTCTCCTCCGGATGGCATCTTTTCGGCCTGTGTACAGGTGTAGTGGGATGGGGCGAAAACTCAAGGTGACGCGCACGTAAACGTCAAGATTGCCGCAGGCGTCAGGCCGTGTCTTTCCGGCGGAAGATGAAGGCCCGGTTGACGATGAAATTGACCGTGAACGTCAGCCCGAAGGCGGCGACCAAGATGGGCAGGGCGGCCCAGTCCTGGGGAATGAGCCAGGCGAAGGTGGCGACGAAGCCGGTCCTGAGGATCAGGGTCATGGCGACGAGGCCGAGGAGGCTGCCGAGGCGCTGGACTGAAAAGGCGCTCGCGGGCCGGCGGAAGGCCCAGAATTCGAGCAGCCAATAAGCGATGAGGCCGCCGGTCAGGACACCTATGGCGGCGGCGGCTGGCAGGGGCAGTCCGAGCGCTGTGTGCGCGGTCCAGGCAGCGGCGAGGTCGAGCGCGGCGGCGAAGCCGGTGGCGGCGGTGTAGCGC
>JBCCBN010000082.1:0-12537 GCA_039034035.1 Pseudomonadota bacterium
CGAGATTCCCGACGACGTGCAGGAGAACATCCGCACGGTCGGCGACGCCGTGAAGCACATCAAAGAACACATCGCATAGACCCGGAGGCCATTGATGCGCCGCGTCGTCATTACCGGTATCGGACTGGTTTCACCGCTCGCCAATGGCCGCGAGGCGACTTGGGAACGCCTGATTGAGGGCCGATCCGGCGCAGGGCAAATAGATGCGTTCGACGCGTCGAACGTGCCCTGCAAGATTGCATTCCAAGTGCCATGGGTTTCGGGACGCGGCGGCGGTGACGGCGATGCGCATGCCTTTGACCCTGATGCATCGACAACGGCGAAGGAACGTCGGCGCATCGACGAGTTTATTCTCTATGCCCTCGCGGCCGCTGACGAAGCCATGGCCGATAGTGGTTATGTTCCCGAGACCGAAAACCAGAAGTACCGGTCAGGCGTGATGATCGGGTCCGGCATTGGCGGGCTGCAATCAATCTACGATACGTCGATTGCGTTGCATGAGAACGGTCCCCGCAAAGTTGGCCCGTTCTTCATCCCGTCCGCGCTGATCAATCTGGCTTCAGGGCAGGTGTCGATCAAGCATGGCTTAAAGGGCCCCAACCATTCAGTGGTCACCGCCTGCGCGACCGGTGCCCATGCGATTGGCGACAGTTCGCGGCTGATCCAGGCTGGCGACGCGGATGTGATGGTCGCAGGCGGCGCCGAAGCGGTGATCTGCGAACTCGGCATTGCCGGCTTCTGCGCAGCCAAAGCCATGTCTACTGGCTTCAACGATACGCCCCAAAAAGCGTCCCGGCCCTACGACAAGGATCGCGACGGCTTTGTGATGGGGGAGGGCGCCGGCATCGTCATTCTTGAGGAATACGAGCATGCCAAGGCGCGTGGCGCAAAGATTTATGCCGAAGTGGCGGGCTATGGCCTGACTGGAGATGCCTATCACATCACCGCGCCGGCCGAGGGCGCCGAAGGCGGTTATCGCGCCATGAAGATGGCGCTGAGTCACGCTGGAATGGACCCCTCCGACATCGATTATGTCAACGCCCACGGTACATCCACCCCGCTCGGCGATGAGGGCGAGATCCGGGCGATCGAGAAACTGTTCGGCGATCATGCAGCCAGCCTTTCGGTTTCATCGACAAAGTCCGCGATCGGACACCTTTTGGGCGCCGCTGGTGCTGTGGAAGGCGCGTTCTGCGCCTTGGCCATCCGCGACGGTGTGATCCCGCCGACGTTGAACCTTGAGGCGCCGAGCTTCGAGACGAGGATCGATCTGGTTCCCAATTCGGCGAAGAGCACACCCGTCCGCGCAGCCCTGTCGAATTCGTTCGGTTTCGGCGGTACCAATGCAGCGCTCGTTCTCAAGGCCGTCGATTAAGCGAGCGACAGCCCGTGCACCGGGCCCAAGCCGGATACAAACGGAGCGAGCGGAGCCATGTGGAAAGGCCTTCTATCCCTTCTGTTCCTGTTGGCCATTGTCGGTATGGCGGTTGGTGGTGGCGGCTGGGCTTGGTTGCAGTCCGAAGTGACCGCGCCCGGTCCTCTCGCCGAACCCCGGACCTATACGGTGGAGAGAGGCGACACGCTGGTGGGTGTCGCGGCAGCGCTTGAAGCCGAAGGTGTAATTACCGATGCCCGCGCCATGCGCCTCAAGGCTCGCATTGATGGCACCGCATCTGCCATCAAGGCCGGGACGTTCGCCATTCCAGCCGAAGCCAGTACAGCCGAAATTCTGGATATGCTGGTCGGCGGCGACGTGATCCAGCACCGGATCACGCTCCTAGAAGGCCGGACCACCGCGCAAATTCTCCGCCTGATCGAAACCGACGAAAACCTCACCGGCGAGATGCCCCAGACCGCGCCGCCTGAAGGCAGCTTGCTGCCAGACACGTATTTGTTCGACGCGGGGACTGAGCGTTCAGCCCTGATCGCTAGAATGGCCGAGGCCCAACGCGCCCTGCTCGAAACCTTGTGGGACACCCGCGCCGAAAACCTTCCCATCCGCACGCCCGAAGAGGCGGTCATCCTCGCATCCATCGTTGAGAAGGAGACCGGCAAGGCCGAAGAGCGGGGTCTGGTAGCGGGCCTGTTCACCAATCGCCTGCGCACCGGCATGCGCCTGCAATCAGATCCCACCGTTATTTACGGCGTCACCCGGGGCGAACCGCTCTACAATCGCGCGGGCCAGCGCCGGACCCTGTACCGTTCAGAACTCGACCGGGAGACGCCCTGGAACACCTATCAGATCGATGGGTTGCCCCAGACCCCGATCTGCAACCCCGGCCGCGACGCTATCGCCGCCGTTCTCGACCCGCCCGACACCGACTATGTCTTCTTTGTCGCGGACGGGACTGGCGGGCACACATTCTCCAGAACCCTCGCAGAGCACAATCGAGCGGTCGCCGAATACCGCCGGTTCGAGCGGGCAGAGATCGCAAGGGAGCGGGCAAACTGATGGCAACCCTTTCGGGCATGACCGGTTTCGGCCGCGCTTCTGGCGACGCCGTCTGGGGCACGTGGACAATCGAGGCCAAGAGCGTCAACGGCAAGGGACTGGACGTCCGGGTCAATTTGCCGGGTGGCTTTGAAGCGCTCGATCGGGCGATCCGCAACATGGCAGCCGAACGGTTCAAGCGCGGTTCGTTGCAGGTCTCGGTTCGTATCGAGGCAGCAGAGACTGGCGGAACGGCCATCAATCACGCATTGCTTGATGAACTCACAGAAGCCTGGCTCCTCCGAACAGGTGAGCAGATGATCCGGGCCGAATCCCTCGCAGCTCTCATGACCGTTCGCGGCGTGGTCGAACCCGCAACCACCGACCTGCGCGCCCTGGGCGCCGAACCGAGCGTGATGTCCGCACTCACAGAGGCTGCGAGCAATGCCCTTGATGCGCTCCAAGAAGCCCGCCACGCCGAAGGGGATACCCTGAACGCGGTCCTCTCGGGCGCGCTCGACGCCATGCACACTGAGTGCGGCAACTCCGAAGCCGCTGCGGCCGAGCAAACGCCTGCGATCAAGGCCAGGCTCGAATCGCGGATCGCCGAGTTGCTTGGCGGTACCAAGATTGAGGAAGAGCGCATCGCCACCGAAGTAGCGATCATGGCTTCCAAGGCCGATGTGCGCGAGGAGCTCGACCGCATCGCCGCCCATATCGAAACCGGGCGCAACCATCTCGCTACCGGAAGCCCGATGGGCCGCAAACTCGATTTCCTGTCCCAGGAGCTTTACCGCGAAGCCAACACATTGTGCTCGAAATCGGCCAGCCTCGCGCTGACCCAGGCCGGACTCGCCCTCAAGGGTCTGATCGACCAGTTCAAGGAGCAGGCTGCCAATGTCGAATGACCCAAGCCATGACCCTGAGGCACGTCGACGTGGCCTGATGCTGGTGATCTCCAGCCCGTCCGGCGCAGGCAAAAGCACCCTGTCGCGGCGCCTGATGGCCGAGGACAAGGTCGTATCACTGTCAGTGTCTGCTACCACCCGCGCGCCCCGTCCCGACGAGGTCGATGGTGCGCACTATCACTTCTTGGAGAAGGCAGCGTTCGAGGCAAAGATCGACAGTGGCGGTTTTCTCGAATGGGCCAAGGTGTTCGACCATTATTACGGCTCCCCTCGCGCCGACACCGAACGCAAGCTCGCGGCCGGCACTGACGTGATCTTCGACGTGGACTGGCAGGGCGCCGACGCGCTTCACGATCAAATGCCAAACGATGTCGTGTCGATATTCGTACTGCCGCCCAGCATCGACGCGCTGGAAAAACGCCTGCTCGCCCGTCCCGGCTCGACCGCCGAAAATGTAGCGCGGCGCATGCGCGACGCCCGCAGCGAGATCAGCCACTGGCGCCGCTATGACTATTGTATCGTGAATGATAACCTCGACGTGGCGTTCAACGAATTGTGCGCGATCCTGGTTGCCGAGCGTCTCAAACGCCTCCGCCGTCATCATCTCGACCCCCTGGTGAGAAAGCTCCTGGCCTGAGTGAACCTCGGGCCCCGTGCGTTCGCCCGCGTGTCGGGTGCCACTGTCGAGATTTGTGCTCAGTCGAGATCAGCACAAGAAAGCCGCTTTTCGCCGCCCGCGCGCTACGGTAGCGATGCGCCGAGTGGCATGCGGCTCGGCACGGGAGGTTGGATTGGCGGTACGGTTCGGACCCGGTGTCATCGTTGCGGCAGCATTCATCGGTCCGGGCACTGTGACCGCCTGCACCTTGGCGGGAACGAATTTCGGCTTCGCGCTACTCTGGACACTCGTCTTCGCCACCTTGTCGACTGTTGTCCTCCAGGACATGGCCGCCCGGCTCGGAGCTGGCGCCCGCCTTGGGCTGGGCGAGGCCCTGATGCAAGCGCTGCCCTTCGCGCCCATCCGTTGGCTTGGCGCCGGCATGGTGTTTGTCGCCCTCGCGGTTGGCAATAGCGCCTATGAAGCGGGAAACCTGGCCGGCGGGGCGCTCGGTCTGTCAGCGGTGCTGGGTGAAGATAGCCCACAAACCTGGATCGTGGCGGTGCTCGCTTGGTTCTCAGCCATGGTCATACTCTCGGGACGCTACCGGCTCATCGAGCGCGTCCTGGTCGGCCTGGTCGCCATCATGAGCGCTGCATTCGTGGCAGGCGCCCTCCTCGTCCGGCCTGACATCGGGGGTCTGGCCAGTGGCCTTGTCCCCCAGATTCCAGACGGCAGCCTGTTCACCGCCATTGCCCTCATCGGTACAACGATTGTTCCCTACAATCTGTTCCTTCATGCAGCTGCCGCCCGCGAGCGCTGGCCAGGCGCCAGCGGCACTCGCGACGCACGCATTGACGCTGGGCTATCCATCGGGCTCGGCGGGTTGATCTCCATGATGATCCTCGCCACCGCGGCATCCACTCTGTTTGGCACCGGGCTCAAGATAGACAGCGCCGCAGACATGGCCGGCGCCCTCGAACCTACCCTTGGCGCAGCGGCGCGCTATCTAATCGGGGTGGGCCTCTTCGCCGCCGGCCTGACATCGGCGATCACCGCGCCAGTCGCCACCGCCTTTGCTTTGACCGAAATCCTGCCGATTCGCGACCCGGGCCGGCGAATGCTGGTCTTCCGGGCCGTCGGGCTGTGCGTGCTCGCCATCGGCACCGCAATTGCGCTGCTTGGAATCCGCCCGGTGGATGTGATCCTCGTGGCGCAAGTGGCGAACGGCATCCTGCTACCGGTGATCGCGCTGTTCCTGTTGGTCGTCATGAACCGGTCGAAAATCCTTGGCGCACATGTCAACGGGATCTGGTCAAATCTCGCGGGCGGAATTGTGGTACTCGTCACCTTGGCCCTCGGCACCAGGCTCGTGCTGCGCGCACTCGGGATCGTGCCATGATCGACCCAAAGCCCGGCACCCAATGGCGCTTCTGGATAGATCGGGGCGGGACCTTTACCGATGTTGTCGCTCAACAGGGCGATGAAGCGCCGCGTCTGACAAAGCTGCTTAGCGAGAACCCGGATCAGTATGCTGACGCTGCCCTAGCCGGGATCCGCCAGGCGATGGGTGTTCCAGAGCCTCATCTGCTCCCGACTCACCGGATTGCCCACGTAAAGATGGGCACAACGGTCGCCACAAATGCACTGTTGGAACACAAGGGTGAGCCCACCGTTCTGGCGGTGTCGCGCGGGTTCAGGGACCTGCTCACCATCGGCCATCAGACCCGGCCTGAGCTTTTCGCCCGGCATATCCGCAAGCCCGTACCGCTCGCCTCCGCCATCATTGAAATCGATGGACGAACAAATCTCGCCGGCGCCATTCTCACACCCCTCGTCACTGAAGCCGCACTGTCCGCCCTCCGCCGCGCGAGAGAGCAGGGCGCCACCGCCTGCGCCATCGCGCTGCTGCATGCCTGGCAACATCCTGAGATGGAACGAGCCCTCGAAGCGGCCGCACGTGAAGCCGGCTTCACCCAGGTGTCGCTCAGTCACCGGGTTTCCGCGGCCATCGGCTATTATCCGCGCGCGGCTACCACCGTTGTTGACGCTTATCTCTCTCCGGTTCTGAGGCGCTATGTGGATCAAGTGACCAACGCTCTGGAGGGCGTTCCCGTCAGCTTCATGCAATCGGCAGGGGGGCTGGTCGACGCTCCGAACTTTGCCGGTAAGGATGCGATACTTTCGGGACCCGCCGGCGGTGTTGTCGGCGCAGTTCGCACCGCCGCTGCTGAGAAGATCAACCGGGTCATCGGTTTCGACATGGGTGGTACATCAACCGATGTTTCGGTTTATGAGGGCGAGTATGAGCGCGTCTTCGAAACGTCGGTCGCTGGCGTCCCGCTCAGTATTCCGATGCTCGACATTCACACTGTGGCGGCGGGCGGCGGATCGGTCCTGCGGGTTGCTGATGGCCGCTTGAGAGTTGGTCCTGAAAGCGCTGGCGCAGACCCCGGACCCGCCGCTTACCGGCGCGGCGGCCCGCCAACCGTCACCGACGCCAATATCCTCCTCGGCCGCATCCAGCCCGATCGTTTTCCGCACACATTCGGCCCAAACGCCGATGCGCCGCTGGACATTGTCGCCGTAGCCCGAGCCTTCGATGGCTTGGTCGCAGATTTTGCGCGCGAGACAGGTCACACGATTACGCCACAAGCGCTCGCCGAAGCCTTTCTTGAAGTTGCTGTCTCCAACATGGCCCGCGCGATCAAGCAAGTAACGCTCGATCGAGGGCGCGACCTCGATGGCTTTGCGCTTCAGGCCTTTGGTGGGGCAGGTGGCCAGCATGCTTGCGCCGTCGCCGATGCGTTGGGGATCGAGCGTGTGCTGGTCCACCCGTTTGCTGGCGTGCTCTCGGCGCTTGGTATCGGCCTTGCCGATACCCGTGATATCCGGCGTATATCGCTGGAAACCCCGCTCGATACCGGCGCTATTGACGATGCGTCCGCCCGGCTGCAAGCGCTTGCCACCTCTCAGGCCGAATCCCTCGGCAGTGACCGGCCGCCTACTCTCCAGCAGACCGCCACCCTCCGCTATGCTGGCACCGATACCGGCCTGGATGTTCCTTTCGGCACCTGTGAGGCCATGACCGGTGCCTTCGAACGGGCTCACCGCAACCGCTTCGGCTTTGCATCGCCGGGGCGTGCAGTCACGCTCGCTAGCGTGACCAGCGAGGCGATCCTGCCCGGCGCCGAGCTGCCGCCGCCATCAGGCAATGACCGGCCTACCCAAACATCGCCCGGCTCGTGCTCGCTTTGGGCCAATGGCGCGGCCTACACCGCTTCTCTCCACCCCCGCCATACGCTCAATCCGGACGACCAAATCGACGGCCCGGCTATCATCTCCGATGCTGGTGCCACCACGATTATCGATCCGGGCTGGCAAGCCACCGTGTCGTCCGCCGGGGCGCTGGTGCTCGCCCGCACCGTTGCCTTACCCCGTCCGGTATTGAAGGCGGACGGCCCGGCAGAGCCTCTGCACCTTGAACTGTTCAATAACATGTTCATGGCTGCAGCTGAGCGGATGGGGGCTGTCCTCCGCGAGACAGCGACGAGCGTGAACATCAAGGAACGGCTCGACTTTTCCTGCGCTGTGTTCGACGCCACGGGTGCTCTCATTGCCAATGCGCCTCATATGCCTGTCCATCTCGGCGCGATGGGCGAAAGCGTGCGTGCAGTCCTTCGCGACCGCGGCCGCCGACTGAGACCCGGCGACATGGTGGCCTTGAACAATCCCTATAATGGCGGCACCCACTTACCGGACATTACCGTCATCGCGCCGGTATTTGACTCGGACGGGAGCACACTCCGCGGCTTTGTTGGCAATCGGGGGCACCATTCCGACATCGGCGGCATCACGCCGGGCTCGACCCCGCCCCATGCAACAAGGCTCGATGAGGAGGGTGTGGTCCTGGACGATTTGCTGGTCTGCGACGCTGGGGCGTTCCGCGAAGACTCTTTCCGCGCGGCCCTTGCCAGCGCCGTACACCCCGCTCGCAGCCCCGACACAAACGTCTCCGACATGCGCGCCCAGATCGCTGCCAACCAGGCAGGACTGTCTGAAATGGCCAACTTGGCCAACCGCTATGGATGGCCTGTGATTGAGGCCTACGCCGGTCATGTCATGGACCACGCCGAGGAATGCGTCCGCCGGGTCATCGATGCCCTACCGAACGGCGAGATAAGATATGAACTCGATGATGGCGCAGCGATCCATGTCGCCGTCACCGTCAACCGCGAGGCGCGTTCGGCAACGGTCGATTTCACAGGCACCAGCAGCCAGCGGCCGGGAAACTTCAATGCGCCGCCTGCCGTTTCGCGGGCGGCAGCGCTGTACGTCTTCCGATGCCTCGTCGATGACGACCTTCCGCTGAATGAAGGCTGCTTTCGCCCGCTCCGCCTTGTGATCCCCGAGGGGTCATTGTTGTCGCCCGCGCCCGGTACGGCTGTCGTCGCCGGCAATACCGAGATCAGCCAAGCCCTTTGCAACGCTCTGTTCCTCGCCACTGGTACACTCGCCAGCGGTCAGGGGACCATGAACAATCTCCTGCTCGGCAATGATGAGGCCCAGTATTACGAAACTATCTGCGGTGGCGCTGGCGCCGGTCCCGACTTTCCCGGTGCCGACGCGGTCCACACCCATATGACGAACACCCGCATCACCGATCCCGAAATTCTTGAGGCGCGATATCCGCTGCGGGTCCACCGGTTCGCTGTCCGGACAGGTTCGGGCGGGGCAGGGGCGCAACAGGGTGGAAACGGCGCCGTGCGAGAGATCGAAGCGCTCGCACCGATGACCCTTTCGCTGGTCTCGTCCGCCCGCGAGGCGGAACCGCCGGGTCACGCCGGAGGCAGCGCGGGCGCTGTGGGCCGACAATGGATCCTCCGCGCCAATGGTGCCCTCGAACCGCTCCATGGGGTCACCAGCGCCGACCTCCAGCCCGGCGATCGCATTCATATCGAAACCCCGGGCGGCGGCGGTTGGGGCGGTGCGCGGAACACCCTGTCGAAGCCCTAGCGCCCCCGAAGCCAACTATGCCTTGAGCATGTCGCGGCTGATGATCACCCGCATGATCTCATTCGTGCCTTCGAGGATCTGATGCACGCGCAGGTCGCGCACAATACGCTCTACACCATAATCGGACAGGTAGCCGTAGCCGCCATGGATCTGCAGGGCGTCATTGGCCACCTTGAAGCCGGTATCGGTTACAAACCGCTTGGCCATGGCGCACCAACGGGTCGCATCGGGCGCCTTCCGGTCAAGCCTTCGTGCAGCCTCATACAGCATCACCCGGGCCGCCTGGAGTTCGGTCTCCATGTCTGCAAGCTTGAACTGGATCGCCTGGAAGTCGGCAATAGGCTTGCCGAATTGCTCGCGTTCCTTCGCATAAGCCACCGCCTTGTCGAGCGCTAGTTGCGCCCCGCCCAGCGAGCAGGCAGCGATATTCAGCCGCCCACCATCGAGCCCTGCCATTGCAAACCGGAAGCCCTGGCCTTCTTCACCAATTCGATTAGCCGCTGGCACGGTGGCATTCTCAAAGATCACCTGCCGGGTGGGTTGGCTCTTCCAGCCCATCTTCTTTTCGTTCGCCCCGAAGCTCAGTCCCGGCGTGTCCTTGGGGACGATGAAGGTCGACACGCCTCGCGCCCCCTCGTCGGCCGTCCGCACCATCACCACATAGATATCAGAGACGCCCGCGCCGGAGATGAACTGCTTGGACCCGTTCAGCACATAGCTATCGCCCTCGCGGACGGCCCGTGTCTTCATGGCCGCGGCGTCAGAACCGGACCCTGGCTCGGTCAGGCAATAGCTCGCGACCAGGTCCATGCCCGCCAGGGCCGGTACCCACTCTCGCCGCTGCTCGTCAGACCCGAACGTGTCGAGCATCCAGGTCGCCATATTGTGGATCGAAATGAACGCTGCCGTCGAAACGTCGCCATATGAGAGCTGTTCGAAAATCAGTGCCGCATCGAACCGCGTCAGGCCCGATCCGCCGACATCCTCCCGGCAATAGATGCCGGCGAGGCCCAATTCAGCGGACTGGCGGATCACGTCAATGGGGAAATGACTGTCCGCGTCCCACTGCTCAGAATGGGGCGCGAGTCGGTCCAGCGCGAACTTCCGCGCCATGTCCTGGATCATGACCTGTTCGTCGGTGAGGGGGGCTGTCATTTGGCGTGTCTCCCGATCATGCTCTAAGAACTTGGGATCGAATTGCCACAGGAAAGGCGCGGGTCAATGGGGCGAGTACCGGATGGCTACCATATCACGCGGGCCGACAATGACGAGGTTGCAACCCTCGTGGAGATTGACCTGGCCGCCAGCCAGCTCTTTGCGCCCACGGGTTTGATCGCCGAGGCCGACCTACTCGAACATGTCCCCGAAACCGTGTTTGGCGATGCCATCACCATGGGGCACCTGTTCTCTTTACGCGACCATCGCGGCGCACCGGTCGGGTTCGCCTTAACATCGGTGCGCGGAGAAACGCTCTATCTCGACCAGATTTCGGTGCACCCCGATCACGGTCGGAAGGGCTTGGGCGCGGCCCTGGTGTCTCGTGTGGTGGATGATGCAAAAGATCGCGGGTTGAAGACTGTCGCCCTTTCCACGTTCCGCGACCTGCCATGGAATGGACCGTTCTACCGCAAGCTCGGTTTCAAGGAGATCAGACCCGACAAGCTAGATCCATGGATGGTCGAACTCGAGAAGATCCAGGCTGAAACGCTCGATGTTTCCAAGCGCTGTTTCATGCGCAAGAAACTCGGTTGGTGGTAACCGGTCCCGACACCTGCGCGCTTCATGCAAGCCCCGCTATCACGCCTCAAGCTCACGGCCCTCGTCAGACCCAAATGACAACCAACACTGCCAACGACGCCGCAATCAGGCCACCGCTTCCGGTCATCAGCAATTTTCGCGCTGCGCCCAACCGGCCTCGCATGAGGAACAGCGCCGCCAGTCCAAGCACAACCGCCAGGCCGATCATCAGAGCCTGAAGCGACTGGCCGTGTAGCGCCAGCACCCAGTCAGCCTTTGGCCGGGACCGGCGGATGCTGTCCATCACCCGCATCGCAGGCGCCGCCCACAACGCGAACAGTGTTGCCGGGCCGACCACCGCACAAACCAGCCACAAGCCTGCCAACTGCCAGCGTTCCACGCCGGCCTGCGCGACCGCGTCGGGAAATGGGGTGCGCGTCAGCCCTCCTCGGCGATCTTCTCGTGCAGCCAGGCGGCGTGTCGGGGCGCTTTCTTCGTTTTGGACCATTCGTCCAGCATCTCCGGAGCCACACGTTTCAGTTCGGAGAGTTGTGCAAGCGTTGCGGTATTGCACGCAAGCTCTAGCCGGTGCCCATTGGGGTCAAAGAAGTAGATGGACTTGAAGATTCCGTGATTGGTCGGCCCCAACACATCAAGTCCGTATGCTTCCGCGCGCGCCTTGAGCGAGAGTAAATCATCCAGCGTCGCCACCTTGAACGCGATGTGCTGCACCCATTCTGGCGTGTTCTGATCACGGCCCATAGCGGGCTGGTTCGGTAGTTCGAAGAACGCCAGCACGTTACCGTTCCCCGCATCAAGGAAGATGTGCATGTAGGGATCATGCGCTCCGGTCGAGGGCACATGGTCCTCGGCAATCGCCAACTGGAAATCCATCCCCAGAACATCGTGATAGAAGTCCACGGTCTCTTTGGCGTCCCGGCATCGATAGGCCACATGGTGGACGCCTTGCAGGGCCGGCGCGGCCTGTGAGTTCGATCTTTCTGCGGTCATTGCGTGGGTTCTTCGACTTTCAGCGCGCCGCGTTGGATCTGATCACGCTCCAGGCTCTCGAAAAGCGCCTTGAAATTGCCTTCCCCAAAACCGTCATCGCCCTTGCGCTGTATGAACTCGAAGAACACCGGCCCCACCTGAGCCTGTGCAAAGATCTGTAGCAGCAGCCGGGGCTCGCCACCCGCGGTCGTTCCATCCAGCAGGATTCCGCGCGCTGCCAACTCACTTACCGGCTCGCCATGCCCCGGCAAGCGTTCATCCAACATTTCGTAATAGGTGCCGGGCGGCGCGGTCATGAACGGCACGCCTGACGCCTGCAACCGGTCCCAGCATGCCAGCAAGTCATCACAGATCAAGGCGATATGCTGGATCCCCTCGCCATTGAACGCGCGCAAGAACTCCTCGATCTGGCCCTTGCCGCCTTCGCCCTCTTCATTCAGCGGGATTTTGATCTTGCCGTCAGGCGCAGTTAGCGCCTTCGAGGTCAGCCCAGTATATTCACCCTTGATATCAAAGAACCGGATTTCCCGGAAGTTGAACAAGGTCTCGTAATAGTCCGCCCAATAGGCCATGCGGCCGGCATAGACATTGTGGGTCAGGTGATCAATCACCTCGAAACCAGCGCCCTCGGGAACACGATCCACGCCCGGTAGATATTCAAAATCAATGTCATAGATCGACAGATCATCGCCATAACGGTCTGTCAGGTAGAGGATCGCGCCGCCGATGCCGCGAATAGCGGGGATTCGTAATTCCATCGGGCCCGTGTCGACATGGACCGGTTCCGCACCCTGCGCCAGCAGATGGCTATAAGCAGCCTGAGCGTTCTTCACTCG
>JBCCBN010000083.1:0-12370 GCA_039034035.1 Pseudomonadota bacterium
CTTGCTCAGCCAGTCCCTGGCAGCAAGTTCGTCGCGCGTGTCTTTATCCCCACCGCGGACGGGCACATTGGTGGCCTGCCAGATGGACTCACCGCCTCCGCCGCCCCCTCCCCCACCACCGCCGCCACCACCCCCGCCGCCGGGCGCTTCGAGCTTTGAGACGGCCGAGTACAATTTTGCGGAAGGGTTGGACCTGATCGGGGCGTCCAGCGCCTATGCCGAAGGCGCGACGGGGCAGGATGTGACGATTGCGGTGATCGATACCGGCACCGATTTCAGCCATCCGGACTTGCAGGGTAAATCGGCTGGCTTTTTCGATGTGCGGGCAGCGGACCGGCAAGCGGGCGATATCGATAGCGAGGGGCATGGTACGCTGGTTTCGGGCCAGCTTGCGGCGCTGCGCGATGGCGATGGCGTGCATGGGCTGGCGTTCAATTCGCGCATTCTGGACATCCGCGCGGACCGTCCGGGGAGTTGCCTGACCAGCACCGATACAGGCGATTGCCGCTTCTCAGACGCTGACCTGGTGACCGCCATCGATTATGCGGTGGATAATGGCGCGCAGATCATCAACCTGTCGCTGGGCGGGGAAATCGATGCCGATCCGAGCCTGGAGGATGCGGTGTTCCGGGCGACCGATGCGGGCGTACTGGTGGTGGTGTCGGCGGGCAATGAAGCGCGGGACGAGGACGGGAATGTGAACCCGCAAGCGTCCCAGCCGACCGAGCCGGCCAATATTGCCGGCGACGTGCGGGCCAATGGGCTGGTGCTGGCGGTGGGCTCGACGCTGGCCGATGCGGGGCCGAACCAAGGCGATCTGTCGGACTTCTCGAACCGAGCCGGGACAACGGCGCAGGATTTCTACATTCTGGCGCCGGGCGATGGCGTGGTTACGACCGGACCCGATGACGATATTGTGTTTCCCAACGCGCCAACCTGTTCGGCGACGGTGACGACCGATTGCAATGATGATGACGCGATTGGCGACTATTACCGAGTGGCGGGGACGTCGTTTGCGGCCCCCTATGTGGCCGGTAGCCTGGCGCTGTTGCTGGATGCGTTCCCCAATCTGTCGCCGGCCGATGCGGTGCAGATCCTGCTCGACACCGCCGACGACTATGTGGACAGCGCGATTGATCCGGTGGCGGGGGTTGCAGCGACCGCGGGCACCGATGCGGTGAGCGGGGTGGGCAGCCTGAACCTGCAATCGGCATTCTCGCCCCAGGGCGCGACGACGATGCAGGTGAACGGGCTGAGCCTGTCGCCGGTACAGGTGTTTGCGCCGGGCGCGAGCGGGGCGTTTGGCGATTTCGCGACCAAGCCGGGCGGGCTCAGCGATCTGGTGTTGGTGGATGGATTCAGCCGGGCATTTGCGTTCGATGCGAGCGCCCTGGTGGGCGCCGACGCGCAGACCTTTGCCGACTGGCAGACCCGGGCGGAATGGTCGGCTGGAGACAGCCGGGCTGTGCGTGCGGGCGGGCTGAGCTTTTTCTGGCACACGCCGGCCTATTTCGAAGATCGCAGCGCGCCATTCCAAGTGGAGCCGGAGAGCACGTTTTCGGGCCGGTACGCCTTTGCCGGTGGTGAAGTGGAGTTTGGCCGAGGCGGATCGCTGTCCTCACTGGCGCCGAGCGCGAGCCTGACCCAGGATCAGGGGCGGACGAGCCAGTTCGCCTCGGGCGGACAATGGGCGCGGATCACCCATGATGTGGGCGATCTGAGCTTTGACCTGCACAGCGCGACGAACGGGGCGCGGACAGCCAGCGGGGCGGGCGTCAGCCGGCATGGTGAAACGGGCGGAAATGCCTGGACCATGCGGCTGGGCGTTGCGGTGGCCCGTGATCAGGAGACGGCGTTGGGTGGACAGATCCAGAGCCGGATCGGGTATGACGACCAATCAAGCTCAGCCGCCTATGTGCTGGAGGGGGCCTATGGGCTGGGCGAGACCTGGACCCTGTCGGGCGGGGTGGAAGCGGGTAGCGTGGACCTGGCGGGGCTGGAGACGAGCGATATCTGGACCAGCCGGTGGTCGGTGAGCGCGAGCCGGCCCCTGGGCGGCGGCGAACTGGCCTTCGTGGTGGCCCAGCCGCAACGGGCCGAGACCGGGGCCTTCACGCTGACCGGTGCCGTGGGCGCCGATGCGGACGGGCTGGTGGTGGACCTGATCAATGCGGATTTGACGCCGAGCGGACGGCAGATCGATTTCGAGACCCGTTACAGCTTCGCGCTGGCTGAGGACTGGACCGGGGAAGCCATCGCCACGGTGAGCAATGAGCCGAACCATATTGCCGATGCCGGCATGGCGAGCGCGCTGTGGGTCGGCGTTCGCGGGCGTTGGTAGGCTGGCGCTGCATGGCTGGGTTGCGGTCTCCGGCGCCGAGCTGGCGTGTCGCGGCCGGCTTTCTGGGGGTCTCCGTTCTCGCTTTCGCGGCGTGTGACCGGGCCCCGGTGGCGGGCGATGGGGGACCGGCTCTCGACCTTGGCACCTATGTGCCGACCGATCTGATCGGGGACACGCAGATTGCCTGTAATGTGGCGCTGGAGGCGGTGTATGCCCGCACCGATGTGGTGACGCCGGTGGCCGAGATGGCTGCTGACATCTGGGCCCAGCCGCCAGACGGCGCGCGCCACCGCTGCCGCATCGCGCTGGCGCCGGCGGAGGATGGGACGATGGGCGTGCGCGTGTTCGAGGTGGTGGTGATCCAGACCGGCGTGGACCGGTTCGATGTGGGCGGGGTGGACCCACTGGGTCTGAACGATTGAGGGCAAGCACGGAGGCGCTTGCTGGGCCGGGCTGTCCGAGCCGGGCGCCGTGGGGGGCTGGTCAGGGGCGGGTTGTCGGCCTAATCAGGGGACAAATCATCGGAATTGGCAGGAGACCCCATGAAACTCTGGCTTCTCAGCGGCGCGGCCGCCTGTGTACTTGGACTGGCCGCGTGCAGTGGTGCGACGGGCAATGGCGAGGCGGCAGAAAGTGCTGCGGTGCCGGCTGCGGAGGCGGCGCCTGAAACCGCAGAGACAGCGGAGATCACCGTGAGCGACGCTGACCTGGAGGGCAATCCGCTGGTGGCCGAATGGGACACGCCGTTCGGAGTGCCACCGTTTGACGCGGTCGAGACCGAGCATTTCATGCCGGCGATCCGCAAGGGCATATTGGAGCAGCGCGCCGACATTGACGCGATTGTGAACAATCCCGAACCGGCGAGCTTCGAGAATACGATTGTCGCCCTCGACCAGGCGGGCGCCCTGCTGAGCCGGGTGGCGCGGACCTTCGGGACGATTGCGGGCACCGAGAGCAATGATGCGGTTCGGGCGCTGCAGAGCGAAATCTGGACGATGCTGACCGAGGAAGGCAACGCGATCAACTTCAACGCGGCGCTGTTCGAGCGGGTGGATGCGGTCTACCAGGCGCGCGAGACGCTGGACCTGGACGAGCAGGATGCGCGGCTCCTGGAGCTGACCCATCGCGATTTCGTTCGCGCGGGGGCGGCGCTGTCCGATGAGGTGAAGGCGGAAGTTGCCGCCCTCAATACCGAGATCACGGGGCTGACCACGACCTATGGCCAGAACCTGTTGCAATCGACGAAAGCGTTCAAGCTGGAGATCACCGATCCGGCTGACCTGGCCGGGCTTTCCGAGAGCTTCAAGGCTGCGATCAAGGTGGATGGTGAGGACAAATGGGTGGTCGGGCTCAACCGGACGCCGTTCGAGACGTTCATGACCCAG
Organism: Pseudomonadota bacterium; assembly: GCA_039034035.1. Taxonomy (GTDB): domain Bacteria; phylum Pseudomonadota; class Alphaproteobacteria; order Caulobacterales; family Hyphomonadaceae; genus UBA5336. The sequence continues at coordinate 3,727 of JBCCBN010000083.1, forward strand.
TCCGAAAACCGGGATTTGCGGCTACAGGTGCTGGACGGCTATCGGCTGCGCTCGTCCGAGGGCGAGTTCGACAATGGTCCGCTGGCGATCCGGCTGGCGCAGCTTCGGGCCAAGCGGGCCGAGCTGATGGGGTATCCGTCCCATGCGGCCTATATGCTGGAAACGCGGATGGCGAAGACGCCGGCCGAGGCCGAGGACTTCCTGCTGAAAGTGTGGCGTCCGGGACTGGAGCGGGCGAAGGAAGAGCGGGCCGACATGCAGGCCCTGATCGGCGATGCGTTCACCTTTGCGGCCCATGATTGGTGGCACTATTCGGAGAAGGTGCGCCAGGACCGGTTTGATTTCGACGACAATCTGCTGAAGCCCTATTTCGAGCTGGAAGCGGCGCGGGGCGGGGCATTCGAGCTGGCCAAGGAACTGTTCCAGGTGACGTTCACACCGGTCGAGACGCCGGCCTGGAACGAAGTGGTGACCGCCTATGACGTGACCGATGACGTCACCGGCGAGCGGTTGGGCACTTTCCTGATGGACATGTATGCCCGCGAGTCCAAGCGCGGCGGTGCGTGGATGAGCGCGGTGCGGTCCGCTTCGGCCATCGATGGGGACGTGGTGCGCCCGATTGTGACGAACAATATGAACCTGCTGCAGCCGCCAGCCGGTGAGCCGACGCTGATGCGGTTCGATGAGGTCGAGACGCTGTTCCACGAGTTTGGCCATGGGTTGCATGGGCTGTTGACGCAGATCCGGTATGAGCGGTTTTCCGGTGTGGATGGCCCGCGGGACTATACCGAGTTCCCGGCGCAGATCCTGGAGCATTGGGCCAGCGAGCCGGAGCTGATGAACCGGTTTGCGGTGCATTATGAGACCGGCGAAGTGATCCCGCAGGAACTGGTGGACAAGATGCGGGATGCGTCGACGTTCAATCAGGGCTTCCGGACAACAGAGTTCATCGCCGCATCGCTGCTGGATCTCGCCTGGCACAATTTGTCGAGCGAGGAGGCGGCGGCCATCACCGATGCGCGGACGTTCGAGAAAGAGGTGCTGGAGGGCTATGGCCTGATCGAGGAGATCGAGCCGCGCTATCGCTCACAGTATTTCTCGCACATTTTCGCGGGTGGATATTCGGCCGGCTACTACTCCTATCTGTGGTCGGAAATCCTGGATGCGGACGGGTTCTATGCGTTCAAGGAAACCGGAGATGTGTTTGACCCGGAGACGGCGGCGCGTCTGAAGAAATGGGTGTATGAGTCCGGCGGTCTGCGCCCTGCCGACGAGCTTTACCGGAATTTCCGGGGCAGCGATCCGTCGATTGACCCGCTGCTGGAAATCCGGGGCTTCAAGAGCCCGGAAAGCGAAGGCTAGCAGCCTCTTCGAAGCGGGCGCCGAGCGCGTCCGCTTCCATGCCCGGCAGGGGTTTGCCGACATAGGCTTCGCCGACGATCCAGGCGACGCCGCTGGCGATCAATGCCGACATGACCCGGCGGAGTTTCCTGGTGCGTGGCCCCATGGCGCCCACTCCCGCAAGGTGTATGCCATTGTTTGCGCTCACGGCAGATTGGCTTCGCCAATCGCCTCCGCGGGGGCGGCCTGGCCGGCCGGCGGGCGGTCGCCCACTTTTCGCGCATACGCGCTCATGGGTTCATCGCTCGCAGCGCGTGGCGCCTCCGCGGGGGCGGCCTGGCCGGCCGGCGGGCTTTGCCCTTTGGGGGAGGCGCGCTGGGGGTGGTTTGGGTGCTGGGGCGCGCGCGGGTGGCGGGCGTACTGAAGCTTTAGCTGCGTTTTAGGTGGAGGATGACTTCGTCGGCGTACCAGTTAAGGCGGGCGAGGCCTGTGGTACGGAAGGCGCCCACCTGCCCGCCTTTCACTGGCGCCATGGCAACCACGTCCAGGCCGAGCGTACCGGCCAGGTCTGCCATGTCGATGGCCGTGCAGGGGTGCAGCATGTCGTCGGAATGCCAGGCGCGGGCGCCGCGCCCGGTGGCGGACATGCGTCCGGTGCGGATCAGCGATAGCCGGCGTGTCCAGCGGCCCTGGTTCTGGAACGAAACGATGATCTCGGGCGCGATGCGAGCGAGTTCGGCGAGGATCTGGGCCGGCGCGCGCATCTGCTGGACAGTCTTGGAGAGGATGGCCACGTCGAAACTGTCATCGGGGAAGAGTTCAAGGTCTTCAGACGCGTCGCCCTGGATCACCGAGAGGCCCTTGGCGAGGGCCTGCCCGGCCAGGTCGCTGGCGATTTCCAGCCCCCGGGCATCGACGTGTTTTAGGTCGCGCAGGAGGCTGAGCAGTTCGCCGGTGCCGCAGCCAATGTCGAGCACGCGGGCGCCATCGGCGATGCGGTCGGCGATGGCGAGATAGTCGGCGCGGAAATGGGTCGGCAAGTTGGGGCTCATCGCTAGATCCCGCGCCGGTCGGCCGAGGCGCCAAGAAAGCCAGCCATTGCCGCCTCGAAGCCGGGCTCATGGAGGAAAAAGGCGTCGTGGCCCTTGTCGGTCTCGATCTCGATATGGCTGACTTCTGCCCCGCCCGCGATCAGGGCGCGGGTGATCTCGCGGGTCGCCTCGGGCGGGTAGTGCCAGTCTGACGAGAAGCTGAAGATGCAGAAGCGGGTGGGCGCGCCGCGAAAGGCATCGGCGAGGCGCCCGCCATGGGTGGCGGCGAGGTCGAAATAGTCGGTGGCGCGGGTGACGTAGAGATAGGAATTGGCGTCGAACCGGTCGACGAAGCTCTGGCCCTGGTGGCGGAGATAGCTTTCGACCTGGAAGTCGGCGTCGAAGCTGAAGCTCTGGGCGTCGCGGTCCTGGAGGCCGCGGTCGAATTTGCGCTTGAGACCGACCTCGGAGAGGTAGGTGATGTGAGCGGCCATGCGGGCGATGGCGAGGCCGCGGGAAGGCCGGGTGCCCTCGGCGAGATAGGCACCGCCATGCCACTCAGGATCGGCCATGATGGCCTGGCGTCCGACTTCGTAGAAAGCGATGTTCTGGGCCGAGTGGCGGGCCGGAACGGCGATGGGGATTGCGGTGAAGACCTGATCGGGCGCCTGGGCGGCCCATTCGAGGGCCTGCATGCCGCCCATGGAGCCGCCGATCACCGAGAACAGGGTGTCGATGCCGAGCGCTTCGATCATGGCGCGTTGGGCGCGGACCATGTCGGCCACGGTGATGACGGGAAAGCGGACGCCCCATGGCTCGCCATCGGGGGCGGTGGAGGCCGGTCCGGTCGAGCCCATGCAGCCGCCGAGCACATTGGTGGCGATCACGAAATACCGATCGGTATCGATGGGCAGGCCCGGACCGATCAGCCGGGGCCACCAGGCGGGGCGGCCCGTAACGGGGTTTTCGCTGGCGGCGAACTGGTCGCCGGTGAGGGCATGGCAGATGAGGACGGCATTGGATCGGTCCGGGTTGAGGCTACCCCAGGTTTCGTAAGCGATCTCAACGCCTTCGAGCCTTTCGCCACAATCGAGCATGAGCGGGCCGGCGAGTTTGAGGCGCTGGAGATCATCGATGGTGGGGCGGTTCGCGTCGGCCATGGGAGGGGTTGTAGGCAGATCGGCTGCGCTGTCCATGCGCGCGATCAAGCGGGGTGTCGGGGCAGCGACTGTGCATCCGCGCTAAACCGGCCTATCAGAGACACTGCGCGCGCGGGGCCGCCTTGCGTCCTACATCCTGAACACAGCCATCAAGCCTCCGGGAGACACTGCCATGACCGACACGTACACCCCCCCCAAAGTCTGGACCTGGGACACCGAAAGCGGCGGACGCTTTGCGTCAATCAACCGGCCGATTGCCGGGCCCACCCATGACAAGGCGCTGCCCGTGGGCGAGCACCCGCTGCAGCTTTACTCCCTCGCGACGCCGAACGGGGTGAAGGTGACGGTGATGCTGGAAGAGCTGTTGGCGCTGGGCCATTCAGGCGCGGAGTATGATGCCTGGCTGATCAATATAGGCGAGGGGAACCAGTTCGGGTCGGGCTATGTGGAGATCAATCCCAATTCGAAGATTCCGGTCATGGCTGACCACAGCCATGCCACGCCGCTGCGGATTTTCGAGAGCGCGTCGATCCTGTTTTATCTCGCCGAGAAGTTCGGCGCCTTTTTGCCGACCGACATTGCGGCCCGGACCGAGACGATGAACTGGGTGATGTGGCAGATGGGGTCTGCACCCTATCTTGGCGGCGGATTTGGGCATTTCTATGCCTATGCGCCGGAGAAATGGGAATATCCGATCAACCGGTTTGCCATGGAGGTGAAGCGCCAGCTTGATGTGCTGGACCGCAACCTCGAAAGCCGCGAGTTCATGATCGGCGATGAATACACGATCGCCGACATGGCGATCTGGCCCTGGTATGGCACCCTGGCCAAGGGACTGCTCTATGACGCGGCGGAATTCCTGGCCGTGCATGAGTACAAGCACGTCAATCGCTGGGCTGACCAGATCAATGAGCGCCCAGCGGCGATCCGCGGCAAGATGGTGAACCGGGTCTGGGGCGAGCCCTCCAGCCAGCTTCATGAGCGCCATGATGCGAGCGATTTCGACACCAAGACCGCCGACAAGATGAAGCCTGAGGGAAACTGACCGGACCGGGTTTCCTTTCGAGGCCGGCTCGCTCTACGGTCCCGCCGATTGTGATGCGTGGGGGGGGCGGGCATGGGCCTTGTTGGATCGAGATGTGTTGGCCTGAGAGCGGCTGGTTTGAGCGTGGCCGCTGCGGTGGTGGCGGCCGGTTCAGCGGATGCGCAGAGTGCGGGCGCGACTGTGGTGCCGGGTGCGGCGGGGCCGGTGGTGCAGGACGAAGCGACGCTGCTGGGGGCGCTGCGCGAGGATCCGGCGGATGCGGGTGCGCGGCTTGCGCTGGGGCGGCTCTACTATGAAACGCGGCGGGACCGGGCGGCGGAGTTCAATATCCGCCAGGCGCTAGCCAGTGGGCTGGACCGGGGGGGGCGAGAGGCCGCGCGGGCGCTGCTGGCGGACTTGCAACGGCGCCGGCGATGGGTGTTCACCGCTGATGCCGCGCTGGCGCCGGAGACGACGCGCGTGGTGACCCGCACGGTGACCGCTGGCGACGGGATGCCGGTGACGCGCAGTGAGACCGAGAGCTCAGGCATCGGGATCGAGGCGTTTGCTGATCTGGAGTACCGGGCGCCGCTGGGCGAGGATTTGCGCATTTCGGTCGAGGGGTTTGCGCAGACCGAGCAGTTTGCCGAGGAGGATTTTGGCCGCTCGCGCCTGGTTGGGTTTGCGGGGCCGCTCTTTCTGCTGGACGGGGACAATCGATGGTCGGTGCGCGGGCTGGTGGAGCGGAGTTGGGATGGGGGCGAGCCTGAATTTCAGGGCGTGGGCGCGGAAGTCTCGACCCGGCGCACGCTGACCGACCGGCTGCGCCTGTTTGCGCGCGCCCAGTATCGCGATCTCGACTATGACAGCTTCGATGCGCGCGATGGCCAGTCGGTGGGTGTGGATGCGGATCTGGGGCGGTTTGGCCTTGGCGGGCGGTTCGAGCGGGTGTTCGGGGTCGCGTTCCGGGCCGATACGATGGCGGAGGACCAGAGCTTCTGGTTTTACCGGGCGGGGGTCGGCGCGTTTCGCGAGTTGCCGTATGCGATCGGGGTGTACGTGCAGCCGTCCGTGGCGTTCCAGAGCTTTGATGGGCCGGGCGGGACCGATACCGATGCCCGCGAGGATGTGGAGACGGACATGCTGTTCCGGGTCTCGAAACGCGACTGGCGGGTGTTGAGTGCGGCGCCTTTTGTGTCGGTAGAGGTGTCTTATCGCGACTCCAATATCGACCGCTTGGACGATACCGATACGGCGTTTCAGGCGGGCTTTACCCGGTCTTTCTGAGGGAGTGGGTCGCGCACCGCAGGTTTGGCGTGGGCGGGCAGATGGGTGTGCCTGCATGGAAAAGGGCCAGCCATTCTGGCCAGCCCTCAGGGGTGTTTTGCTTCGAGTTTGGGGGCTCGCGTGCCTCAGGCAGCCTGGATGGAGCGGTCTGGCAGCGTGCTGGCTTCGGCGGCCATGTCATTGGCGACGATATCGCCGAGATGGGCGAGGGCGGTGATGCCGTACTGGTCTTCGGTATAGGTGGCGAGGGCGGGCAGGAGCTGGCCGACTTCGCGGTGGCCGAGGCCCTGTTCGTGGAGGCGTCGCACCATGCCGGTGGCGACGTGGCGCTGGCCGCCGGGTGTCTGCTCGATCAGCTGGGCGATGATGCCATTGGGCGCGCCGTTTTCGGCCCCCGACTTGGCGGATAGGGTGCGCGCGCCGGGCAGGCGCTTGAACAGGGCCGCGGTGAAGGGCGATCCGCGGCGGTCGGCGGCGCTGAGCACGGTGCCGAGGGCCGCCTTGGCCGCTTTCTGCGTGAGCCCGGTCTCGTGGGCAACGTGGCGGATCAGATCTTTCATCATGGGCGGCAATCCTTGCGTCGGATGGGAAGGCGATGTCGTCGCGGTCGTTTTGACCTTGTTCGGACGATCCCCCCGCGCGGTGAGCAGAGCGTTAACAGGACGGCCCCTTTTGTTTATTTTCAGCACCAACGTCTTAACAGTGATTAGGACATGTTAACGTTCGTCAACTTTTTGCTCCCCTGCTCTTCGAGAGGTGCTAGTATCGGGGGCATGTATATTGTGCCGCGAGAACGGGTTCGGCGAGGACGCCTGTTGCGGGAATGCGTGGGGGTCGAACATGGCGTATTATGATCGTCCGGATGGAGATGGCGGAAAGCCCAGGTCGCGGAAGACACCGGGTCGGCTGCATGATGACCAGCGGTGGCGGTCGATGCTGTGGGCTTTTGTCGGGCTCGTGATCGGGCTGTTGTTCGGCGCAATCGGGACGGCGGTGATGGGCGATAGCGCTGTGCGGCCGGTATTGACCGCGGAGGGTGGCGGAGGTGATGGGGCGCTGGTGCCAGGACCAGTGCCAGCGCCGGTGTTGGCCGATGCCGGGTGTGAACTGTCTGATGATGGTGCGATCCGTGAAACGCCTTGCCGGCTGGATGGGGCGACGCTGTCGGCGGTCATGGATGCGGGTGGGCCGACCGATCTGTTGGGGAGCCGCAGACCGGCGGTGACGCCCCTGCCCCTGTGTGACCGCCGCGAGGATGGCGCGATCACGGGCGCCCCGTGCCGCATTCTCACCAGCGTGCCGGCGCCCCGGCCGGTGACGACGGCGGCCGCTCCGGCGGACCTGCCCCCGCCCTGCACGGTCAACACTGATGGTAGCGTGACGGGTGCGCGCTGTGTGCTAAGCGCAAATGTTGCGGCCCCTGCCCCGGTGAGCCTGCCGGCGCCGGAGCCGGAGGTGCTGCCCCGGTGTGAGATCAGCATGCTGGATGGGACCGTGACCGGTGCGCCGTGCCGCTTGTCGGCGAATTTCCGGGCGAGCCGCGCGGGCCGGACGCTGAATGCGGAGATGGCACCCCGGGCGCCGGCGCTGGCCGATTGCCGGATCGACCAGGCGACCCAGGCAATCACCAACACGCCCTGCCAGCTCCAGTCGGCCTTCCGCCCAGTGGTGGATGGCAGCTTCGGCCCGGTGCCGAAGACCGCGCTGAAGGTCTGCCCCACGCGCGGCTTCACGACGCCGGAGGATCTGGGTTGTGGGCTTTGGGTGCGTGATAGCGGCTATGTCTCGCTTTCGAAGATTGCCGAGGCCTATTATGGCGATACCGATGCCGCTTGCCTGATCTTCGACCGCAACAAGGATGTGTTCGGCACGCGGGAAGCGCCGGTGCGGCGGAACGATCCGCACTGCATCCTGCCGGAAGACATCCTGTTCATGCCGGCCACGTCGCTGGAGGCTGATTTTGGCCGCTGTGTTACCCCGCCCCGGCGGGCGACTGTGTGCGAGGCAGGGTAGAGTGATTTCGCTCGCGGCGCGTGGCGCCTCCGCGGGGGCGGGCTGACCGCCCGGCGGGCGCTCGCCCTTTGTTCGCGCTTACGCGCTCATGGGTTTATCGCTCGCTGGCTGCGCCTCCGCATTATCCCTGGAGAAATGGGGCGGGCTGACCGGCCGGCCCAATTCATCGCGGCGCGTGCGCCCGGGTATGGCGACGTTTGCATCGCCGTTCGCCAGCGCCTTCATCGCGCGGGTGATCGCGCGAACCGAGGACACTGTGTTGCGGATGATCAAACGTGCACCAATCAAAGAGGTGCAAACCCCGGCCACGACAATCACGCCACAAATAACCAGATACCAGCCAATCGCGTCATACAATTGGTTGACGCTTGTCTCGGCACCTTCGTGTGTTTGGAGCGCAAAAACGCTCACGGAGCGAAACAGATTGCGAGCGTTGTCCGTCTCTTGGGCCATGGCTGTCTGATCCCATTCGCCATTGATCCTGGCGCGCAGATCCGCGGCCTCATTCCGCAGCGCCTGAATGGTTTCGCGCGGCTGGGCGGGCATCGCATCACCGGCTGCGTCCAGCGGTTCGCTCAAGGTCGCGTAAGCGACGTTCAGCGCCGCTGAAGCCTCGTTGACCCCTTCTATGCGCGCGCTTTCGGTCTCCGCCGCGCTCGCCGCTTCCAGCCCGTCCACCGCGTTCGCCAAGGCGATGGCGGCGTTGCTCGAATGCACCTCGATCGAAGAGACAACGACCATCGACCGCCCGTATTGACCGAGATAGGCGACACCCGACAAAAGCACGA
>JBCCBN010000084.1:0-12326 GCA_039034035.1 Pseudomonadota bacterium
CGCGGTAATGGCACTGCCAGCAGAGCGTACCGGCGTGGTCGCCCGCAAGCTGGGCATGACGCGCATCTTTGATGGCGAGGGGCGGCATGTGCCGGTCACGGTGCTGAGCCTTGAGGGGTGTCAGGTTGTGGGCTTGCGCACCGATGCCGACCGTGAGGTGAGCGTCAATCGCGGGCGGAAGAAAGAGAAGGTCACGCTGACCCGCAATGACGGGTATTCCGCTGTTGTGATGGGGGCGGGCGACAAGAAGGCCAAGCGCACCGCGAAGGCTCAGCGCGAGGCGTTTGCGCGCAACAAGGTGGCGCCGAAAGCGAAAGTGGTGGAGTTCCGCGTCAAGGGCGACATGCCGGCGCTGGGCGCAGAGGTCCAGGCGGACCATTTCGTGGCGGGGCAGAAGGTTGATGTGGCCGGGATCACGATCGGTCGCGGCTTTGCGGGTGCCATGAAGCGCTGGAATTTTGGCGGCCTGCGCGCCTCCCATGGTGTGTCGATCTCGCACCGGTCGCATGGCTCGACAGGCCAGTGCCAGGACCCGGGCAAGGTGTTCAAGGGCAAGAAGATGGCCGGCCATTACGGGACCGAGCGCCGGACGGTGCAGAACCTGGAAGTGGTGCGCACCGATGTGGAGCGCGGGTTGATCCTCGTGCGCGGCGCGATCCCTGGTCATGATGGCAGCTGGGTTGAAGTGCGCGATGCGGTGAAGAAGTCCCTGCCGAAGGATGCGCCGAAGGGTGGGTCGTTCAAGGGAACGGCGGGCGATGATGCGGCGGATGCGCCGGTCCAGGAGGGGGCTGAATAATGCAGCTTGAGGTCAAGACTCTCGACGGGAAGTCGGCGGGCAAGGCTGATCTGGACGATGCCATTTTCGGCATTGAGGAGATCCGCTCTGACCTGTTGCACCGGACCGTGCGTTGGCAGTTGGCCAAGCGCCAGGCGGGTACGCACAAGACGCAGACGCGGTCTGAAGTGTCTGTGACGACGAAGAAGTATATCCGGCAGAAGGGCTCTGGCGGGGCGCGGCACGGTTCAAAGAATGCGCCGATCTTTGTGGGCGGCGCGGTGGCGCACGGCCCTCGGGTGCGCAGCCATGCCCACAGCTTGCCGAAAAAGGTGCGCAAGCTGGCGCTTGCCCATGCATTGTCTTCGAAGGTGAGGGATGGCGCGCTGGTGGTGCTGGATGTGGATGGCGCGGCGACGCCGAAGACCAAGACCCTGTCGCAACAGCTGGCGGGGCTCGGCATTGAGAATGCGCTGGTGATTGATGGCGTGGCGGTGAACGAGAATTTCTCGCGCGCGGCTCAGAACATTCCGAACCTGGACGTGCTGCCGGTGCAGGGGCTGAACGTCTATGACGTGCTGCGGCGCCGGACCCTGGTGGTGACCAAGGCCGGGCTTGAAGGCATCAAGGCGCGGTTTGATGGCACGCTGGTGGTCGGTGGGCCGCAATTCTCCGCCGACAATTTCGTGGATGATATCCAGCTGGTTGACGGGATTGGTCCCAAGGCTGCCCGGGAGCTCCGCAAGGAAGGCTTCGGTACGCTGAGCGCCTATGCGGGCGCCAGCGATGCCGACCGGTCGGCCGCGCTCGAAAAACTGGGCCTGGCGGCGAAAGCCGAGCAGCAGGACTGGCTGGCCCAGTGCAAAGAAATGATGGCTGGTGAGCCCCCGCGGGCGAAAGTGGACCGGGACTATGCGGCCCGCCTGCTGGCCAAGAAGGGAGGGCAGTAGGCCATGGCCGAAATCCATCTGAACGATTACGACACGATCCTCTCACCGGTCATCACCGAGAAATCGACGCTAGTGGCTGAAGAGAACAAGATCATCTTCCGAGTGCCGCTTGAGGCGACGAAGGAAGAGATCAAGCGCGCGATCGAGAACCTGTTCAAGGTCGATGTGACCAAGGTGAATACCTTGCGCGTGAAGGGCAAGACCAAGCGGTTTCGCGGCATGATGGGCCGTCGGCCGGACTTCAAGAAAGCCATCGTGACGTTGAAGGACGGCCAGTCCATCGACATCTCGAGCGGGCTGTAGGGGGAACGCGTCATGGCTTTGAAGACATTCAACCCCACATCGCCTGGCCGTCGGCAGCTGGTCCTGGTGGACCGGTCTGGCCTGCACAAGGGCCGGCCCGTCAAGGCGCTGACCGAGGGCCTGACCAAGAATGGTGGCCGGAACAACAAGGGCCGGATCACGGCGCGCCGGATAGGTGGCGGCGCCAAGAAGCTCTACCGGAAGGTAGACTTCAAGCGGCAGGCCAAGTGGGACGTGCCCGCGACGGTGGAGCGGTTGGAGTATGATCCCAACCGGACGGCGTTCATCGCGCTGATCAAATATGCCGATGATGACAGCCTGAGCTACATCATTGCGCCCCAGCGGCTGGATGTGGGCGATACGGTGATCACGTCGAAGACCGCGGATATCAAACCCGGCAATGTGTTGCCGCTGAAGAATATTCCGGTCGGTACGATCATCCACAATGTGGAGATGAAGCCGGAAAAGGGTGGCCAGATCGCGCGTGCGGCGGGCACCTATGTCCAGCTGGTGGGCCGGGACCAGGGCTATGCGCAGATCAAGCTGAGCTCTGGCGAGTTGCGCATGGTGCTTGAGCGCTGTGTGGCGACGGTCGGAGCGGTGTCCAATCCCGACAATATGAACCAGAACCTCGGCAAGGCCGGCCGCAAGCGGCACATGGGCAAGCGCCCATCGGTGCGCGGCGTGGTGATGAACCCCTTCGATCACCCCCATGGCGGTGGTGAAGGCAAGTCTTCCGGTGGCCGTCACCCGGTGACGCCCTGGGGCAAGAAGACCCGCGGCCCCAAGACCCGCAGCAACAAATCGACGGACCGGCTGATCATTCGCCGCCGGAACGCGAAACGCTAAGGAGCGAGAGAGATGCCCCGTTCCACCTGGAAAGGCCCGTTCGTGGATGGCTACCTTCTGAAGAAGGCCGCTGCCGCGCAGGAATCGGAAAAGCGTGTGGTGATCAAGACCTGGTCCCGCCGCTCCACCATCGTGCCGCAATTCATTGGCCTGAATTTCCAGGTCCATAATGGCAACAAGTTCGTGCCTGTGACGGTTTCCGAGGAAATGGTCGGTCACAAGCTCGGTGAGTTTGCGCCCACGCGGACCTATTACGGCCACGGTGCCGACAAGAAAGCGAAGAGGCGGTAGCGATGGGACAGGCCAAGAACCCTCCAAAGCAGGCGGCCAATGAGAGCCGGGCCGTGCTGCGCATGCACCGGGGCAGCCCGCAGAAGCTGAACCTGCTGGCCCAGCAAATCCGTGGGCTGACGGCGGAGAAAGCGCTCAACGAGCTGCAGTTCTCGCGCAAGCGTCCGGCGGAAGATGTCCGCAAATGCCTGCAGAGCGCGATTGCGAACGCCGAGAATAATCACGGCCTGGATATCGACAGCCTTGTCGTGGCCGAGGCCCATGTGGGCAAGAACATGGTGATGAAGCGCATCCGGGCTCGGGCCCGTGGCCGCGCGGCCCGTGTGATGAAACCGTTCGCCCAGCTCACCATCGTGCTGCGCGATACATCGATCGAAGCTGAAGAGCGGGAGGCCGCGTAATGGGTCAGAAGGTCAATCCCATCGGGCTGCGCCTGGGCATCAACCGGACCGCCGACAGCCGCTGGTATCGCGACACGGCCGATTTCGGCGTGACGCTGCATGAGGACCTGGCGGTGCGCAAGCATATTCGGGCCAAGCTGAAGCAGGCTGGCATTTCGAAGATCGTTATCGAGCGCCCGCACAAGAAGTGCATCGTGACGATCCACACCGCCCGTCCGGGCCTGGTGATCGGCAAGAAGGGCTCGGACATTGAGAGCCTGCGCCAGTCGCTGTCGAAGATCGTCGCCGATGAGGTGCGGGTCAATCTGGTCGAAATCCGCAAGCCCGAGATCGACGCGAATTTGGTGGCCGAGGATATCGCTCGCCAGCTTGAGCGCCGGGGGTCTTTCCGCCGAGCGATGAAGCGCTCGATCCAATCGACCATGCGGCTGGGAGCCCAAGGTGTCCGGGTGATGGTTGGCGGCCGTTTGGGCGGGGCGGAGATCGCCCGAACAGAGCAGTATGCCGAAGGGTCGGTGCCGCTGCACACGCTGCGGGCGGACATCGATTATGGCACCGCCGAAGCCAAGACGACCTACGGCATCATCGGCATCAAGGTGTGGATCTACAAGGGCGAGATCATGGAGCATGATCCGCTTGCCCAGGACAAGAAGCTGGAGAGTTCCGGCCAGGCGCGTGCCCGTCAGGGCAACCAGCGCGGCCCGGCCTCCGGCCCGCAAGGGGGAGCTGGCTAATGCTGCAGCCCAAGCGCACAAAATTCAGGAAGGCCTTCAAGGGCCGGATCAAGGGCATGTCGAAGGGCGGGTTTTCCCTGTCATTCGGTAGCTTCGGCCTCAAGGCGCTGGAGCCCGAACGGGTGACGGCCCGCCAGATCGAAGCGACCCGCCGGGCCGTGACACGGCACATGAAGCGGCAGGGCCGGGTGTGGATCCGGGTGTTCCCTGACACGCCTGTGTCGGCCAAGCCGATCGAAGTTCGGATGGGTAAGGGCAAGGGCTCGGTCGACCGGTGGGTCGCCCGTGTGGCACCTGGTCGGATCCTGTTCGAGATCGATGGCGTACCCGAGGATGTCGCGATGGAGGCCCTGCGCCTGGGCGCGGCCAAGCTCCCGGTGCGGACCAAGGTCGTGAAACGGATTGAGGGGATCTAAAGATGGCGAAGATCGCAGACCTCAGAAGCAAGTCCGAAGACCAGCTCAAGGATGAGCTGCAAAAGCTGAAGAAGGAGCAGTTCAACCTGCGCTTTCAGGCAGCGACGGGACAGATGGAGAAAACCCATCGCGTGAAGGAAGTGCGCCGGACGATTGCCCAGGTGCGCACCCTGCTCCGCGAGAAGACGGCGCAGAGCGCCTAGAGGAGACGGACAGATGCCCAAACGCGTAATGGAAGGTGTGGTGGTCTCCACCAAGGGTGACAAGACCGCCGTGGTGCGGGTCGAGCGGACCTATATGCACCCGCTCTACAAGAAGATCGTGCGGCGGTCGAAGAAGTACCACGCCCATGACGAGGACAATACGGCCCAGGAGGGCCAGACGGTGGCGATCATCGAGGCGCCCGCGCGGTCGAAGCTGAAGCGCTGGGAGTTGGTGAGCGGTGATGCGGCAGCGGCCAGTGACGGAGGCGACGCATGATCCAGATGCAATCAAACCTCCGCGTGGCAGACAATTCCGGTGCCCGCCGGGTCCAGTGCATCAAGGTGCTGGGCGGAGCCGGCCGACGGTATGCCAGCGTGGGCGACATCATCGTGGTGTCGATCAAGGAAGCGATCCCGACCGGCCGCGTGAAAAAAGGCGATGTGCGCCGCGCGGTCGTGGTGCGGGTGGCCAAGGACATCAAGCGTCAGGACGGATCGGTGATCCGGTTCGACACCAATGCCGCTGTCCTGGTGAACAATAATGGCGAGCCGATCGGCACGCGGATCTTCGGCCCGGTTCCCCGCGAACTGCGCGCGAAGAACCACATGAAGATCGTCTCGCTGGCGCCGGAGGTGCTGTAGTCATGGCTGCGAAGATCAGGAAAGGCGACAAGGTCGTCATCCTCGCCGGCAAGGACAAGGGCCGGGAGGGGACCGTGTTGCGGGTAATCCCGAGCGATAATCGCTGCGTGGTGCAGGGGATCAATGTGGTCACCCGTCACCAGAAGCCGGGCCAGATGGACCCTGGCGGGATCAAGCGTTTCGAGGCGCCGATCCATATTTCGAATGTTGCCCATCGCGACCCGACGGACGGCAAGGCCACGCGTGTGGGCTTCAAGACCGATGACAAGGGCCGGAAGTTCCGCGTCGCCAAACGGTCGGGAGAATCGATCGATGTCTGATTATACGCCCCGTCTGAAGACGAAGTATGTGAGCCAGATCCGGTCAAAACTGACTGAGGATTTCGGCTATTCCAATCCGATGCAGGTGCCCAAGCTGGACAAGGTGGTCCTGAACATGGGTGTTGGCGAAGCGGTGCAGGACTCCAAGAAGATCAAGCTGGCGCTTGAGGAGATGGCCCTGATCGCTGGCCAGAAACCAGTGGCGACCAAGGCGCGCAAGTCGATCGCGGGGTTCAAGCTGCGTGAAGGCATGCCGATTGGCGTGAAGGTCACGCTGCGCCGCGACCAGATGTACGAATTCCTCGACCGGCTGGTGACGATTGCGCTGCCCCGGGTAAAGGATTTCCGCGGGCTGAACGGCCGGAGTTTCGACGGCCGCGGCAACTACGCCATGGGCGTGAAGGAACACATCGTATTTCCCGAGATCAATTACGACCAGGTCGAGACGATCCGGGGATTGGACATCATCGTGTGCACGACCGCACGCACGAACGAAGAAGCCAAGGCACTCCTCACCGAGTGTGGCTTCCCGTTCCGGAACTAGCGCTGGAGGACTGACAGGCCATGGCCAAGAAAAGCGCAATCGAACGGAACAAGAAGCGTCAGCGCCTCGTTGCGAAATACGCAGCGCGCCGCGAAAAGCTGAAAGCCGCCACGATGGACGAGAATTTGCCGCTGGAGGAGCGCTTCAAGGCGCGCCTGAAACTGGCGGAACTGCCGCGCAACTCCGCCGCCAACCGCGTGCGGAACCGTTGCGAAGTGACCGGCCGGCCCCGTGGTTATTACCGGAAACTGAAGATGTCGCGCATTGCGCTGCGGGAGCTCGGCTCCCAGGGGATGGTCCCCGGTCTCGTGAAGTCGAGCTGGTAGGGAGGCAGGAAACACATGCAATTGTCCGATCCCATCGGTGACATGATCACACGGATCCGCAACGCCCAGATGCGGGGCATGAACAAGGTGGCGACGCCGGCGTCAAAGCTGCGCCGCCGCGTGCTCGAGGTTCTGGAAGTCGAGGGCTATATCCGCGGCTACACGGAAGTCGAGAAAGATGGCCACAAGAACATCGAGATCGAGCTGAAGTATTATGATGGTTCGCCGGTGATTTCCGAGATCAAGCGGATTTCGAAGCCGGGTCGCCGTGTCTACTCGGCTGTGGGCGATCTTCCGCTGGTCAGCAATGGCCTTGGCATCAATATCCTGTCGACTTCGAAGGGCGTGATGTCCGACGAGCGGGCGCGTCAGGAAAATGTGGGCGGAGAGATTCTCTGCCGCGTGTTCTAGGCGAGGAAGACGAGATGTCCCGTATTGGAAAACTCCCCGTCCCGGTCCCCAGCGGCACGAATGTGACGGTGAATGGCCAGGTGATCCAGGCCAAGGGTAAGAAGGGCGAGATGAGCCTGACCCTGCCCGAGGTGATCACGCCGAGCCTGAACGATAATGAAGTCAGCGTGCAGCCGCGCGAGGACCTTGTGAACAAGGCTAATGCGCGGATTGAGACCTTCAAGGCGAAGGGCAAGCGCGAGCCGACCTTTGCCGAGAGCCTGGATTCCGAGGCCCGCACCCAGTGGGGCACTGCGCGCTCGAACGTGGCCAACCTCATTGAGGGGGTCAGCGAGGGTTTCTCGAAATCCCTGGAAATCCAGGGCGTTGGCTACCGGGCCCAGATGCAAGGCAAGGATCTGAAGCTGGCGCTCGGTTTCTCCCATGAGGTGGTTTACAAGGCGCCGGACGGGATTGATCTCGCCGCGCCTAAACCCACCGAGGTGATTGTCACGGGGATCGACAAGGCCATGGTCGGTCAGGTCGCATCTGAAATCCGCGCATTCCGTCCGCCTGAACCCTATAAGGGCAAGGGTGTCCGGTATGCTGGCGAATATGTCCGCCGCAAGGAAGGCAAGAAGAAGTAATCCGATGAAAACCGCACGAGAACGCTTCAATCGCCGGGCCGAACGCACCCGGATCCGCCTGAGAAAGCTGGCTGACGGGCGTCCACGCCTGTCAGTGGCGCGCAGTCACAAGAACATTTCTGCCCAGATCATCGATGATGCAAAGGGCGTGACGATCGCTGCCGCATCGACGCTGGAAAAGGATGTGCGCGGCAAGGTGAAAACCGGCGCGAACACGGACGCCGCTGCGAAGGTTGGTGAGCTGATCGCTGAACGCGCGAAGAAGGCCGGCATCGAAGATGTGGTGTTCGATCGCGGCGGGTATCAATTCCATGGCCGGGTGAAAGCCCTTGCCGATGCTGCCCGCGAGGGCGGCTTGAAGTTCTAGGAGGCCGGGCATGGCAGAACGAGACGGTGGACGAGGCCGCGGACGCGGACGGGATCGCGACGACGAGCAGAGCGAATTCGTCGATAAGCTGGTCGGCATCAACCGAGTGGCAAAGACGGTGAAGGGCGGCAAGAATTTCGGCTTTGCTGCGCTGGTCGTGGTCGGCGACGGCAAGGGCCGGGCCGGGTTCGGCAAGGGCAAGGCCCGCGAAGTGCCCGAAGCGATCCGCAAGGCAACCGAAGAGGCCAAGCGCAACATGGTCCGCGTGCCTCTGCGCGAGGGCCGTACGCTGCACCATGATGGCAAGGGCCGCCACGGCGCTGGCAAGGTGTTGCTGCGCGCGGCGCCTCCCGGAACCGGCGTGATTGCCGGTGGTCCCATGCGGGCCGTGATGGAAGTGCTGGGCATTCAGGATGTGGTTGGCAAGTCGCAGGGCACGTCCAACCCTTACAACATGGTCCGGGCGACGTTCGATGCGCTCAAGAACCAGGCCAGCCCGCGGTCCATCGCGTCGAAGCGGGGCCTCAAGGTCCAGGACATTGTTGGCCGGCGCACCGATGGTGCGTCCGAAGCCGGCATGGCCGAAGTGGCGAACTAGGAAGGATTGGTAGGCATGGCCGACAAGATGATCACCATTCGCCAAACCGGCAGCCCGATCCGGCGCGACGACCGTCAGCGCCGGACGCTGATCGGCCTCGGCCTCAACAAGATGGGCCGCGAGCGGACTCTGAAGGATACACCAGAGGTGCGCGGCATGATCACCAAGGTCAGCCATATGGTCGAAATCGTCGGCGACGGTGCATAGGTACGGGTGCATTCGTGACGATTTGGCCCGATGGACCGGCTGACGGAACAGGAAAGACGAAGCGATGAAACTGAACGAACTCTCTCCTTCGACGGGTTCCACGAAAGCCCGGAAGCGCGTTGGTCGGGGCGTGGGCTCGGGCACGGGCAAAACAGCTGGGCGCGGTGTGAAGGGGCAGAAATCGCGCGGCGGCGTGGCGATTAACGGGTTCGAAGGCGGCCAGATGCCGATCTATATGCGCCTGCCAAAGCGCGGCTTTACCGGCCCGAACAAGATCAAGCGCATGGCGTGGATCAATCTCGACCGCATCGCCAAGGCGATCGAGGCAGGCAAGCTGGACGCCAAGGACATTACTGAAGCCAGCCTGGTTTCCTCTGGCGTGGTCCGCCGGGCCCCCCACGGGATCCGCCTGCTGGCGAAGGGCGACGCGCCGAAAAAGGCAACGATCACAGTGACCGGAGCATCGAAAGCCGCTGTAGCAGCCGTGGAAGCGGCCGGTGGCAAGGTGACGCTGACCGGTCCCGTTGCCGACGCGGCTGAATAGCAGAATCGCATCGGGCGCCAGTTGTTTTTCTGTCAGCCCCTTCACAAAGACCCCGTCGCCGCCGATCTTGGCGGCGACGTTTGTTTTTAACGGGAGGAATGCCCCGTGGCCTCAGCCGCCGACCAGCTCGCTCGCAACATGTCTTTCGACAGCTTCGCCAAGGCGAAGGATTTGCAGAGCCGCATCCTCTTTACTCTCGGCATCCTGGTGCTTTACCGGCTAGGGACGTTCATTCCGGTGCCTGGCATCGACCCCACGGCTTATGCGGGCTTCTTCGAGAGCCAGTCTGGCGGCATTCTCGGCAGCGCAAACATGTTTTCTGGCGGCGCGCTGGAGCGGATGGGGATTTTCGCCCTGAATGTGATGCCTTACATCACCGCATCGATCATCATGCAGATGATGGCGTCAGCGTCTCCGACACTGGAAAAGCTGAAGAAGGAAGGCGAAGCGGGCCGGAAGCAGATCAACCAGTACACCCGCTACATGACCCTGGGCTTCGCACTGGTGCAGAGCTTCGGCATCTCGATCGGCATGGCCAATGCAGGCATGGCGCTGGCCAATATCCCGAACTGGTTCTTCATTTTGACCGGGGTTGTAACCCTGACCGGCGGCACGATGCTGCTGATGTGGATGGGCGAGCAGATCACTGCGCGGGGCGTGGGCAATGGGATTTCGCTGATCATCTTTGCGGGGATCATTGCGGAGATGCCCAAGGCGATCGTGAACACGCTGTCCACGGCGCGGGCGACGTCCGCGAATGTGGGCTTCATCCTGCTGATCACGGCGCTGGTGATCGCGCTGGTGGTGTTCATCGTGTTCATTGAGCGGTCCCAGCGGCGCTTGCTGATCCAGTATCCCAAGCGCCAGCAGGGCAACCAGATGATGCAGGGGCAAAGCTCCTACCTGCCGCTTAAGATCAATACATCCGGCGTTATTCCGCCGATCTTTGCGATCGCGCTGCTGATGTTGCCGCTGACGGCTGTGGGTTTCACGGGCGGGAACACGGCAGACCCGAACGCGGTGGCTGCGGCCGGTAGCGGCATGGTCTCGCAATCGCTGACCTGGCTCGCGCAGAACTTCTCGCCGGGCTCATGGACCTATATCATCACCTATGGCGTGCTGGTGGCGTTCTTCTGCTTCTTCTACACATCGATTATGTTCAATCCGCAGGAGACGGCGGAGAACTTGCGAAAATATGGCGGGTTTCTCCCGGGCTACCGGCCCGGCAAGCAGACAGCCGCCTATATCGACTATGTATTGACTCGACTTACGACGATTGGCGCTATCTATCTTGTGTTCGTCTGTATCCTGCCGGAATTGCTTCGGCGGTATTATCCGGACATCCCCTTCTATATTGGGGGCACCTCATTGCTGATTGTCGTGTCGGTCACCATGGATACCGTCACCCAGATCCAGTCGCACATGATCGCCCATCAGTACGAAGGCATGATCAAGAAGTCGCGACTGGGAGGACGCAAGAAATGAACCTGATCCTGTTTGGCCCACCGGCGGCCGGTAAGGGAACGCAGGCCAAACGGCTGGTTGAGGAACGTGGATACATTCAGTTGTCGACAGGCGACATGCTCCGCGCCGCTGTGGCGTCAGGGTCGGAGCTGGGAAACCGGGTGAAGTCGATCCTGGAGTCGGGGGCGTTGGTGTCCGATGATGTGGTGATCGCGCTGATCGAAGAGCAGTTGGACACCCATGAGGGCGCTGCCGGGTTTATCTATGACGGGTTCCCGCGCACCATCGGGCAGGCCGAGGCGCTGGACACCCTTCTCACCAAGCGTGGCACCGAAGTGCACCAGGTGATCCGGCTGGTGGTGGATGAAGAGGCGCTGATCAGCCGTGTAACCAAGCGGTTCGAGGAACAGGGCCGCAAGGACGACAACCCCGAAACCTTCAAGACCCGGCTTGAGAAATACAATGCCGACACCGCACCACTGGTGCCGCTCTACGCCGAGCGGGGCAAGCTCACGGAGGTTGACGGGATGGAGGCGATCGATACGGTTTCGTCGAGCATCGACGCCGTACTGACAGCAAGTGCATAGATTGGCCGGATTCGGCGTCAATGCATGTTGACGGGCGACTTTTGGTAGCTATAACCACCGACTTCGTTAAGAAGGCAGCCCCTTCGTGCACGCGGACCGAATGTTCGAACCATTGAACATTCGCACGCGCGCATGGCGGCTTTTCGGTTTTCAAGGAGAGACGGCCCCATGGCCCGTATTGCCGGCGTAAACATTCCGACAAACAAGCGTGTCGAGATCGCGCTTCGCTACATCCACGGCATTGGCCAGTCCAAGGCGCGTGAGATCATCGATGCGGTCGGCATTTCGCCGGAACGCCGCGTGGCCGAGTTGACCGACGCCGAAGTGATCAAGATCCGCGAGACGATCGATGCAGACTATATGGTGGAGGGTGATCTTCGCCGTGAAGTATCGATGAACATCAAGCGGCTGATGGATCTTGGCTGCTATCGCGGCCTGCGCCACCGTCGCCGTCTGCCCGTGCGCGGCCAGCGGACCCACACCAATGCCCGCACGCGCAAAGGCCCCGCCAAGCCCATTGCCGGCAAGAAGAAGTAGGATACAGACATGGCCCGTGAAGCCACCCGGGTTCGCCGCCGCGAGCGGAAGAATATTTCTTCCGGTATCGTGCACGTGAACTCCTCGTTCAACAATACGATCATCACCATCACCGACGCCCAGGGGAACGCTATTTCGTGGAGTTCTGCCGGCGCCATGGGGTTCAAGGGGTCGCGGAAATCGACGCCCTATGCGGCCCAGGTCGCTGCAGAGGACGCGGCCAAGAAA
>JBCCBN010000085.1:0-12282 GCA_039034035.1 Pseudomonadota bacterium
ACTCTCCTTGAATTTCCGCCTGAATGGGGCGGGCCAGCAGCGCTTTTCCAAGGTCACGCAGGAAAATGTGAACCGCCGCTTTGCCATCGTCCTGGACGAGCGGGTGATGTCGGCGCCCAACATCCGCGAACCGATCTATGGCGGGCAGGTGCAGATATCGGGCGGCTTTCCGAACAATGCCGCCGGCCTTCAGGAAGCCATCGACCTGGCTGCCATCATCGAGGCAGGCGAGTTGCCGGCCAAGCTGAACTTCATAGAGGAACGCACGGTTGGGCCTGGCCTGGGAGAAGACTCGATCCGCGCTGGGACGCTGGCATCCCTGATCGGGCTCGCCCTGGTCGCCCTCTCCATGGCGGTAATCTATGGCCGGCTGGGCATCTTTGCCGTGACCTCGCTGACGGCCAATATCGTGCTTATCCTTGGCGCCCTGTCCGGTCTTGGTGCCACGCTGACCTTGCCCGGCATTGCCGGCATTATCCTCACCATCGGTATGGCGGTGGATGCCAATGTGCTGGTGTTTGAACGCATCCGGGAGGAGAGCCGGTCCGGCCGCTCGGCCCTGACGGCCGTCCAGGTCGGGTATGAGAAGGCGATGTCGACCATTCTCGACGCTAATATCACCACATTCATCGCGGCGGGCGTGCTCTACATGCTCGGCTCGGGCCCGGTGAAGGGGTTTGCCGTCACGCTCGCCATCGGAATTATCACGTCCGTCTTCACCGCCTTTGTGGTGACGCGCTGGTTCACCGTGATGTGGTTGCGCTGGGCGCGGCCGAAGACATTGTCGGTCTAGGGAAGGGTACGCGCCATGCTGATGAAATTTCTCCCGACCAAGACCGAGCTTAAATTCATGATGTTCCGCACGCCGGCCTTCATGCTGTCGGCGGTGCTGATCATTGCTTCTATTGCGCTCCTGTCCACGCGCGGGCTCAATTTCGGCATTGATTTCGCTGGCGGTTCGGTGATCGAGATCGAGAAGCCGGACGGGACGGGTGTCGAGGACATTCGCTCCATCGTCGGCGCGCTCGGGCTTGCCGATGTGGGTGTGACCGAAGCGGTGGGCACCGGGGCCGACCCCCAGCCGGTCTACATCATCAAGTTCCGCGCGCCCGACACCTCCGAAGACGTGGAAAGCGCCCAGCAGGAAGCCAATGACACGGTTCGCGCCGCCCTGACCGAAGGGCTGGACCTGACCGAGACGGACTTCCGTAGCTCGGCGGCCGTGGGGCCGAAGGTCTCGGGCGAACTGTTCACTGCCGGCATCACTGCGTTGGGCGTCGCGCTGGTCCTGATGCTGGCCTATATCGCCTTCCGGTTCGAGTGGCAGTATTCAGTCGGCGCTGTGGCCGCGCTGGCCCACGATGTGATCATCACCATGGGGGTGTTTTCCCTCGTCCAGCTTGAGTTCAACCTCACCACCATTGCTGCGCTGCTGACCATTATCGGCTATTCCATGAACGACACGGTGGTGGTGTTCGACCGGGTGCGCGAGGAGATGCGGCGCTACAAGAAGATGGCGCTCACCGATGTTATCGATTTCGCGCTAAATGGTACGCTCACCCGCACATTGCTTACCTCGGGCACAACGCTGCTGGCACTCCTGGCGATCTTCTTCCTGGGGGGACCGGTCCTGCGCGGCATGAGCTTCGGGCTGATCTTCGGCGTGATCATCGGGACCTATTCGTCGATCTTTGTCGCCTCATCGATCCTCAACACGATTGGCGTGACCCGCGAGAAGAAATCCATCGACGACGTGCCGGGCTTTCAGGGCGTTTAGCGACCCCGGACCGCCCTTGCAGGGTGCAGCGGAGGCAACAACAAGACCGGCCGGGCGCACCCTCAAAGCGCTGCGCAGAGATGCCCGCCATCAACCGCGAGCACACTACCAGTCATGTAGCTCGACGCATCAGACGCCAGCAGGAGCAATGGCCCTGTCAGTTCTTCGAACTCGCCCGTCCGCCGCTGGGGGATGCGCTTGATCATCGATTGACCATGATCGCCAGCCAGGAAATTCTCGTTGATATCGGTCTGGAAATAGCCCGGCGCGACGGCGTTGACCCGGATCTTGTGGCGGGCCCAGTCCAGCGCCAGGTTCCGCGTCATCTGGATCACCGCCGCTTTCGAGCTGCCGTAAGCGATGTTGCCGCCCGCCGGCCGTACACCCGTAATCGACGCGATATTGATGATCGAGCCGCCCTTGCCGGCAGCGACCATCCGCTGGGCGGCGGCCTGGGCGACGAACCATACGCCACGCGTGTTGACGTCATACACCCAATCCCATTCGTCGGGCGGTGTCTCCAGCGCCCGCGTGGCACCGGAGACGCCAGCATTGTTGACCACGATATCCACCGCGCCAACATTGTCGAAAGCGGCCTGCACCGCCGCGTGATCGGTCACATCAAGAGCTAATGGCGCGGCCCGCCCGCCGCCTGCTTCGACGTCCCGGGTGAGCGCTTTTAACCGGTCTTCCCGGCGCGCTGCCGCGATCACGGTCGCGCCTGAAGCGGCCAGCACGCGCACAAAATGGGCGCCAAACCCCGACGACGCGCCGGTGACAAGGGCGGTCTTGCCTGTGAGGTCTGCTGAGATCATGGACGGCTCCCTGTTTGATGCTACCTATCGCGAGAGGACTGGCGTGGGCAACGCACCCCGCCGCGAATAAACAAACAAAGGGGAGGCCGCCAGCATGGAACAGGCTGAAGCCACCGGCCCGCTCAAGGGCCTGAAGATCGTCGATATGTCGAGCGTCGTGCTCGGTCCGTTTGCGACGCTCATCCTGGCCGATCTCGGCGCCGAGGTGATCAAGGTCGAGCCGCCCGGAAGCGGCGATATCATGCGCTATGCCGGCGCTTCGCCGACCGGCGATCTCGGACCGATCTACACCAATCTCAACCGCAACAAGCGGTCGGTCATTGT
Source organism: Pseudomonadota bacterium (assembly GCA_039034035.1). Classification (GTDB taxonomy): domain Bacteria; phylum Pseudomonadota; class Alphaproteobacteria; order Caulobacterales; family Hyphomonadaceae; genus UBA5336. Next base: position 2,917 of record JBCCBN010000085.1, read on the forward strand.
CGATGGCAAGACCGCTGACGGCAAGGCTGCCCTCACCGCCCTGCTGAAAACCGCCGATGTGTTCTTCCACAATGTCCGCATGGCGGGCATGGAGCGGCTCGGGTTCGGCTATGACGCAGTCAAGGCGATCCGGCCGGACATCGTCTATGTCCATTGCGCCGGGTTCGGCGCAGGCGGCCCCTACCAGCATCGCCAGGCCTATGACGACCTGATCCAGGGCGCGTCGGGCTTTGCGGCGCTCAACGCCATGCGCTCTGGCGCCGACCCCGAATATGCCCCCAGCCTGGTGGCCGATAAGACCGTTGGCCTGTTCGCCACCTATGCCACCCTCGCCGCCCTGCTCCACCGCGAGCGGACCGGGCAGGGCCAGTTCGTGCAGGTTCCCATGCTGGAGAGCTTCACCTTCTTCAACATGGTCGAAAACCTCTATGGCGAGACTTTCCTGCCCGGCAATGGCAAGATGGCCTACACCCGCTCAATCAATGCCAATCGCAAGCCCTACAAGACCCGCGACGGCTACATTGGCCTGGTCCCCTATAGCGACGACCAATGGGCGCTGTTCTTCGAACTTGGCGGGCGGCCGGGCGTGTTCGACGATCCCCGTTTTGCTGACTACAAAACTCGCACCGAGAATATTGGCGAACTGTATGCCATCATCGGCGAGGTCGCCCTCAGCAAGACCACTGATGAGTGGCTCAAAATCCTGGACGAAGCGAACATCCCGGCCATGCGCTATAACGACATGCCCGCCGTGCTCGCCGATCCCCATCTCGCCGCAGTCGACTTCTTCCAGGAGACCCTGCACGACAAGGCCGGCCCGGTCCGGTCGATGAAGCACCCGGTCGCCTTTTCCGAAACGCCGGCGAACATCCAGCGCGACGCCCCCACCCATGGTGCCGATACCGAAACCATCCTCGCCCATCTCGGCCTCGGCGCCGATGCCAGTTCCTGGAGGGCGGGATGACGGAGCCGCTTCTCCTTGTCGAACATCGCGGTGCGGTCGACCATGTAACTCTCAACCGGCCGGACCGGTTGAACGCCCTCAACCTGGCTTTGGTCGATGCCCTGCGCACCTATTTCGAAGGCCTCCAACGCAACACCGACACCCGTATTGTCGTGCTCAAGGGCGCTGGTCGCGCGTTCTGTGCGGGGCTCGACATGCAGCCCGGCGACACGCCTGGCGCCGAGATTGGCCACACTGGCCCGCGCGGCGCATGGGAGGTGCAGACCCGTATATCTGACATCTACCGCGCCATGCGCCGCTGTCCCCAGCCTATCGTATCCCTCGTCCAGGGGCCGGCGTGCGGCGGCGGCTTCTCGCTGGCCCTGGCCTCCGACATCCGGATCCTGGCCGACGATGCGCGAATGAACGCAGCCTATGCGAAGATCGGCCTCACCGGGTGCGACATGGGCAGTTCGTACTTCCTGCCCCGGCTGGTCGGCGCATCGCTGGCGGCCGAGTTGATCTATACGGGCCGGTTCATCCATGCCGAAGAGGCGTTACACGTGAAGCTCGCCTCGAAGGTCGTGCCCGTCGCCGATCTGCCACACGCTGTCGACGATCTCGTCGAGCAGGTGCTGGCGGTAGCGCCCATGGGTCTGCGCCTCTCAAAACAGGCCCTTGGCCTGGCCCTTGATGCCCCCAGCCTGGACGCTGCCCTCGCCGTCGAAGACCGCCACCAGGCCCTCCTCTCAGGCACCCACGACGCCCGGGAAGCGGTCAGCGCCTTCCTCGAAAAACGCCCGCCAGACTATCGCGATAGCTAATCAGTCAAGCACCCTTGACATGACAAGCGACCTTGTCATATAGTCAAGGAAACTTGATGGAGTGAGTGCGATGGCAACCGGAAACTTTGCCCGCGCCAAGCGGCGCTATCACCAGTCGTTCTGGCCGCTAATGGCGGTCTACACGGTCACCATCATTGGCGGCTCAGTGTGGCTTGGCCAATATGCGGTCGCCCCGGCTGGTTTTGCGGTGGCGGTTGCCTTGGGCGCAACGCTGCCGCTGATTGGGATCTTGCTGGTGATCCTGCGCTATTTCAATGAAACCGATGAATACACCCGCCTCCGCCAGTTGAACGCGTTTGCGCGGGCGGCCGTATTCACCATGTCTGCTGTGTTTCTCGTCGGCTTTCTTCAGCTCTTTGACGTGATCGGCCGCGTCGAGGTGTTCTGGTTTGGACCGATGTTCCTGGCGTCCTGGGGGTTGGCCTATTGCTTCGGCATGGTGGCTGGACGGACTGTCTGAGCCCCCGCCCGATGAGAAACTATCTTAGGCGCCTTCGAAATGAACGCGGCTGGAGCCAGGCTGCCCTGGCTGAGCGCCTTGGCGTATCGCGTCAGTCCGTGAATGCTATCGAGACCGGCAAGTACGACCCATCCCTGCCGCTCGCCTTCGCTATTGCCCGATTGTTCGAGGCGCCAATAGAGGCGATCTTCGAAGACGACAGCGGGCCCGATACCGATGAGGCCGCGCAAGCCGCTGACACAGGCTCAGCCTGAGCAAGCGCCCATTGCCGCCACCGACACGCCCGCCGCATTGGCGACGCAGGCATTGGAGTAGGTCTCCCCGTCACACCCGCAAACGGGCCGGTACTCGCGGGTGCACATGGGTGACACGGTTCGGCATATCCCCATCTGGTCAGCTGCCCCGCACTGGGCTTCCGGTTCATAGTGACAGTAGTCCGCCTCACCCGCGCAATAGAGCCCCATGAGCACGCCACAGGCCTCACCGGTCATCACCGCCCGCTCGACAGGCGGTGCAGCCGGATCGACCTCCACACCACCAGAGCCGGCCCCGCTTCCCGATAGGGCCGAACAAGCGGCCAGCACCATGACCATGATGCCGAAAAGACCGGCGTGGACTGGAGACCTCGCGACGATGCGCGCGCGGCTGGTGCGGGGACGATGCATGCCGCCAGCAAGCAGAAAAACGCCCCGGTCACAAGGCCGGAGCGCTGGACGCTGTAGCGGCGGGCGCAAGACCACCCGGCCCGCTGGGGTCAGGCGCCCTCGCTGACCCGCGCGAAGATGTTCTGGCCGTGTCCACCGCCGGTTTCGAAATGGGTCTGCACCGATGTGTCGGTGATCTGGTCCATCTTCGCAGCAACTGCTTCAGCGGTCAGCGCTTCGCCTGTCCCCACGAACGCGCCCTGGGTCTCGACGATTTGCGCCATGGAGAACGCCCCGGCACCGGCCGAAACGATCATACCCGACGGGGCATCCTCCTTGACCAGATTGATCACTGCCGGCGTGACACATTCCGGCTTGAGCTGCGCCAGGATCGCTTCGGGCATGAGGCCTTCGGTCATCCGGGTCGCCGCGATAGGGCAGATCGTGTTGATCTTGATGTTGTTTTTCGCTCCCTCGATCTTGAGCGTATTCATCAGTCCCACAAGGCCGAGCTTGGCGGCGCCGTAATTGGCCTGGCCGAAATTCCCATAGAGCCCAGTCGACGAGGTGGTCACCACCAATCGGCCGTATTGGCGCTCCTTCATATGGTCCCAGGCCGCCTTGAACGGCTTCACAGTGCCCATCAGGTGCACGTCCACCACGAGTTGGAAGTCTTCAAGCGTCATCTTGGAAAACGACTTGTCCCGCAGGATGCCGGCATTGGCGATGATGATGTCTATCTGGCCAAATGTGGAGATCGTGTCGTCGATCATCTTCTGGACGCCAGCATCATCGGTCACCGATGATCCATTGGCGATGGCCTCGCCGCCCATGGCCTTGATCTCCTCGACCACCGCTTCTGCCGCTGCCGAATTGCCGCCCGTTCCATCGACCGAGCCGCCCAGATCGTTGACCACCACCTTGGCTCCACGCCGCGCCAGCTCCAGCGCATGCTGCTGGCCGAGCCCGCCTCCCGCTCCGGTCACAATGGCTACGCGGCCGTCAAAGCGAATGTCCGACATCTCATCTTCCTCCTTGGTTGCTACCCGAATACGGCAACCCTCGCGCATACGCCACCCGTTGACGTCAACGTCAAGCGATTGGCCCTTGCCGCGCGAACAGGCAGCGCCGATAGTCGCGCCAGCCGCAATAATCACTGAGGAGACGACCATGCTGGCCTATGTAACCCTGGGATCGAACAACATTCCGAAAGCGCTGGAATTCTACGATGCCTTCATGGCGGAGCTTGGCGCCAAGCGCCTGTTCGACAATCAGCGCCTTTATTTCTACGGCACCGGCCCGGGCACGCCCATGCTCGCTATTGGCGGCACCTATGACGAGAAGGAAGCGACCTGCGGCAATGGTGTGATGCCGGCGCTTGCCTGTGCCAGCCGGGAGCAGGTCGACAAGGCCTACGCCAAGGCGATCGAGCTTGGCGCGACCGATGATGGCGCCCCTGGTGAGCGGGTCGCTGGCGTGTTCTACGGCGCCTATTTCCGCGATCCCGATGGCCACAAGATCTGCGTTGCCAAGATGGGCGGCTGATCCCGCCACGGCCGGGAGAGCGGACGCCCGCTCTCCCGATGCGCCGCCACGCCAGCCTGCGGACAGCCCCCGTCTCCGCCCCGCTCCCGCTCAGGCCACCGCCCGATCAGGCACCCAGTACCTCAAGGCCGCCCGTGTAGCCGCGCAGGGCTTCTGGCACGGTCACAGTGCCGTCCTCGTTCTGGTGGTTCTCCAGAACCGCCACCAGCGTTCGGCCAACGGCGAGGCCCGAACCGTTGAGCGTATGGACGAATTCCGGCTTCGGCTTGGGCGTCTTTTCGCTTGGCGCGGGGCGCCAGCGGGCGTCCATGCGCCGGCCCTGAAAGTCGCCGCAATAGGAGCAGGAGCTGATTTCGCGATAGGTCTCCTGGCTCGGCAGCCATACTTCCAGATCATAGGTCTTGCGCGCGCCGAACCCCATATCGCCGACGCACAGGGTCATGCGGCGATAGGGCAGCTCCAGGCGCTGGAGCACCGTTTCGGCGCACCCTGTCATCCGTTCGAGTTCTGCAAGCCCTTCGGCCTCATCGCGGACAATCGACACCAGCTCCACCTTGTTGAATTGGTGCAGCCGGATCATCCCCCGCGTATCCCGCCCCGCACTCCCGGCCTCGGAGCGGAAGCAGGGCGTGTGTGCGGTATACCTGCGGGGGAGCGTCTCCTCGTCGATGATTTGCTCGCGCACGATGTTCGTGAGAGGAACTTCGGATGTGGGGATGAGCGTGTGGCGTTCGCGATTGCTGTCAAATATCGGTTTGGTCTCTGACGTGTCTATTAAACCGAAAATAGACGCAGCGTTGCGCGCAGTGGTCGTTACTAATTTTCTGACCTCGTTGTACGTAAATAGTCTGTCTCCGTAGAGTTCTTGATGCCCTAAGGCGGAGGCCGATTTGATCCAATCCTTCACTCGCTCCCGGAACCTCGAATCACGTGGATCAGTCGGAAACTGCTCATCCTCAAACTTTGGAAGCTGACCCGTACCCACCAGCGCCTGATCCCGCACCAGAAATGGCGGGCTCACCTCCCGATACCCGTGCTCCCCCGTCTGGATATCCAGCATGAACGCCGCCAGCGCCCGCTCGAGCCGGGCGAGTTCTCCCGACAGCAGCACGAAGCGAGCCCCCGACATCCGCGCGGCGGTCTCGAAATCCATCCCGCCCATGGCTTCGCCCAAATCCACATGGTCCTTCGGCGCATAGTTGAACTGGCGCGGGCTACCCCATTTCGAATGTTCGACATTGGCGTCTTCGTCCGCGCCGTCAGGCACGTCCGGCATGGGCAGGTTCGGCAGGCCGAGCAGCACCGCATCGAGCTGCGCCTTGGCCGTGGCCTCCTGCTCGCCCGCCGCTTCGATTGTGTCCTTCGCCTCGGCAACCTCGCTGCGGAGCTGTTCGAACAACGACTCGTCGCCCGACGCCTTCGCCTTGCCGATCTGTTTGGACTTGGCATTGCGGGCCTGTTCGGCCGCCTGCTTGTACGTCACCGCCTGGCGCAGGTCCGCGTCATGGGCGAGAATGTCGTCCACCTTGCCGGCAAGATCAGCTGACCGCCGGGACCACGCCGCGCGGAAATGATCCGGATTGTCGCGAATTGCGCGCAGGTCGAACGGGTCAGCCATGGGGCCCTCTCACTCTTGGTCGGGTGGGGTCTAGACCGTCTTACCGCTCTGTGGAAGCGCCCACATGCCCTGGCCCCGCGCTCCAGCCCCTACCCTGCCACCAGCGCCACCAGCACTTGGCCTTCGGCCACTTGTGCCCCCGCCTCAGCGCCAACGCTATCCACCACGCCATCGCGAGGCGCAGGCAGGGTGTGCTCCATCTTCATCGCTTCCATCACGGCGAGGGGCTGACCCTTCTCCACCGTGTCGCCCGGCGCCACAGTCACCGCGATCACCTTGCCTGGCATCGGCGCCTTGAGTGCGTCGCCACCTTCCACCGCTTCGGCTTCCGCCTCATAGTCCGGCACTTCGATCACGAAACTGTCGCCCGCTGCGGTGACGGCAAAGCGGGTTGCAGAAAGATCGGTGACCAGCGGAATGGGGCTATCGGGCGGCGGCTCCAGCGGCGCATCGACGACCGCGCCATCCACCGACAGCCGCACATGCCGGCACGACGGCAAGTTGAGCCGGAAGCCGTCGCGGATGTCCCACGGTGCACCGGTGGCCTCGGCGGGGGCCGCGCGCAGCACAACATCCGCCACAGCCGCCAGCGCCGCCTCGCGCGATTCCTCCAGCGGCCGGGTCAACGCGGTGCCCTGCTCGGTGATCCAGTTCACGTGGTGGGCGCCCTCGCCGAAATCCTCGGACACAATGCAGCGGCCGAGAAAACCGACATTGCCCGGCACGCCAATGATCTGGGTGTGGGACAGGATGCCTGCCATGGCATCGATTGCCTCGTCCCGGCTTGCGCCGTGCACGATCAGCTTGGCGAGCATGGAATCATAGTCCGGCGGCACCCGGTCACCGGCGGCAAAGCCGGTATCCCAGCGCAGGGTTTCGCTGCCCGGCGCCTCCAGCGGCCCAAACACTTCAAGCCGCCCCGCTCCGGGACGGAAGCCGTCTGACGGGTCTTCGGCGCAGATCCGCGCTTCAATGGCATGGCCGGTGAGGGTAATGTCGTCCTGGCCCAGCCCCAGCGGCTCACCAGCAGCCACCCGCAATTGCAGAGCCACCAGGTCCAGCCCCGTCACCGCTTCGGTGACCGGATGCTCCACCTGAAGCCGCGTATTCATCTCCAGGAACCAGAAACTGTCTGTGGCCAGCGGGCGGGACCCATCGACAATGAACTCCACCGTGCCGGCATTCCGGTAGCCCACTTTCTCCGCCAGCCGCACCGCGGCCCCCGTCATGGCGGCGCGAACATCATCGGGCATGCCCGGCGCGGGGGCTTCCTCTACCACTTTCTGGCGTCGCCGCTGGAGCGAGCAGTCCCGCTCGAACAGGTGGATGACATGGCCCGCATCATCGCCGAACACCTGCACTTCGATATGGCGCGGTTGCTCCACCAGCTTTTCCAGCATCACGCGCCCATCGCCAAAGGCATTCTCCGCCTCACGCACGGCGCTTTCCAGCGCCTCGGCCAACTCGCCCACCTCCCGCACAAGCCGAATGCCCCGGCCCCCACCGCCGGCAATCGCCTTGATCAACAACGGATAGCCGATCTCCTTCGCCGCCGCCTTGAGCGCCTTCAGGCTCTGGTCGGTGCCGCGATAGCCCGGCAGCACCGGCACACCGGCCTCTTCGGCAATCTGTTTGGCTTCGTCCTTCAGCCCCATGGCCGCGATCGTTTCCTGCGCCGGACCGACCCAGACCAGTCCCGCATCGATCACCGCTTCGGCAAAGCCCGCATTCTCCGACAGAAAGCCATAGCCGGGATGGACCGCATCGGCGCCGGTCTCGCGCGCGGCGGCGAGGATAGCGCCGGTATCAAGATAGCTCTCAGCCGCAGGCGCGGGCCCCAGGCGCACGGCCTGATCCGCCTCGCGCACATGCCGGGCGAAGCGGTCGGCGTCGGAATAGACCGCTACGGTTTCGATACCCAACGCGCGGCAGGTGGCCATGATCCGGCAAGCGATTTCGCCGCGATTGGCGATGAGGAGGCGGTGCAATCCCATCCCCTCTCTATTCCCGTCACCGGGCCGAATTGCAATGCGCGAGGCCCCGCTGGCCCCGGCACCCAACATTGACGGTCCCTCATGTTTGAGGCTTTGTCAGGCGAGCAAGTACAGGGGTTTGAGGGGAGTCGCGGCCATGGCAGACGGAGGCGGATTTCGGGTTCGCAGCTTCGGCAATTATACCAGCGCGATCATGGGCGTGGTCGGTGCCGGCTATGGCTACCTCCAGGCATCTATGTCGGAGTTTACCCCGGTCCAAGGCGCCATTGCGCTCGGCATTGCCGGGCTGATCCTTGGCCGCGTGCTCGGGACGGTGCTGAAATCGGTGTTCCAGATGATCCTCGTGATCATCGCGCTGGCGGTGGTGGCCTTCTTCTTCCGAGACCAGCTCGAAGTCTGGCTGGGCTTTGACGTGTTCGCCTGGTTCGAACGTTTCGTGTCGCCCTATCTGGGCGGGGGCGCTGGCAGAGACGCCGGCACCGACATCTGACGCGGGCCCTCAGCTATCGGCCCAGCTCGGCCGGCGCTTTTCCAGGAAGGCTGCCAGCCCCTCCCTGCCCTCGTCGCTCGCCCGGCGCGCCGCGATCCGTTTCGCAGTTTCCTGGCTCAGCGAGCGATTGATCTCCAGGCCGGTCACGTCCTGCACAAGGCGCTTGGCGTCAGCGACCGCTCCAGGTGCTGTATCGAACATCAGCGCGGAGAGGTGCTCTTCCATCTCCGCCATGCCATCGGCGTCATCGACCACATACTGCACCAGCCCCATGGTCTCCGCAAAGCCAGCATCAAAGCTCTCGCCCGTCATGAACAGGGCCTTCGCCATGCGCGGCCCAATGGCTTCAATCACGTAGGGACTGATCGTCGCCGGGGTCAGGCCCAGACGCACCTCGGAGAAGCGGAACATCGCAGACTTCATGGCCACTGCCACATCGCACGCTGCCACAAGACCCGCGCCGCCTCCCATCGCTGCACCCTGGACAAGGGCCACGGTCAGTTGCGGCAACTCGTAAAGCCGGCGCAACATTTCTGCGAGCTGGAACGCGTCTTCCTCGTTCTCCTTCTGGGTGTAATGGGCCGCCGCTTTCATCCATTCGAGGTCGGCTCCGGCGGAGAAGGATTTACCGTTTCCCCGCAGCACCACCATGCGCAGCTGGGTTTCCGGGCGAAGATTCTCGAACGCGTCCGCCAGTTCCTGAATCACCAGTGCGTTGAAGGCATTGTGCTTGTCGGGCCGGTTCAGGGTGACGATCGCAACGCCCGCCCGGGTCGCGTCGAGGGAAATGGTCTGGTACTCGCCCATCAGGTAAACGCCTCGGCTGC
>JBCCBN010000086.1:0-12086 GCA_039034035.1 Pseudomonadota bacterium
CGTTATGGGTGAACACTCAGGCGGAGTTCGACGGGTGAAGCGGCAAGGCTCGCTGGGTCCCAAGGCGTGTCGCCCGCAAAGATGCAAACGGTCAGCGCCTGGTGGATCGGCTGGTCCGGCGAGATGGCGGTTCGATCCGGGAGGTGGAAGCGCTGGAACCGCTGACCGGCCAGATCCCCAAGCGGACGGGCGGCCCGGCCGGCGGAAACGGCTCGCAGGTGCAGCCCCGCATCCGGTGAGACAAGGGCGATGTCCACCCCGGTATTGCTGGCAAAGGCCAGGCAGCCGCGCGGGTCTGGCAATAACCGGACCTGTTGGCCTCGCACCTCACGGCCCGCCTCGTCCCATGCCACGATGATGCCGGGCACCTTGAACACCAGCCGGTCCGAAATCGTCTGGGCCTGGCCGAGGGATCCGCCAAGCGCAAGCACCAGCAACGGGACCAGGAGCGCTCTGCAGAGCCTGCCGTAAATCCGCCTCACCCTTCGCCCCTTGTCCGCTGTCTGGGCGCCGGCGACGCCGGCTGACATTAACAGAGCAGAAACCATGCCATGGCCCGGCAGCCGTAGACGACGACCTGCAATGGCGGCGCGAGCATCGAACGGCTCGCTGGGGCATGTTCACTGCGCCCCTCGCTTCCCGCAGCGCTTTATGGTTATTGCGCCCCGGAGGACTTGAAGTCTGGCGAGGCCATGCGATTGCCGCGCCGAGGGGATCAGGAGAGCGGACGGATGGAATGGCTCGGCGAGGCTCTGGCCACGCATATGCTGGAAGTTGTCAGCGTCGGCGTTGGCCTGGTGGTGATCGGCGCCCTACTGGCAGCGGTGCCGATGCGGATGATCCAGCGTCCGCCGCCGCGCGCAACGGCGCGGCCAGCACCACCTTCGCGACCGGCAGCGGCGGAAAAGGGGCCGAGCCGCGACACGTTCATCGACAGCATCCTGACCGGCCGCAATATGTGGGCCCGGCCATTGGAAGACGCGCCGGTGCGGCCTATCCCGGTGTCTGCCGGCGGCATCCCCGTGGTGACGATTGCCAACCTCAAGGGCGGGGTCGGCAAGACCACGATCACCGCCAACCTCGCGGCCTACTTCACCCATATCGGCAAGCGCGCCCTGCTCATCGATCTCGACTATCAAGGCTCGCTCACCGCAACCTTGCTGACCACAACCGGCAAGGTCGCCGATTTCACCGGCACCCAGACCGCTGAACGCTTCCTCCAGGGCAGCGCCAATGCCGCCGACCTGCAGAACGCAATCATCGATCTCGACCCGACCCTCTCCTGCGGTCTGGTGCCCTCTTACTACGAATTGCAGCAGAGCGAGGATACGCTGATGCTGTCCTGGCTGGCGGGGCTGGAAGAGCGCGACATCCGGTTCTCGCTGAGCCGCGTGCTGACCGATCCGCTGATCCAGAAAAAGTACGACCTGGTGCTGATCGATGCGCCGCCGCGCCTGACCGCTGGGTTTGTGAATGCCCTTTGCGCGACGACCCATCTGTTCATTCCCGCCATTCTCGACAAGCTGTCGGCCGAAGCGGCGACTTATTTCGCCCGCCAGGTCGTCGCCCTGGCCGACCCACTCTGCCCGGACATTGTTCTTGGCGGAGTCATTCCATCGCGGACATCGGGGCTGACCAATGACACGCTCAATCCCTATGAGGCCGCGATCGCGAACTATCTCGACCGGGAGCTGAACGTGCTTTGGGGCCATCCTGAAGCGGTGCTTCGTCATGCCAAGATCCCGAACGGCGATGTCTTTGCCCGGGTGGCCGGGCACGATATCGCCTTCTATGCGGGCCACGAACCGGCCCGGGCGCGTCTTGTGGCCCTTGGTGAGGCCGTTGGAACCGTTATCGGCATCACGCCATGACCACGCTGAAGCAGGCCGCCGAGATGTTGGCGAAGCTGGCCCGGGACGAGGCTGTCGATCCCCGCACCCTCCGCTCGGTCAGTGCGGCGCTGTCGGCGAAGCTGGCATCGCTACAGGCGCCCGATGCGGCCATCGAACAGCTGGTCGTGGCCGATGGCGACCGGCGCCGAGCCGCCAACCGGCCCAAACGCGTTCGCATCGACCGCGCCCGAGCCGCCGCAGGACCAGCGCAGGCGGGCCATCTGGCAGCCCTTGAACGCGCCGGCACCGATGAGACCGCATTTGCCGCGGCCATGGACGGTTTGCTTGCGGACAAGGCGGTGACCGTGACGGTGCTTCGCGCCATTGCCGCCGACTATACCGGCACCCCGATCACCACCCGTTCGACCCGCGCCGATACTGAACGCGCCCTGCGCCAGGCTTTTGCCCGCCGCCAATGGCAAGACGAAGCCTATCGCCGCCTCGACAAGCTGAACACCAGCCCATGAGACCGGAGCGCTGCGCCAGGCGACCGACCGTTGACCACGGGCGCTGGCCCGCCTAGCGAGGGGTGACAAACCGACCAGAGTGGAGAGACCCATGGCCGACGATTGGAACATGACCCCTGGCACCCTGATGGCCGGCAAGCGCGGCGTGGTGATGGGCGTTGCCAACCAGAACTCCATCGCCTGGGGCATCTCGAAACAGCTGGCCGCCCAGGGCGCCGACATTGCCTTCACCTATCAGGGTGACGCGCTCGAACGGCGCGTCCGTCCGCTGGTAGAATCCATCGGCATGGACACGATGATCCCGGCGGATGTGACCGATGATGCCTCGATGGATGCGGCCTTTGCCGCGATCAAGGACAAGTATGGCACCATTGATTTCCTGGTCCATTCCATCGCCTTTGCCGGCAAGGACGAGTTGATGGGCTCGATGGTGGAAAACACCAGCCGGGAGGGCTTTCGCCGGGCCATGGATATCTCGGTCTACAGCTTCATCGATAGCTGCCGCCGGGGCGCTGAATTTATGCCCGATGGCGGGGCAATGATCTGCATGACCTATCTCGGCGCCGAGCGGACCGTACCAAGCTATAATGTGATGGGCGTGGCCAAGGCCGCCCTGGAAGCGGCGACCCGTTATGCGGCCCGCGATCTGGGACCCCAGGGCATTCGCGTCAATGCGATCAGCGCCGGGGCCATGCGCACGCTGAGCCTGGCGGGCATTCGCGGCGGCAAGTCGCTGATGGGCACCGGCCGGGACTGGTCACTGTTGAAGGAGGATACGCGGATGGAGGGAGTTGCGGGCGCGGCGCTCTACCTGCTGTCCGATCTGGGCCAATCCATCGCCGGCGAAGTGATGCATGTGGATGCGGGCTTCCACGCCGTGGGCGTGCCGCAGCTGGAGGAGTAGAGCGACCCCTCGCAGATGTGGTTGCCGCCAGCACGGGCGTCCGCCGAGGCGGGAGCCGGGGCGGTGGTTGGGATCAGGGTGCGAGGAACGGGGATATTCAGGGCGGGCGGATCGGGCGCGCAGGGCGGGATGCAATCGCACCGGCGGTGGTCGTTACACGAGCGGTTGTACCCGTGGGAAGTGCGGATGGCGGGATTTCATCCCGCCCCACGAGGCTGTACCAGCCTGTGCCGGCGGCCCAGTCTGCGGACGCATCATCGGAACAGATGCCGAGGGGCGTGGGACGCCATTCGGACGCGCGCACGGGGTCGCCCATGGCCTGGCGATAGAGCGTGTCTTTCCAGTCTGGGGGATCGCCGGGCAGGTGGGCATGGGCGACATAGGCCTGGCCCCACCGGGAGAGGCGGATGGTGATACCGGTCGCCCCTTGCGCCTCCAGCCGCTGCACACGCTCGCGCAGCGCGACCAGCGAGAACGCGAGCACGGGCCAGAGCCAAAGCGGACAAACGGCAAACAGCCGACGGAGGAGGGGTTCAGACAACATGGCCAATGAGAATGCCATGGCGGCGAACCCGGTCGGATAGGTTTTAGGGCGGGGACGCCTGGATTTGCGCCCAACGGGCCCGAGCGCTATATTCAGAATGAATATTGGAGGACATCATGGCCACCACATCCTTTACACTCACTGAGCATTTCGAGGCCTATATCAAGGCCCAGGTCGAAACCGGCCGCTATGCCACGGCCAGCGACGTGATGCGCGACGCGCTCCGCCTGCACGAGGAACAGCAGGAAAAACTCGCAGCCCTCCGCGCCCATCTGCAGGAAAGCCTCGACCAAGCGGACCGTGGAGAGTTCGTAGAAGACTTCAGCATGGACAATTTGATTGAGCGGGCGATTGAGCGTGCCAGTCAGAAATGATCGTCCGTCTTACGCCGCGTGTCGTCCACGAACTGGATGATATTGCCGATTACAGCCTGGCAGAATGGGGCGAAGCCCACACGCGACAGTACATGGCGCAACTGGATGCGCGATTTGAGTGGCTGGCGCGGTCCCCCGGCCGAGGCCGCAATGCCGGCTATGTATCGCCCGGGCTGCGCCGTTATCGGCAGGGCGCACATCTCATCTTTTACCGCGAGATCGACGGCGGCATCGAAATCATCGGCGTGCCCCACGCCAGCATGGACATCGACGCCTATTTCGATGAGTAGAGGTAGAGCATGGCGGACATCTTCATCAGCTACAAATCGGAGCGACGGGCGGCGGCAGAGCATCTCAGCGATATCCTTGAGGATCATGGCTATTCGGTCTGGTTTGACTATGCGCTGGCGACGGGCAGCAGTTTTTCGGACCAGATCGCGCGAGAGCTTGAGGCCGCGCGATGCGTGGTCGTGCTTTGGTGTTCGATGTCTGTCGGGAGCCGCTGGGTGCGCCGCGAGGCGCGGTTTGCGCAGGATGCCGGGACCCTGTGCCCGGTCTTCATCGAGACTGTGAAGCTGCCCTTTCCGTTTCATGATGAAGAGACAATTGATTTGCGATCATGGGATGCAGCGCCAGAACCGTTCTCGCCCAAGCGTCTGATTGACGAAGTGGCCCGCCATTTGGGACGTGCGCCCGAACCCGACCGAAAGGCGCTGGGCCGGTTCGAGAAGACATGGCGCCGCTTCGGGGCGCCGACGCTCGCGGAGTTCGCCGTGTCAGAGGGGGTCGCGCAGCAGGACAGCGCGCCGAACTTCGGACCCGTGGATGGTGACGAGCCGCCGAGCGAGGATCAACGGTTGAGGGAAGAACAGGTGGGTGTGGTTGATGATCCAACCACTGCTCCGCCACCGGCTGATACGGCTTCGGCCCGGGCTTGGGCAGAGGTACGGGGATCGCTTGAGCCGACGCGTTACGATGCTTTCCTCGCGACTTTTCCGGAATGCGAGGAAGCAACGGACTGCCGCGCAGAACGCTTGATTGCGATTCGGACTGCCGCATTTGCTGAACTCCCAAGGGATGGATACGATCCTTCGCCGCTTAAAGCCTTTGCGGACCTTTACCCCGGCACTTATGAGGCTTTTCAAGCGGCCCAATTGATTGCGGAATGCGACCTTCGGATCAAAGCAGATGTGCCTTCGGACGCTGTTCGGACGAGGTGGGAACAAGAAGCCGCCGTGGCGCTGGTGTCGAACGGTGAAATCAGCGAACGGTGCGCTCCGCACATACGGAAACTGAGTATCGATGCGAGTGACGAAACACTGTTCGCCAATTTGAAGTCGGCGGGCGTGCCTCTCAACGAGGTCTATGAAGATCCGGGCGTCTCAAGTTGGATGCGAGTGCTTCGCCCGTTCGAATTGTCTCCCATCGCACGCCTACGATCTCTCGAAAGTCTGAGTATGAGAAAACTCCCCGAACCGGACCTTTCGCCGATTGCGGGCCTTACCAATCTGAAAGAACTCGCTTTCACTAGCTCGAAGGTAATGGACCTGAGCCCATTGTCAGACTTGCGCGGATTGCAAAAGCTCGCGTTTGCGGGCTCGCCAGTGACGGAACTCACGCCACTTACCGGTCTCCAACTATTGGAGGAGTTGTATTGCCACGGGACGGCAATTACTGACCTTTCGCCATTATCCCGATTGAGTCGTTTGCGTCACTTAGACTGTGCCGAAACGATGGTATCAGATCTTTCTGCCCTGTCGGGATTGAATGACCTCGAACGCCTATATGTCCTTAAAACGCCGGTGTCGGACCTTGCGCCTCTGAAGGGTTTGCAAAATCTGGAGACGTTGTATGTACACGATACGTGTATTACCGACATCGCCTCGCTGTCGGCACTTACAAGCCTCCAGTCTCTGACTCTCGACAATACGCGGGTCTCCAACCTCGCGCCACTGGCCGGCCTCGAGAATCTACAGCGTGTGTCCTGCGACGACGACCAGGTGACGGACTGGGCGCCCGTTGATCATGTTGATTACGTTTTTGGGCGCCCCGAGAACTGGGTGCGGAAGCGGGGGGTGGGGTGATGGGCGAGGCGGCGCGGTTGTTCTTGTTTACGGGGCATCCGAAGGCGGGGTCGCTTTCGGCGGGGTTGGCGGATGCTTATCAGCGGGGGGCCGAGACGCTGGGGGCTGAGGTGCGGCGGATGGATCTGTGTGACATGCGGTTCGATCCGAACCTGGCCGATGGGTATGCCAAGTTCCAGCCGCTGGAGGATGATCTGGTGGCGTGGAAGGCCGCGCTGTCATGGTGTTCGCATACCGCCTGGGTGTTCCCGCTGTGGTGGGGGACGATGCCGGCGAAGATGAAGGGTGTGGTCGATCGCTGTCTGGTGCCGGGCTATGCCTACAAGTTCCGCGAGGGCGGGAGCCTGTGGGACAAGCTGCTGACGGGGCGGACGGCGGACCTGCTGGTGACATCGGACACGCCGGCGCCGTTCATGACGCTGTCTTATGGCAATCCGGTGAAGAAGCAGATGACGCGGCAGGTGCTGGGCTTTTGCGGGATCAAGACGACGCGCTACAGCCTGTTTTCACCGGTGCGGAAGGCGGATGGGGCGACTATCGACGGGTGGAAGCGGCGGGCGCACAGCTATGGCGCCGAAGCGGGGCGGCGCTGAGCGGGCGGTTTGTGGGTCGGCTTGCGGGGCTGGTGTCAGGGGCAGGGGCCGGTTTCAGGGGCCAGTTTCAGGGGCAGGGGCTGGGCTGGCGCTGGTGGATGGCGTCGATCGCGGTCTCGATTTCGTCCGTCCAGGCCATGTCGAAGGCGTCGATGCAGGTCTTGAGCTGGTCCATCGTGGTGGCGCCGATGATGGTGGATGTGGTGAAGGGGCGGGTGTCGCAGAATTTCAGGGCGAGGGCGGTGGGCGAGACGCCGAGCTCGGTGGCGAGGTCGAAATAGGCTTCGAACGCTTCGTCGGCGCCGGGGGTTTCATAGCGCTGGAGCCGGTCGAACAGCTGTTTGCGGGAGCCCTGGGGGAGGGCGCCGCTGCGGTATTTTCCGGTAAGGTAGCCCTGGGCGAGGGGGGAGTAGGCGAGCAGGCCGATATCCTCGCGCAGGGCGATTTCGTCGAGGCCTTCCTCAAACTTTCGGCTGACCAGATTGTAGACGTTCTGGATGGATTGCATGCGCGGCAGGTCGCGGGCGTCGCTTTCGGCGAGGAAGCGCATGGTGCCCCAACTGGTCTCGTTGGACAGGCCCACATAGCGGATGCGGCCGGCTTTCACATGGGCGTCGAGATGGGCGAGGATGTCTTCGAAGGGTTCGAAGTCGCGGGCATAGTCGCCGGGCGACATGGGGCGGCCGAAGAGCGGGGCCGGGCGATCAGGCCAGTGGAGCTGGTAGAGGTCGATATGGTCAGTCTGGAGGCGTTTGAGGCTCTTGAAGACCGCCTCGTCGACCTGTTCGCGGGTCTGGCGGGTGACCGGGACATCATCGTCGCGCGACCAGGTCATGGCCGATAGGCCGCACATCTTGGAGGCGAGGATGACGTCCTTGCGCCGGCCGGTCTTGGCGAACCAGGTGCCGATGATGGTTTCAGTCTTGCCGTAGGACTCCGCGGAGGGGGGGATCGAGTACATCTCTGCGGTGTCCCAGAAATTGACCCCGCGCTCGAGCGCATAGTCCATCTGGGCGTGGCCTTCGGCTTCGGTGTTCTGGGTGCCCCAGGTCATGGTTCCCAGGCAGCAGGACGGCACCATGATGTCTGTCTTGCCGAGGCGGCGCATGTCATAACCCATCCAGACTCTCCAAATTCCAGCATCTGGGGCATCGTTAACGTTGATTTCGCCGCGGGCAAGCCGGTTTATCTTGCGATTTGCGATAAGAAACCACATATTGGGGATGCGCTGCGAGACGTTCGCAGCCCACGCAACAAAGGGTCTTATTCTCGATGAACGACTTCAACCGGTCCATGTCTGCCCAAGCCCGCACAGGCACGATGGACACTTCTGTTGATGCGGGCCTGCGGAGCTTCATGCTCGGCGTTTACAACAAGCTCGCGCTGGGGATCGGCCTTTCGGGCCTGATCGCCTTTGCCGTCGGCACGATCCAGCCATTGACGTACCTCGTCTTCGGCACGCCGTTGGCCTTTGTGGTGCAGTTCGGCCCCATCGCGCTGATCTTCCTGTCTATGTTCGCGATGCGCAATCCCTCGCCGACAGGCACCGGCGTTCTGTACTGGTCCATCGTCACGCTGATGGGCGCAGGGCTCGGCATGTGGGTCGCCATGGCAACGAGCGGCATGACCGTGGAAACCCGCGCGGGCGTGGCCATGAGCACGTCGATGCTCACGATCGCCAAGGCGTTCCTGGTGACCGCTTCGGCCTTCGGCGCGCTGTCGCTGTTTGGCTATCAGACCAAGGTGAACTTGCGCCCGATGGGTATCTTCATGGTGATGGCGCTGTTTGGCGTCGTGATCCTGGGCCTTGTGAGCCTGCTGTTCCCGCCAAATGGCATGCTTGAGCTGGGCATCCAGCTGGCCGTCCTGGCGCTGAGCGCTGGCATGGTGGCCTGGCAGACCCAGGAACTGAAGGAGGGCTACTACCAGGTGGCTGGCGACCAGCGCAGCATGGCCGTGATGACCAATTACGGCGCCCTGAACTTCTTCATCATGTTTGTGAACATGTTCCAGGTGATCCTGAGCCTGATGTCCCGCGAATAGCGGCACGCAGCCAAGTACAAGACCTCAAAGCCCCCGGTGCCTGGCGCGCCGGGGGCTTTTTTCGTGCGGGTCCCTTGAGGCCACCTCCTAGACCGATTTCGCCTTCGGCGGAATCAGTCGTCGTTTGCTTTCGCTCGCGGCAGGCAGGCTGCGCCAGCCGCCTCCGCATTATGCTTGTAGAATTGGGGCGGGCTGACCGCCCGGCGGGCTTTGCCCGCTGGAGCGCTTCCACCAAAGGTGAAATCGCTCTCGTGTGGGCTTGCGGGAGGCAAAGTCGCCCGGTCCAGCGTCCGGGTCAGACCCGCAGCGGCATCAGCACGTAGCGGGATGCAGGGTCTTCCGGGTCGAGGACGAGGGCCGGGGACGCGCCATCATTGAGCATGAATTCGGCCCGGTCCGCTTCGATCTGGCCGGCAATATCGAGCAGGTAGCGCGCGTTGAAGCCGATCTCCATGGCCTCTTCGCCATACTCGGCTTCGAGCTCTTCATGCCCCTGGCCGGTCTCTGTATGGTTCACCGCCAGGGTCAGCCGGTCGGTATCGATCGAGAGCTTGACCGACCGGGACCGCTCGGCGGAGACGGTGGCCACCCGGTCGACCGCCGCCTCGAAGGCCTTGTTGTCGATCAACAGCCGGCGCGTATTCGTCTTGGGGATGACGCGAGCATAGTCGGGGAATGAGCCGTCGATCAGCTTGGCCGTGAGCATGGCGCGACCCGCCCGGATGACGATCTTGGACTCCGACACGTCGAGCTTGACCGGGTCGGTAGCGCTGTCGATCAGGCGACGGGCCTCGGCCACGGCCTTGCGCGGGACGATAACGCCGGCAAGTCCGGCAGAGCCATCTGGCGCCTCGATCTCGGCCAAGGCCAGGCGGTGACCGTCGGTGGCGACCGTGCGCAACACGGCGGCGCCATCATCGGTTTCAGTGGCGTGCAGGTAGACGCCATTGAGGTAGTAGCGCGTTTCCTCGGTCGAGATGGCAAAGCGCGTCTTGTCGATCAGGCGACGGAGATCGGCGGCATCGACGTCGAAACTGGTGGCGCCAGGGTCGGGCTGCATGGTCTGGAAGTCTGAGGCGGGCAGGGTGGGCAGTTCGAAGCTTGACCGGCCCGCCCGGATGGCGAGGCGCTCATTCTCGGGCTGTAATTCCAGGTGGACATCGGCGCCGCCGGGCAGCTTGCGAACCACGTCGAACAGCGTACCGGCGGGCGCCGTGATCGCGCCCTCCCGCTCGATCTGCGCATCGGCACTGTCCATGGCCTCAATATCCAGATCGGTGGCGGTGAGGGTCAGTGCGCCGCCCTTTGCGGTCAGCAGGACATTGGACAGGATGGGGATCGTGTTGCGTCGCTCGACCACGCTCTGGACATGGGAAAGGGCGCCCAGCAGGTCGCCACGTTCGATCGTCAGCTTCATCGCGCTCTCCTTTTTCGAAGGCCTCGGGCGGCAGGGATATCGCCGGCGAATATGGGGAACGCAGACCGGTCTGGCGCTGCGTCCGTACGAATCGGCCCGCACCAGGGAGGTACGGGCCGACAGACTTGGCAAATTGGCGAAAATTGCAAGGGGAAAGATCGGCCTTTCCCCTAGACCGATTTCGCCTTCGGCGGAATCGGTCGTCGTTCGCTTTCGCTCACGGCAATTTGGCTTCGCCAAAAGCCTCCCCGGGGGCGGCCTGACCGGCCGGCGGGCCAGGCCCGCTGTCGCGCTTTCACCGGAACCGAGCCCGCTCAGGCCTCGGCCTGGACGTCGTAGACTGCGGCCCGCAGGCGTTCCACGTGCTCGGCCACTTCCGGGTCCTCTGCGATCAGCCGCCGGATCTTGCGATAGGCGTAGATCACGGTCGCGTGGTCCCGGCCGCCAAACGCCTTGCCGATCTGGGGGAAGCTCTTATTGGTCATCGTCCGGGCCAGGTACATGCAGTATTGCCGTGGACGAACCACCGAGTGGACCTTGGTCGGGCTGATCAACTCCGCCTTCGACACCCCGAATAGACGCGTAGCACCGCGCTTGATGAATTCGATGGTCGGCGGCTTCTGGTCACCGAGCTGGCGCCGGATCACCGTGTCGAGCACCTCCATGGTGGGCGCAGCAGGCGTCTTGGTCCCGATGCACATATGGGCATAGAGGCTGCTGAGCACCCCGACCAGCTCCCGGCCCGGCCCACGGACCCGCAAGCACAGATGTTCGACCATCTCTTCGGTGAAGTCGAAGCTCTCGGTCTGGGCGCGCAGCAATTCGGCATGGCTGCGAACAATGTCGCGGCGCATGGCGTCATTGGGCATGCCGATCTCTGCGGTCGTCGCCCCGCGCAGTTCGCTGCGAAGGCGGGTGGAGAGGCCGACCAGATCGTTCACGCCGGCATCCGCCGTGATGATGATGGTGCCCCCCGTCGCCTTGACGGCGCGAATGGAGTTGAAGAACTCCTCTTCGGTCTTGGGTCGCTTGGTGATCGATTGCAGGTCATCGACCAGCAGGATGTCGCCGCCGCGGACCCGGGATTTCAGCGCCCGCGTGTCGCGCGCCATGGCGCCTTCCACATAGGCGGCGGAGAACATCTCCGCGGTGATGTAGACCACCGTGCGCGGGCTGTCGCTGGCGAGCAGCGCGTGCTGGCAGGCCGACAACAGGTGCGTCTTGCCGGTGCCCTGCTTGCCGCTGATATAGAGGATCTGGCCGGGCATGGTGCCGCCGCTGGCCACGTGGCGCAGCAGGCGAACGCCGGACTCGTTGGACGGGCCTTCCACCAGGGTCGAGAAGGTCTGGTGGATGCGATCATCGGAGATATCGGCTGCCGGCGTCTCGCCGGGTGTCGCGGTGTCGGCCTCCGTCCGGGCTTCGGCCGCTGGTTTTTCAGCGCCAGCCTCATCCTCGGGCCAGGGATATTTGATCAGGTCCTTCCAGGTATCTTGAACGGTGTCCCAGCAAGCGAGGCGTATGCGCCGCTGCTTGGCGTCGTGCGCCTTCCAGGCCCGCTGAATGGCGTGGCGATGGTTGGAACCCACGCGCTGGAGCTCATAGGGCGTCTTGGTGGCGATCACCACTTCCCCGTCCATCTCACCGATGACGCGGAGGTCGCGAAAACGTCGATCGCGTCATCAGACCAGGCTACGCAGGAAAAGATAGTTGGGCAGGCCCAACAAAGGAGTAGCTCCCGACGGTCGTAGTCCACCGTGCGCAGGGA
>JBCCBN010000087.1:0-12084 GCA_039034035.1 Pseudomonadota bacterium
CCCATGCGGATCGGCACGACAACTGGATCGCGCTGGGCCAGCGCCTGGTCATGGCGGTGTTCTGGTGGAATGGGCCGCTCTACGCCTTGCAGCCGATGATCCATGGCAATCGCGAGAAGCTGTGCGATGGCCGCGCAGTACAGGTCACCGGCGCTGCGCAAGCGCTTGCCCATGCCCTGCTCGATGTGGCCGCCCGCCAGGTCCGCCAGCCTGCCTTGCCCCTGGCGGTGGCGGGAGAGCGATCGGCTCTTGCTGCGCGTATCAAGCGCCTGGCCAGCCCGGACGGGCTCAGCCACAAGAGGCCCGTGGTGACGCTAGCAGTTCTTTTCCCGGTATTAGCCGTTTCCGCTCTGATTCTGACGCCACGCCTCGGAGAGGCCTCTCCGGCCTCCGACGCTTCGGACGGGCAGGCCGAGATCGCCTATGCGGCAGCCCATGATGGCGATGTGAACGCAGTGCGGGCGATGATCGAGGGCGGCTTCGACCCTGACAGCCCCGCCCCGGGTGACGGCACCGCCATGATAGGCGCGGTACGGGGTGGTCACGCTGGCCTTGTCGACATGCTCCTGATCCTGGGTGCGGACCCGGATGTGGTGGTCCCCGGCGATGGTACCGCCTTGATGGCAGCGGCTCGGATGGGCCATGTCCGCCTGGTGAAGACCTTGCTTGAGGACGGCGCAGATCCCGATCTCGGCAGCGAAGGCGACGGAACGCCGCTCATCCTCGCGGCGCAGAAAGGCCACAAGATCATCGCGGAATACCTGCTCAACGCGGGGGCAGACCCGAACAAGGCGCAGCCTCGGGATGGCAATCCCCTGATCGCGGCCGCCCGGCATGGGAACAAGGATCTGGCCCATCTTCTCATCAAGGCTGGCGCCGATCCCAATGGCTATGTGTTCCGGGACGAAACCCCGCTGGTCAACGCCGCCCGCAGGGGCAATATCGAGATGGCCAAGCTGCTGGTTTCCAAGGGCGCCGATGTTTCACTGACGGTGAAGGCGCCGGCCCATGATGATAGCGGTCCCTATCGGTCACCGCTGAGCGAGGCGAAACGTGCCCAGAAGTCCAACATGGTGGCTTGGTTGAAACAACGAGGCGCGGAACACCGCCCGCCGGCAGAATAGATCCGATCGAAACCGGCCTGGGTCTTTATTCGCCGACCGCCTTGGCCAGATCGATCCAGTTGGCCACTTCCTTGTCGTCGGGGGTGTCACCGGCGCGCACCAGCCGATCGGTTTCCGGATTTTCGAGGAAGGTTGTGGCCGCGCGCATCAGGTCGCGTACAGAGGCGTCAGCCAACGCCTCGGCGGAACGGACACCGGCGCCCACCAGAATTTGCGCGTCATGCACCCGGAGGCCGGGCACCGTCAGCATCAACATGGCCTGATCCTGCCAATCCTGCACGGTGTCGGCCCCGATATGGCTATGCTGCAGCGCGTCGGCGATTTCGTGGGCATCCATGATCAGCAAGTCTTCGACGGTCTCGATGCCGACCTTGTTCAGCCGCGCAGCCGTCTTCTTGCCGATGGATGGGGCCTTCTGCACCGGATCGCCGACGGCAAACGGTGCGCGCTCGTTGGGTGACAAGGGTTCGGGCTCGGCATAGACGGCCTCCGGCGCGACATAGCCGTCATCACCTGAAACCGCATCGGGATCGACCAGCTCGTCTTCTGGTGTATCGCCTTTTGCCGAGCGCTTCGGCGCCTCCAGCGGCGCAGCGTTGACCTCCACATCCGGCACGTTGACTTCCGGCAACGGGGTGCGCTGCACATGCTTGGAGCCGAGCGGCTTCAGTGGCTCGGCGTCGAGCACTTCCAGCTTCACGCGGCGGACCTGCTTGGCGTGTAGCTTGCGGACCGCCTTGTCGTCGTCGGGCAGCCGTTTGACCACTTTGCCGGTCGCTTGCAGCTCCTTGTACATGGCGGCCACTTCGCTGCGGGCGGCCATATTGTCCATCTTCTTGAGGACCCATTTCACCGGGATATCCAGCGTCGACAGATAGCCCTTGATCGAAAGATTGACCGGCTTGGGCACAGCGCCCGATTCCTCGATTGCTTTCTCGAACAGCACCGCGCAGCCTTCAGTGGCGTAGGCGACGAGGTCGGCAATCGCGTCGAGCATGGTGTCGTCTAGCCCGCTGGGCGGATCGCTGACCCCGGCGTGGACGTCATAATGGTCGATGAAGGTCTGGTAGTGCGGGTGCGCGCGTAGGGCGCCTTCCAGCACCATGTCAGAAACAAATCCCGAACCATCGGCAACCGTGACCTTGGGATAACCCTGGGCCTCGATCCGCCGCACGATCTCGCTACGGGATTTGGCGATGGACCATTCGACCGCCCGGTGGATGGCGCCTTCTTCCTCGGTCTGGCCGGTGTGGAAGGGTTGGATCGGGTCGGCGTAATAGTGGCTCATGACGCCGAGCGCATAGGCCGCCTTGCCCCATTTCCCGTCCCGCAGCGCCAGGACCGCATTGGCATACCACTCGGTGGCCGCATCCCGCGCACCACCCCACTCGCCCTCGCCCACATGCAGGACGTGGTTCTTGAAGTCCTTGAAATCGGCATCGGGTGCCTTGGCGCCGCGCAACAGTTCTTCGTGGTGCATCAACAGCAGGTCGTGCCAGGCGGATGCCTGGGGACCGGTGAACCGGTCGAGCGCGCCCATGGCGATGAAATGATGGGTGGAGCGGCAGCGATGGGCGGTGATCACGTGCTTGAGCAGGGAGGTCATGGCAGCGGACTTTGTGAAGAGGGGGTTAAGACATGGCTCCCAATCGCCGCTGGACCGGTTAAGGCCGGGTTAACCTGGCCGGCGGCCTGCGCGTCTACGCATAGATGCTGACACGGATGTTGATCCCGCGCCCTGCATACGCCTTGGGCGCGCACCGGCTTGGCCATTGTTTGCGCCGCCGCTCTGGGCCAAGTGAAGGCGATGGTGCGCCAAGCTCTCCCTATAGATGATGTTCTGCCGGACATCGTCTCGACCCTGCGACAGGGCAACCGGCTGGTGCTCGCCGCCCCGCCCGGGGCTGGCAAGACGACACGGGTTCCGCTGGCCCTGTTGGAGCCGGGTGCTGGGATCGACGGCCGCATTCTGGTGCTGGAACCGCGCCGGATTGCCGCCCGGGCCGCTGCGGAGCGGATGGCGAGCCAGCTCGGCGAAGCGATCGGGGCCACGGTCGGGCTCTCGACCCGGATCGACCGGCGCGTCTCACCCAAGACCCGCATCGAAATCATCACGGATGGATTGTTCACCCGGCGCATCCTCGCCGACCCATCGCTGGAGGGTGTCGGCGCTGTCCTGTTCGACGAGTTCCACGAGCGATCCCTGACGATCGACCTGGCCCTGGCGCTCGCCTGCGAAACCCAGGCGGTCTTCAACAGCGCGCTGAAGCTGGTTGTCATGTCGGCGACGTTGGAAACCGAGCGTGTTTGCGCCGCCCTTGATGCCCCTCTGATCGAAAGCGCGGGGCGGATGTTTCCCGTCGAAGGCCGCTACGCGGGAAGGCCGCCCGACCGACTCGAACCCCATTTGGCGAAAATTATTCGCCGCGCCTTGCGGGAGGAAGAAGGCTCGATCCTAGTGTTCCTGCCCGGTGCCGCGGAAATCCGGCGGGTCGGTGATGCCCTGGCTGGGGACAGTCCTCCAAACTCGTCGGTCCATCCCCTGTTTGGCGCGCTGAGCCCCGCGGAGCAGGACGCCGCTATCCGGCCTGCACCAGACGGCCACCGCAAGATCGTGCTGGCCACCGATATCGCGGAAAGTGCGCTGACGATTGACGGGGTACGCATCGTCATTGATGCCGGCCTCGCGCGCTTGCCCGAGGCGCAAGGGCGCAATGGGCGGACGCAACTCGTCACGGTTCGCGCGGCACTGTCGTCGGTGGACCAGCGGCGCGGCCGGGCCGGGCGGACCGCGCCGGGTGTGTGCTACCGGCTTTGGGACGAGCCCGAAACGCGCGGCCTGGCGAAACACGTTACGCCGGAGATCTTGCGCGCCGACCTTGCCGGCCTCGCGCTTTCACTCGCCGACTGGGGCGAACGCGATCCCGCGCGGCTGACCTGGCTCGACCCGCCGCCTCCCGGCGGGTGGCGCGGCGCTTGTGACCGGTTAGTGGCCCTGGGCGCGCTCGATCCCGATGGCCGCCTGACCGAACGGGGCCGGGCGCTGGCGGCCTTGCCCCTGCCGCCCGAGCATGCCGCTCTGATCGTAAGCCAGCCCGACGCCGCGCAGAAAGCCCGGGCCGCCGAGATCGCTGCCCTGATGAGCGAGCGCGGCATTGGTGGCCAGGGCACCGATCTCGGTCAACGGCTTGCCGCATTCCGCCGGGACAAAAGCCAGCGCGGTGAAGCGCTTCGCCGACAGGCCCGGCGCTGGGGCGGCGGCACAAAGGCCAGCGGTTCGCCCGCCCTCTGCCTCGCCCGCGCATGGCCCCACGCCCTGGCCCGCCGGCGTCCGGGCGACGACCCCCGCTACATCACCGCCGGCGGCGCCGCCGGCCGTCTGGACCCCGCAGACCCGCTTTCGAGCAGCCCCTGGCTTGTTATCGCTGATAGTATCGGCAGCGCATCCAGTCCGCGCATCACGCTCGCTGCCCCGATCAGCGAGCCCGACGCGCTCGCCATCACCCCGCCTGAAACGGTGGAAACCGCCACATTCGACCCCGCGACACGCAGTTTCATCGCCCGGCGCGTTAAACGCATCGGCGCGATCATCCTGTCAGAAACGCCCCTTCCGGCGCCATCGGGAGAGACGGCGCGTTTGGCCATACTCGATGCGATCGAAAAGCATGGTTTCGCCGCTATCGGCGCCGAGGGCGGGCTGGCGAGCTTGCTGGCCCGCATCGCCATGCTGAGGCAGGTGTTCGGCGAGCCATGGCCGGACTGGATCGCTGACGGGCTGGCCGAAACGGTATCCGAGTGGCTCGGGCCGACCCTTGGCACAGGCACCACCCTGCCGAAACCGCAGGCGGTGTGCGACGCGATCATCGCTGGCCTGCCATGGCCTTTGCCGCAGGAGCTGAAGACGCTGGCGCCGGGCCAAATTCCGCTGCCGTCGGGGCGAAGCGCACCGGTGACCTATACCGGCGACCAAGCGCCCCTTGTCGAGGCGCGGGTGCAGGAACTCTTCGGAGACGCACCGCATCCGTCTATCGCGAGTGGCCGCGTCCCGGTAACCCTTTCGTTGCTTTCACCGGCTCGGCGCCAGGTGGCCCTGACGAAAGACCTGCCGGGCTTCTGGAACGGCGGCTATCAGGACATGGCGAAGGACATGCGCGCCCAATATCCCAAGCATGACTGGCCCGATGACCCGGCCTCGGCGCGGGCCCATCCTGGGCACACCAAGGCACAGATCCTGCAGACCCGATCCTGAACTTATCGAAATCTTGCCAAGCGCCTGGAAAAGTGCGTGAAATCCAGGCGGAAACTGGTCGCCCATGTTAAGATCCCTTAAACCCCTTTGGCTTGCATCAGCGCTCGTCGTGGCCACGCTCGGCCCGGCATCGGCGGGGCTGGATATGCGCGGCGCACCGACAGGGCCAGAGCGGCCCGGAGTTGGCGGCTGCCCGGAAAGCACGTTGGACGTCTATTTCCGGGCGTTTGACGCCGAAGTGTCGGACGAGGCCAAGGCGGTGCTGATGTCACTGGCGCTGGCCTATCTCTCCTGCGATGTGGAGCGGATCGAGATCGACAGCCTCGCGGTCGATAGTGTGTCGCCAGACTCGACACCTGACATCGCCGCCAAGCGGGGCGAAAATCTTGCTGGCCTGATGCGGTTGATCTTTCTTGGCCGGACCGATGTGGTGGTCCAGGTCCAGCGGGCCGAGGACGCCTTCGGTCCCGAAACCCGGCGGGCTCAGGTGCGACTGGTTACCTGAGGAGGTCAGGCCAAAGGGGCGCCCAACCTACCACTCCATGCCGATCTGTTTCTTCATCCAGTCCGAGAAGGTGCTGGGCTTTTCCAGCGTTTTTGGGTCCAGCGTTCCATAGGCCAGAAGTGGACCTTCGGCTGTTTCCAGCCGCACGCCAGAGACGGATAGGTTCATGCCCAGACTGTTTCCGTAATTCTGGCTATAGGTCGGATCGATGATGAACATGGCCTGCTGGCCGCCACTGCCATCGGGTTCGCGACCGAAGACCAGGCCGTAAAGTTTCTCCCGTCCCCAAAGGCCTGTGCTGTAAGCCTGGCGCTTGCCGTCGACAAGCACCGCATCCCAGAGCAGGGTGCGGCGCCATTGCAAGACGTGCATTTTATCGCCGATGACGAGTTTGATATCCACCTCATGCGCCGCGGCGCGAACCAGGTCTGCCCGCACATCAATCTCCCGATCTGGAGTATTATTGATAATCAATAACACCGCGGCGAGCTTACGTAAAGGCCGATCTACCCATCCCTGAACAGGATCACACGTTCGATTAACTCCTTGGGGCGAATCACCCCGCCCGCAGTAACGGTTTCTTCGCCCTAATTCGCCACTGTCCTCGCCATAACAAAACGCTGCCGAGGCGTGGGTGGAGTGATAGGCATGAGCCGCAAACTGATAATCCAGATCCCCTGTCTGAACGAGGAAGAGACGCTCGCGCTGACGCTGTCCCACCTCCCCCGGGAGGTGCCAGGCTATGACACGGTGGAATGGTTGATCATCGATGATGGTTCGACCGATGCAACCGTGGAGGTGGCCCGCGCCCATGGCGTTGACCATGTGGTATCGTTTCGCCACAATCAGGGGCTGGCGCGCGGGTTTATGGCCGGCCTGGAAGCCAGCCTGAAGCTGGGCGCTGACACGATCGTCAACACCGATGCCGACAACCAGTATGATGCCAGTTCGATCCCCGATCTGGTGGCGCCGATCCTGGCGGGCGAAGCGGAAATCGTGGTCGGCGAGCGCCCGGTCATGGAAACGGCCCACTGGTCGCCGCTCAAGAAGTCGCTCCAGAGGCTGGGCAGCTATGCCGTGCGGCTCGCCTCCAACACAGATGTGCCTGACGCACCTTCCGGTTTTCGCGCGATCCACCGCGACGCGGCCCTGCGGATGTTCGTCTTCTCTGAATATACCTACACGCTGGAAACGATCATCCAGGCGGGCCGGAAGAAGATGCGGATCACGTCGGTTCCGATCCGCACAAATGGCGAGACGCGCCCGTCGCGCCTGATGAAATCCATGCGCAGCTATGTCCAGCGCTCGCTGGTCACGATCCTGCGGGTGTTCCTGGCGTACAAACCCCTGCGGGCCTTCTTTGTGGCAGGCGGGGTTCTCGGTGCGCTGGCCGTGCTGATCGGTCTCCGCTTCATGTGGGCATACGCAACCGGAGAGGGCGACGGGAAAGTCCAGTCGCTGATCTTCATGTCCGTGCTGGCCATGGCCAGTTTCATCAGCTTCGCGGTGGGCGTCATCGCCGATCTGCAGGCTGTGAACCGCACGCTGCTGGAAGACATCCGCCTACGGCTCTTCCGCGCCGAACTGACCGGTATCGAGACCAAGGCCAGCGACTTCGATGCCATCCGCAGGACCCTGATCGATCAAGACCAAGCCGGGAGATTTTCCAATGTCGTCAACCAGTAACGCCCACACGCACCAGGGGGCCCAGGGCCTTCTCTCGCCATTCCTCCAGCGCCAGCGTGTCCGTGCGGCCCAGGGTTTCATGACCGGTGCCGTGCTTGATATCGGTTGCGGCAATGGTGCCCTCGCTGCCCATTGCGACCCCAACGGCTATCTCGGTGTCGATCGCGACCCCGCCACGCTGCTCCAGGCCAAGGCGCACATGCCGGTCTGCGACTTCCAGGCGGAACTGCCCGAGCCGGCCGCGGCCTTTGACACCGTGGCCGCGCTGGCCGTGATCGAACACGTTTCTAACCCTTCCGAAACCCTCGCAAGCTGGGCCCGGTACATGCGCGACGACGGCAAGATGGTGCTGACCACGCCGAAGCCGGCATTTGAATGGGCCCATGAAGCGGGCGCGAAGATCGGCCTGTTCAGCCATGATGCGGCCGAAGAGCACGAGACCCTGATTGACGAGTTCAGCATGGAAGGCTTTGCAGCCGATGCCGGCTTGCGGGTCGATCTCTATCGCGCGTTCCTCGGCGGCGCGAACCAACTCTTCGTTCTGAAACGATGACAATCGGGCGCAGGTTTGACGGAAAATCCCTCCTGAAACGCGGTGGCCTGGCCATTGCGGCGGCAACCTGCGCCTATTTCGCCTATGCCTTGGCCCGAGCCGACTGGGCGGCGCTCGCGGGGCTTAACGTCACGGTGGTAGTGCTCGCCTTGGCGGTCGCGGCATCGGCCTATGCCGCCGTATCACTCCTGCTCGTATGGGCCTGGAAAGCGCTGCTTGCAGGGCTTGGCGCGCCCGGCGCCGGACAAGGTCGGGTGTATGCTGCGACGCAGGCATTCAAATACCTGCCAGGCAATGTCGGTCATATCGTCCTGCGCCACACGGCCGCCAAGGGCCTGGGCGCCAGCCATGCCGCATTAGGCGCCGCCGCTGCGCTTGAGCTTGCGCTTGTCGCCGTGGCAGCAGCATGTGTCGGTGCGCTGGCAGGTCCCGTCCTGTTCGCCGCAGCCTTCGAGCGCGTGCCCGCTTGGACCCTTCTCGCCTGCGCTGCCGGCGCGGTTCTCGCCGCCGGTCTCTTCATTGGAGCGCTCGGCCATACGCACCTGCAGCCACACCTTACCCGCCTGCTGGCGCCGCTCGCGACGGTTCAAGCCGCAACGCTCATGCGCGCCGGCGCCGTCTATGTCCTCTTCTTCATCTTGTGCGGCGTGATCCAGTTCGCCCTCGCCATCACCCTGCTCGGCGCGACATGGGCGCAGGCGCCATTCATCATCGGTGTTGCCGCGCTGGCCTGGCTGGCCGGGTTCCTAACCCCCGGCGCGCCAGCCGGGTTGGGCGTGCGCGAAGCGGTGCTGCTGGTCGCGCTTGGCCCGGCACTCGGCCCTACAGCAGCACTTGCCCTCGCCGCGCTCTACCGTCTCACCACCGTTGCGGGTGACCTGCTACTGGCAGCGCTCGCCGCTGTGACGTCCCGATCCACACCGACCATCGCCCACCAGGCCTCGCTGGAGACACAGGCGCCATGACCGACACTACGCTTTCGGGCCCACCCGCAATGGCGGCCGCCGCCGCTCCCTCGCTCAATCGCGACGCCGATGCCGCTGTCCCGCTTTGGGCGTGGGCTGCATGGGTGGTGACCGCCATGGCTGTTGCCGCCATCGTCCCGTTCGATGCCAGCTATGACGTGGCGCACTATCATATCCACAATGGCTGGGCCGCCTGGAATGACCGGATCGACCGGGACTTCGCACCGGCCGACATGCACAGCTTCCTGAACCCGGCCTACAACGTCTTTGCCTGGTGGCTGATCGAGCGCCTGCCTGGACCCTTGGTGAATTCTGTCTTGGTGATCCCTGCAGCATTGACGGTGCCAGCGCTCTTCTACCTCGCCCGCACCGTGTCTACCATCATGGTGGGCCAGGCCTCTCGCGCGACCTGTCTCGCCGTCGCCTTTGTCGGCTTCATGGCGGAAGGCCAGGTTGGTGTGTTTGCGTCGATCCGCAATGATGCCTGGGGCGCGGCTGCGTTCCTTGGCGCCCTGGCGCTGACCCTCTCGGCAGACGGGCGCCTGGCAAACTGGCGCCGGCTTGTGGCGGCCAGCTTGCTGCTTGGCGGCGTGCTGGGCATGAAACTCACCAACCTGCCTTATGTGATCGGCTATGGCGTGCTGGTGATGCTGCTGGCCCGGTCATGGACCGAGCGGCTTCGGGTTGGCGCGATTTGTGGCGCTGCGGGGCTCTTTTCCGTCGCCTGTCTGTTCGGGCCCCATGCCTGGGTGTTGTGGGAACGGTTCGCCAATCCGGTTTTCCCCGTTGCCAATGACATCTTCCAGAGCCCGGTGGGCCCGACCGAGTTCGACACCTATGAGCGCCGCCGCCCCGGCCTGCTCTACATGCTGGTCTACCCCTTCGCCTTCACCTGGGACGGCAGCCTGATCGGCAGTGAGCACAGCAAGGATTTGCGGTTCCTGCTCGCCTATATCAGTGCGCCGGTGCTGCTCGCGCGGGTCTGGCTCGGCCACCGTAAAGGCGAAACGCCGGACGGGTCCCGTCCCGTCATCGCGCTCAGCGCCGCGATCCTTGTAGCGATGGTGCTCTGGATGCAGGGTTTTTCGGTGCTGCGGTATCTGCTCGCTGCCTGGATGATCGGCCCACTGATGTTGATGGCGGTGTACTGGGCCGTCGCTGGCAAGCCCGCCCCTGACGGCCGCAGCTTGCGCATACTTGGTGCGGGCGCCATTGCGCTCCTGCTGCTCACCAATTTCAACGCGCTCCGCCGGGCCTCCTGGGACAACTTCAACGCCCCGTACATCTCCGCCGAAATCGCCAATCCCGAGCGTTTCAACAATGCGTTCATCCTGTTCACGGGCGATTATCCCAGCGCCTTCCTGGCGCCGCTCTTCCCTGAGACGGCCACTTTCGCAGCCGCCGTGCCTCAGGACTATTTCCGCCCGGCGCTGGAGAACTATCGTCCCCGCTTGCGCGCCGCCCTCGCCGCCCAGCCGGACCTGCCAATCTACGCCGTGATGTTCGTGGACGACACTGCTCCGCCGCTCGACCGCACAAGCGTGTTGGCCAAGCTCAATGCGCAGGAACATCTGGTCGGTGATCCGGCCGCCTGCGAAGACCTGCCGAATAATTTCGACCTCTCGGTTGGCGACTGGATCCTCTGTCCCGTCCACCGGCAGTCCGGTCTCGCCCTGCGGCCCACGCTATCCCCGCTCTGGACCGCGCCACCGGACCTCGGCTAAGCGAGCGCGGGTGAACGAGACCCCGCACCCTGCCCACCCGAAAACGCACAAGCGCCTGGCCACTTTCGCAGCCCGCGGCAGCCGCAAGCTGACCGCGCGCCAGGCTGAATTGGTTGAGCACCGCTTGCCCGCCCTCGCGGTCCCAATCGCGGGTGACGCCGTACCGTCGCTTGACCCCGGCACTCTGTTCAGCGCAGACGCAGGGCCGACGCGGCGCGAGGCCTGGCTGGAGATCGGCTTTGGCGGCGGCGAACACCTGGCCGGCCAGGCCGCTCGGAACCCGGATGTGGGCCTCATCGGCTGCGAACCGTTCATCGACGGCATTGCGAAGGTGCTGACGATGATCGAGGCTCAGGGCCTGGCGAACATCCGCCTGCACCCCGGCGACGCCCGGGATGTGATCGACCGCCTCGTGCCGGCCAGCATCGACCGCGCATTCATCCTTTTTCCGGATCCCTGGCCGAAGACGCGCCATCACAAGCGCCGCCTGATTCAGATGGGTTTCCTCGATGACCTCTCCCGCGTGCTCCGGCCCGGCGCGCCGATCCGGTTTGCCACCGATGTGGCCGACTACGCGAATTGGGCGATGGAGCGTTTCCACGCCCACCCCGCTTTTGCGTGGACGGCGAGGACCGCCGCGGATTGGAAAACCGTGCCCGCCGACCATTTCGAAACCCGCTACCAGGCCAAGGCGCTCGGCGATATTGCACCGGTCTATTTCGACTTCGTACACGCGCCAGTCTGAGGTGCCGCAGCACGGGGGAAAGCCCAATGCCTACGCCCAATTCACTTGACCAAACCCCCGAAACATGACCTTTTGCGGCCATCGAATACGGTCGGTCTGAATGCAAGACCCCGTCAGACCGGCGGCCTAGACTTCACCTTCCCGTAATCGACAACGCGACCGGTCCGCATGGTGCGGCATCTGGCGTAGAAGAAACGGGAAAGGCCATCTCCATGGCAACCGGAAAAGTTAAGTGGTTCAACACCGAAAAAGGCTACGGCTTCATTCAACCTGAAGACGGCGGCAAGGACATCTTTGTCCACATTTCGGCGGTGGAACGCTCGGGACTGCAATCGCTCAAGGAAGACCAGACGGTCGAGTATGAGCTCTACAATGACACGCGCCGGAATAAGACGTCCGCGGTGGATCTGAAAGTTCTCTGACACTCCGGCTCGGTAGAGGGGTGACAGGGCCTTTTCGGCTCCCTATACTCTTTATCAAGTCGAAACATATCGGCGGCGGCCCCGGGAACGGAGCCGCCGCTTTTGTTTCTC
>JBCCBN010000088.1:0-11877 GCA_039034035.1 Pseudomonadota bacterium
GGGTCCAATGGCCG
The DNA here is from genome assembly GCA_039034035.1 of Pseudomonadota bacterium. Taxonomy (GTDB): domain Bacteria; phylum Pseudomonadota; class Alphaproteobacteria; order Caulobacterales; family Hyphomonadaceae; genus UBA5336. The sequence continues at coordinate 15 of JBCCBN010000088.1, forward strand.
GAATTGTGGACCCTGGGAGCGAACTCATTGGCCAGCAGCTTGCCATCGGCCATCACGAAGAATTCCAGCGCCAACACGCCGACATAGTCCAGCGCGCTGGCCAGCTTGCGCGCGGCGGAAATCGCGTTTGCAGCCGTGGCGGCGGACACATCCGCCGGCACGGCGGACCGGCGCAGAATGCCGCCGCGATGGGTGTTTTCAGGCGTGTCCCAGACCGTCTCCGCCCCATCCGCGCCGCGCACGACAAGCGCTGAAATCTCTCGCTCGAACGGGGCAAACGCCTCCAGGATGGCCGGCCCGCCGCCCAGCGCATCCAGGGCAGAGCCAATCTCCGCACCCTCACCAAGGCGCAGCTGGCCCTTGCCGTCATAGCCGTCTCGCCGGGTCTTCAGGATGCCGCGTCCGCCGAAATCCGCCAGCGCCGCGCGCAGGTCCGCGGCACTGTCGACCGGTCGCCAGGGCGTGACCGGGATGCCGCAGTGTTCGAGAAAGGTCTTTTCATCCGCTCGGTCCTGGGCCACCGCCAATGCCTTTGCGCCGGGCCGCATCGGCGTGCCCGTCGCCGCGATGGTCTCGATGGCGGTTACGGGGACATTCTCCCATTCCAGGGTCACCGCGTCGCATGCGCCGGCGAACGCTGTCAGCGCGTCCCGGTCGTCAAAAGCGCCGGCCCAGTGGCGGGCGGCGGTGCGGGCCGCGGGCGTATCGGTTTCGGGGCAATAGATGATGACGTCAAAGCCGAGCTTCGCGCCCGCATCGGCCAGCATCCGGCCCAATTGTCCGCCGCCAAGGATGCCGATTGTCCCGCCAACCGGCACCATCAATCAGACCCGGTCTCGGGGATTTCGGCGACACTTTCGGACTGGGCGGTGCGGTAGGCGTCGAGCGCGGCTTGCAAGCGCTCGTCGTCGCCTGCCAGCACCGATATCGCGAGCAGGGCCGCGTTCACGGCGCCAGGTTCACCGATAGCCAGGGTGCCCACCGGCACGCCCCGCGGCATCTGCACGATCGACAGAAGGCTATCGAGCCCCGACAGCGCCTTCGACTGGACTGGTACGCCCAGCACCGGCAGGCTGGTGGCGGCCGCCGCCATGCCCGGCAGGTGGGCAGCGCCCCCGGCTCCGGCAATGATCAGCTTCAATCCTCGCCCCCGGGCGCTTTCGGCATAGGTTTGCAGTCGGACCGGTGTCCTGTGAGCCGACACAATTCGCGCTTCATGGGGTACGTCGAATTCGGTCAGCACATCGCAAGCATGCTTCAAGGTCGGCCAGTCGGACTGGCTGCCCATGATCACGCCGACAAGAGGGTGGGGGTGTGCAGGGTAGAGCGGCAAGACGAAGACTCCGTCGTCTGCAAAAGGGGAGGCTTAGGGACATTCGCGGGGAGGTCAAGATTGGCTGGACTTCGCGCGCGCCCGCTGCTTCGAGAGGAACCAAATGATCACGCGCATCTTCCTGGCCGTTGTGGCCCTTGTATTCCTGGCATTCGGCGTCTGGAGCCTGACCACGCCGCTTGAGATGACCAGCCAGCTTGGGGTTGATGTGTCTGGCCCCAATGGCGCTTTCGAGATGGCGGGCATCTATGGCGGGGTTAGCCTTGGTGCTGCAGCCCTGACAGCGGCGGGGGCGGTGCTGGCCCGGATGGCGCGGCCGGCGCTCTGGTTCCTCGTGGCCTATATGGGTGGGTACATATTCGCGCGTGTCACTGGCTGGATCCTGCATGGCGCACCGACCAGTGACTTTTATGCCTTCATCGCCTTCGAAGCGGCGACCCTGGCCGGATCGGCGGGCTTGCTCACCGTTCGCAAAGGCGCGTGAGCGAGCGCCCACGCGGTCTGTTTCGCGCTGACACGCAACGGTTTGCAAAACCTGCAAACCGTTCGCGTACAAGGACGATGGCTGGCCCGGCACACGGCACACGCGGCGAGTGGGTTCGCGTTCTGGCGGTGTAATTCCCCCGCCGGGCGGTATCACTGGCCCGTGGCGCAGCCTTTGCGTTCTCCAGCGCAGACACGGCGGCGTGAAAACCCGCCACCTTCCTCTGGAGACTGCCCGGATGCTGCAACGCATTGCGCACCCCAACACCAAGATCATGCTTGATGCCTGGAAGCGCATGGGCGCGCCTGCCGATCCGGCCACCGATTCCAATCCCATCGGCACCGGGGAAACGGACCTGCTGGCCAATCTGTTTCTCATCCGCCAGACGCCCGAAAGCTCCTGGGTCTTCTCCAGTGCGGGTGACGGGGTGTCCCGACAGCTTGGCCGGGCGCTGGTCGATCATGATTTTCTCAGCCTGTGGACCGGGCCCGACCGGCAGATGATCGAGGGCCTCCTCGGCACCATTGTCCAGGGCAACGCCCCGGCCTTGGCCCGCGCGCGAGGTGAAACTCTTGCGGGCAACCGGCTGGAAGTGGAGCTGGCCCTGGCGCCCCTGCCGCCAGACCGTAGCGGTGCCGGCCGCCTGTTGGGGCTCTACCAGTCCCTGGGCGGTGAAGGCCTGCTCGCCGGCCGCCCGATCTGGACCCATCGGCTCGTCGGCATCTGGCCGCCCGAAAGACCGCCCAGCCGGCCCCGCCTTCGCCTGGTTGCGCAATCATCCTGAACACCGCGATGGGAAATCCATTGCAGCCGGACCCCAAGGCGAACCCTAAACCTTTTATGAACCCGTAGCCGGTAAACACCGACGCTGAAGCCTGTCCGGAAGCGCCGGGCGCGCTGTGTCATGGAGTTCAGCCGGCATGTCTGCAGCCGCCAAGGTCCAGCCCTTTCCCGAGGCGAACGTCCCCGTTGCGTCCATGGCCCAGGACAAGCGCCGGTTTCGCCGTATCCTGCTGTCTGTCCATGGCCGCTTTCTCGCCGGAGACAGCGAAGAGCACACCATGGTGACCCAGGACATTTCCTGCGCGGGCGCCCATGTGATCTCGCCCTATCACCCCCCGGTTGGCGAAAGCATCGTACTCTATCTCGACGATCTGGGCCGGATCGCGGGGTCCGTTGTTCGCCACACCAGCCACGGCTTCGGCGTCCTGTTCCATGTCACGCCCCGCAAGCGCGACAAGATTGTCGATCGGTTGACCTGGCTGTGGAACTGCAAGGCGCTGGGCCTGTCTGACGAGCGCGCGATGCAGCGCTACACCGCTGGCGGTGCCGCGCTGATCACCCTGGCCGATGGTCGCTCAGTCCAGTGCCACGTCCTCGACATCTCTGCCACGGGCGCGGGGCTGGAAGCGATGACCCAGGCGCCATTCGTGGGCGAAACCGTCACGATCGGTACCCTCAAGGCCGAAGTCATGCGCTCCCAGGGACGCCAGTTTGGCATCCGCTTCCTCGGCCGCGTGCATGTGGGCGACGCGGACTAGCGCTATTTGCCGGTCCAGTTCGGCTTGCGCTTTTCCGCAAAGGCGCGTGGGCCTTCGATCAAGTCTGCGGACTTGAACAGTTCGCCCATTGCGGGGAACTTCGTCTCGAACGCTTCCTTGTAGTCGGCAATATCAAGCCCTCGCATTGCCACCTGTTTCGATGTGCGGATGGACATGGGGCTGCACTCCATGATCAGTCCGGCCCAGCGTTTTGCCGCTTCCATCAACTCGGCTTGCGGCACGACCTCATTGACGAAGCCAAGCTCGACTCCCTCGGCAGCGGGCACGTGCCGCCCGGTCAGGATCATGCCCATGGCACGCTTCAACCCGATCTGGCGCGGCAGCCTGTGCAATCCGCCCGCCAGGGCTGCTAGCCCGACCTTGGGCTCCGGCAGGGCAAACCGCGCTGTGTCGGCGGCGATGATCAGGTCGCAGGCCAGGGCGATCTCGAAGCCGCCGCCCATGGCCACCCCGTTCACAGCCGCGATTACCGGCTTGTCCAGATCATACCGGCTGGTCAGGCCGCCAAAGCCCCTCGGTACGGGGAACCTCTCGCCCCCTTCGGCCTGGTATCGCAGGTCATTGCCAGCCGAGAACGCCCGGTCGCCAGCTCCGGTGATGATCGCCACCCACAAGTCCGGATTGGCGGCAAATTCGTCGAAGACTTCGCCAAGCTCCTTGTTTGCCGGCGGGTGCAGCGCGTTCATTTTCTCGGGCCGGTTGATCTCCACGATCATCAGCGGGCCTTCGGTGCTCACATTCGAAAATTCACGGTCTGCCAAGTTTTCCTCCTGGGTGTGTATTTGTGGTTTTGGTAACCAAAGGGGCGCAGGTTCGCCCCGTAGCCTAACCGCGAGCATCGAAATGGGAAGCCCCGCTCTAGACCTTCAGGATGTCGATCCGCGGATATGGCGGGTCAGGGCCGGCGAGGCCGTGTACGGACCCTACACGCTGGGACAGATGCACCAATTCGTGGCCGAAGGCCGGATCGCCAGCCATACCAGCATTGCCGAAGGGGCCGGCGCCTTTGCCGATGCCGGCGACACTCCCGCCTTGAGGGGCGCGTTCCGCATCCTCGCCGAGCAGCAGGCCCCCGCAGCGCCCGCCACACCGAAGTCGGGCGGCGCCCATGAACCAATGGTCGAAACAGAACCGGCGCCCACCAACATGCTGGTGGTGCTCCGAACGGTCGCCGCGCCCCAGGCGATCATGTCAGTCCTGTCCGGCTTGGGCCCGTTCGTCGAAGCCCATCCCGGGACCATCCTGCTCCGCACCCCTTCGCGGATCGCAAAGGTCCGTGCAGCCCTCGCGACCGTTACCGAACCGGGCGACCAGGCGGTCATCGTTGATGCTGGCGCCAACCGGATAGCCTGGCTCGGCCTACAGCCGGAAACCGACACGGCCCTGCGCGCCTTGTGGGAACAGCGCCAGGACTGACCCGGCCGAGCCGTCAGCTTTCCAGTGCGCCGAGCCAGTCGAGCAAGATCCGGTTCACCGCGTCTGGGCGTTCCTGTTGGGTCCAGTGACCACAGCCCGGCAGCAAGTGGGTACCCTGCAAGTTCGACAGGGCCGGCGCCATCAATGCCACCGTGTCGACCTCCACGAATGCCAGCACCGGATCCTTGTCGCCGGCAATGAACAGGCTGGGCTGGTGGATCACCGGATCTTTGAGGCTGGACATGAAGGCATGGTCGGCATGCCCATTGCGATACCGGTTGAGGGGACCGCGAAAGCCTGAGCGCGCGAATTCGCTGGCATAGTAGTCCAGATCCTCGTCGCTGAACCAGGCCATGTCCGGTGTCGGGTCTGGCATGCCCTTGAACAGGGGGGCTCCGTGCAGCTTGTTTGCCGGCAAGAGACCGCCGGTCATCCCCTCGGCGGAGGCGTAGTAGTAGAACGCCTTGATCGACCGGCGCGGGTCCGCCTCCAGTTCGGCCTCTGCCACCCCCTCATCCTGGAAGTAGATGTAATAGAAAAACTTGCCCTGCTGGGTATAGATCTGGCGGAGTAGCTCGACCCCTGGGACCGGGCCGGGCAGGGTATAAGGCACCGACAGGCCGCAAACGGCGCGGAACCGGTCTGGATGGGTCAGCGCGGACGTCCAGGCGATCGGTGCGCCATGGTCATGACCGACAATCACCACCGGCGCATTGGGCGACAAGGCCCCGGCCAGGGCCGCCATGTCCCGGGTGATCGGTTCTATGCCATAGGCGGCAATGGCGTGCGGCTTATCGGTGCCGCCATAGCCGCGCACATCGGGGGCGGCGACCCGGTAGCCCGCCTCGGCCAGCGGCGCCATCTGGTGGCGCCATGAATACCAGCTTTCGGGAAAGCCATGGACCAGCATCACCAGCGGGCCGGTTTCGGGCCCGGCCACCGCCACCCGGTGTGACAGGCCATTGGCGTCGACCTGAACGAAATCCTGCATGCTTTGTCTCCCCATAAGTTCGGCAAATCACGACCGCTTCGGGCGCCGGCTAGTTGCCGTCACCGCCGGCCTGCGCCACTACTCATGCAACGGTACCATATTGCCAGGAAACGCCCATGCCAGACCGTCCCGACGCTTCCGGACAAGGCCCCCGCTTCGGCGCCCGGCCAGCCCCTTTCCGCGGGCCGTTCTCGGAGCTCTACCGGTGGCTCTGCATGGGCTTTCTATATACCGGCGGCTGGCGCATGGAGGGGGACTGGCCCGGCGCGGCCAAGGTCGTTGCGGTGGCCGCGCCGCACACCTCCAATTGGGACGGGATCAACATGATCGCGGCGGCAGGATACTACCGCATCAAGTTCAGCTGGATGGGCAAGGCTTCGCTGGTGAAGGGTCCGTTCGGCGGCATCGTACGCTGGCTCGGCTGCGTGCCGGTCGACCGGTCGGGTAGCAACGACATTGTGGCCCAGATGGCAGCGGCCTTCGAGGCCAGTGACCGGCTCGTGCTTGCCATCTCGCCGGAGGGGACGCGGGACCGAGTCAATCGCTGGAAGACCGGGCTATACCACATCGCTGTGGGCGCCGGCGTCCCCATCATGCCCACGGTGCTCGATTATGGCCGGCGCTGCATCACCATTGCGCCCCTGCTCCAGCCGACCGGGAACTACGATGCCGACTTGCCGAAGATCGAGGCGCCCTACGTCCATGCCGAGGGCAAGTTTCCCAGCCGTTGGGCCGCGCCACCTGCCCCAGCCACCAGCGCCGATCCGCTCGCCTAGCGCGCCGTCGTGCCGGGCGATTGGGCCGCGACTCCCGGCTCCGCCGCGATGGTCAGGTGTGCCAGTGGAACGAGCCTGCGATTGAGGGCTCCGGGAACGCTCGCGCCTGCCATCGCCATGTCCCTCTTCCATACCTTTCGTCGCGCGTATCTACCCGCCTGCCGTCCCTCGTCACAGACAATTGAACACACGGCGATGTCCGCGGGCCCCTGCATTTAAGTTCAGTTCATCTGCGTTAACCTAGCTCATATGCAATACTTAATCAGGAGCGTCCCATGAAATCCCGTCTTGTTGCCGCCCTCGCTGCCGGTGCTGTTGTCCTCGCCGCCTGCGCCACCCCGACCCCTTACCAGCCCGCCACCGATGCGCGGTACGGCTACACCGAACAGCAGATCGAGTCCGATCGCTGGCAGCTTACCTTTTCCGGCAATTCCAGCACAGACCGAAGCACCGTCGAGTCCTATCTGATCTACCGCGCCGCCGAGATCACTGACCAGAACGGCTATGACGTATTCCGAATTGTCCAGCGCGATGTTGATACCGAAAGCCGGTTTGTCACCACCGGCGACCGTGTCGGCGGCGGGTTCGGCTTCTACCGGCGCGGATTTGGCAGCTTCGCATCCTTCAGCACCGATGAGCGGCAATCCTTCCAGGCCATCGCTGAAATCGTGCTCACCCGAGGCGAGCCCGGCGAAGACGACCTCACCGCCTTCGTCGCTGACGATGTGCTGGAAACGCTTTCGGGCAGCATTCGCCGGCCAGGCTGAGCGGGCGGGAGCGCGGCTGGTTCAATCCCGGGCGGTGACGGCCCAATCCAGCGCGTCTTCGAGCCGGTCATCGCCCCAGAACATCTCCTCGCCCACCAGAAAAGTGGGCGCACCGAAAAAGCCGTGGCTTGCGGCAAAGCTGGTGCGTTCGCGGAGCAGGGCCTTGTTTTCGGCCGAAACGGCTCGCTCCAGACTGTCGCTGGGCAGGCCGACCTGGCGGGCGATATCGGCGAGGATTTCAGGGGCCGAAATATCGCGGCCATCAGCGAATTCGGCGGTGAATACCGCGGTGCAGAATTCCGCGCTCCGGCCGTCCTGTTCGGCGATCTGTGCCATCCGAGCGGCCAGCACGCTGTGTTGGGGAAAGGCGCGCGGGTCGTTCGCGCCTGGCCGTTGGAACTTTACCCCGAAGCGGGCCGCCCGCCGCTCCATGTCACGCCACATATACCGGCCCTTGGCAGGATAGACGTTGAACGGCGAGGTGTCCCAGCCTTGCGCCCTGAAGATCGGGCCGAGCAGGAATGGACGCCACTGCATCGTCACGTCCGCCGCCTCTGCCAGGGGCGTGATCCGCATGGCAGACAAATACGAATAGGTCGACGCAAAGTCGAACCAGAAGGAAACCCGCCGGGTCATCACTCCAACATACAGGAAGCCACGACCGCAGGGGACCGTGGCTTCACTTTTTCCTCGACGGACGGGCTGGTCTTACCCGGTTCGGGCTAGCCCTGCTTCAGCTCGTCAAACGCGATATCCTTGTCCACGCGCACATCCTGGGGCAGGCCCAGTACGCGCTCGGCGATGATATTCTTGAGGATTTCATCAGTCCCGCCCGCAATCCGGAGGCCTGGCGCCCACATGAAGCTCTGCTGGAACAGGGCATCGGCCGGCATCGTGTCCTCGTCCGACATCAGGCCATAATGGCCCTGCATCTCGATCGCCGAGTTGCAGATGTCCTGGAGCTGGTTGGCGGTGATGATCTTGCCGATGGAGTTTTCCGGCCCCGGTGTCTCGCCCTTGGAAAGCGCCGTCTGGGTGCGGAACTTGGTCAGCTTGTAGCCCTGGGCGGCGACATACCAGTCCGCCAGCTTCTCCCGGAATGCACTGTCGGAAATCGTGCCGGCCGTGCGCGCATAGTCCATGATTTCGGACCAGTCGGGACCGGGCGACCCACCAACGGCCAGCCGCTCATTCATCAGCGTGACAATCGCCACCTTCCAGCCCTGGCCGACATCGCCCAGCCGGTCGCTGTCGGGAATGCGGACATCGGTGAAGTACACCTCGTTGAATTCCCGACCGCCTGAGGCCTGGTGGATCGGACGGGCTTCGACGCCGGCCTGCTTCATGTCCACGATGAACATCGTCAGCCCCTTGTGCTTGGGCGCTTTCGGGTCGGTCCGGCAGAGCAGGATGCCATAGTCGGAATAGTGCGCGCCCGAGGTCCAGACCTTCTGGCCATTGATCAACCACTCGTCGCCCTCCTTCACCGCGCGCGTCTTCACGCCGGCCACGTCAGACCCGGCCGCCGGCTCGGAAAAGAGCTGGCACCAGATCTCCTCACCATGCATCGCCTTCTGGACATAACGCGCCTTGTGGGCATCGGAGCCGAACGCGATTACGGTCGGAATGCACATGCCCAGGCCGATGGTGAACGGGCCGGTTGGGGCGTCGAACTTGCCCTCCTCCTGATTCCAGATCACCTGCTGCATGGGCGTGCCGCCGCGCCCGCCGATCTCCTTGGGCCAGGTGATCTGGGCGAATTTGTTCTCCGCTTTCACAGCCTGCCAGGCCTTGGCGCGCTGCATGAATTCCTCGCCGGAGACCCGCTGGCGCAGGGGCCGCGCCCCTTTCGGCTCAAGGTGCTTGGCGCAGAATTCATGGGCTTCGGCGCGAAAGGCGGCTTCTTCGGGGGTGTCGTTGAAATCCATTTTTCGGCTCCAGCGTTTCCTAATGTTACTAGTATAACAAATTGACGTTGCGTGAGGGGGCTGCGGCAAACTGGGCCGCTCAGGCCGCGTTCTTCATCTCAAGCGCACGGACCAGTTTCTCCTTCCAGAGCTTGGGCGAGCCGGCCTGCACCGCCAGCAACTTGGCCCGGCGATAGTAGAGGTGGCAGTCCACTTCCCAGGTGAAGCCCATGCCGCCATGGGTCTGGATGTTTTCCTTGGACGCGAACCAGAACGCCTCGCTGGCGGCCACCCGGCTGGCTGCCGCGGCTTCGGGCAGTTCGGCAGCGTTCGTGGAGAGGGCCCAGGCGCCGTAGAAACAGTTCGAGCGGGCGACCTCATTCTTCACGTACATATCGGCCAGCTTGTGCTTGATCGCCTGGTTACCGCCGATCGGACGGCCGAACGCATAGCGCTCCTTGGCGTAGTCCACCGCCATTTCCTGCGCCCGTGATGCGCCACCGAGCTGTTCGAACGCGAACAGCACGGCCATCCGGTCGAGAAGCTGGTTGTAGAGCGCCTCGCCGTCACCCGCTGCTCCTAGGCGCTCGCCCGCTGCGCCGTCAAACACGATCTCGGCATGAGACCGGGTCGGCTCCAGCGTCTTGACCGGTTTCCGGCTCACACCAGCCTGGTCAAGCGCCACCAGCACAAGGCTCGCACCGCTGCCTTCCTTTGCGAGCACCACGGCATGGGTCGCAATGTCGCCATCGGTGACCGGGATCTTGGTGCCGTTCACCACGCTGCCATCGAACGTCGTCGCCAGCTTCGCCGGGTCGGGATCGCCCGGGCCTTCGCTGCTGGCAATCGCGCCGATAACATCGCCAGACACGATTTTCGGCAGCACGGCGGCTTTCTGCGCCTCGGACCCGGCCAGCTTCACCGCTTCGGCCAGACCGTAGGCCGTCGATGCAAACGGCACCGGCGCCAGAACTCGGCCCAGCTCTTCGGCCAGCACGCACAGCTCCAGCATGCCAAGGCCCAGCCCGCCATGCTCTTCCTCGATCGCGGTACCGAGCCAGCCCATCTCCACCACCTTGACCCAGAGGCCGGCCTGATGGCTCATCGCGGTGTCGTTCAGCACGTCACGCACGTGCTGGGAGGTGCATTCGGCCTCAAGGAACTTCCGGGCCTCGCCGCGCAGGAATTTCTGGTCTTCGGAGAAGTCGAAGTTCATGGCTGTCTCGCTCCCAATCTCTTTTGTCGGGCGGAAGGATAGCGCAGTTGACGTTCGCGTAAACCGGTTTCGTAGCGTCAATCCATGGGGGTATGGCAACGAATTCCCATCGTCCGGTTCGCTAGCGCACTCGGGGGCAGCGCCGGCAAGGCACCACCCGCCGGACTCCCGCGGACGACGCAGCCGATCCGGCCTGAGCGCGCCTTAAACGTTGAACCGGAAGTGCAGCACGTCTCCATCTTTGACGATATAGTCCTTGCCTTCGGCGCGCATCTTTCCCGCTTCCTTGGCCGGTGTCTCGCCGCCGCAGGCGACGTAATCGTCATATGCAATCGTCTCGGCGCGGATGAAGCCCTTCTCGAAATCGCCATGGATCACCCCGGCGGCCTGCGGAGCGGTCGCGCCGGTGGGGATCGTCCACGCGCGTGCTTCCTTCGGGCCGGCGGTGAAATAGGTCTGCAAGCCCAGCAATTCGTAGCCGGAATGGATGAGCCGCGTCAGGCCAGGTTCCTCCAGCCCGATGCTTTCGAGGTATTCGGTCTGCTCATCGGCATCCAGCAGCGCCATCTCGCTCTCGATCTGGGCGGAGATCACCACGCAGGGCGCGCCTTCGGTTGCGGCATGGGCCACCACCTTGGCGGCGTGCTCATTGCCATCGGCGGCTGAGCCCTCATCCACATTGGCGATGTAGAGCACGGGCTTGGCCGTCAGCAATTGCAGCATGCGCCAGGCCTTCTCGTCATCCTCATCGACTGTTGCGCACCGGGCTGGGCGCCCTTCCGATAGCTCCGCCAGGGCCTTGTCGATCAGCGCGATGGCTGCCTTCGCTTCCTTGTCGCCCGAGCGGGCCTTCTTCTCGACGCCGGACTTGCGCTTTTCCAGGCTCTCCAGGTCAGCCAGCATCAACTCGGTCTCCACGGTTTCCAGGTCCGCCAGCGGATCGACCCGGCCGGCCACATGGGTGATGTCGTCATCCTCGAAACACCGCAGCACATAGGCGATGGCATCGGTTTCGCGGATCGTCGCCAGGAACTGGTTGCCCAGGCCTTCGCCCTTGGACGCCCCCTCCACCAGCCCGGCAATATCGACGAAGTTCATCCGCGCGGGGATCACCTCTTTCGACCCAGCAATCTCTGCCAGCGCCTTCAGCCGCGGCTCCGGCACAGCCACTTCGCCGACATTCGGCTCGATGGTGCAGAACGGGTAGTTCGCCGCCTGGGCCGCCGCCGTCTGGGTCAGGGCGTTGAACAGGGTGGACTTGCCCACATTGGGAAGACCGACAATTCCGCATTTGAAACCCATGGGGCACCTATCACTCGTTCAAGGGAGAGGGCGGGCCGCCGTAATCGGAGCGCCGCAAAGCGGGAGCCTTACCCCCTTCCAAAGCCGAAAAACAGTCCATTGGGTCAAC
>JBCCBN010000089.1:0-11817 GCA_039034035.1 Pseudomonadota bacterium
CTCCGCTCGATCATCGAGCATGATCGCCGCGACATTGAGGTGGTATCGATCAACGATCTGGGCCCGGTCGAAACCAATGCGCACTTGCTCCAGTACGATTCCGTACACGGACGGTTGCCGATGCCGGTCGAGGTTGAGGGCGACACGATCAAGGTCGGCGACCGGAGCTTCAAGTGCACGGCTGTGCGCGATCCGAAGGAACTGCCCCATGGCGACATGGGTGTGGATATCGCGCTGGAGTGCACGGGGATCTTCACCGCCAAGGAGGCTGCGTCTGCGCATCTGGAAGCGGGGGCGAAACGGGTGCTGGTGTCGGCGCCGGCCTCGGGTGCGGACAAGACGATTGTATATGGCGTGAACCACCAATCGCTGACAGCCGATGACATGGTGGTGTCAAACGCGTCGTGTACGACCAATTGCCTGTCGCCGGTGGCCAAGGTGTTGAACGATGCAGTGGGCATTCAGCGGGGCTATATGACGACGGTCCACGCTTATACCGGTGACCAGCCGACGCTGGACCGGATGCACAAGGATCTCTATCGCGGCCGGGCGGCAGCCTCCTCGATGATCCCGACCTCGACCGGGGCGGCCAAGGCGGTTGGCCTGGTGCTGCCGGAACTGGCGGGCAAGCTGGATGGCTCGGCTGTGCGGGTGCCGACGCCGAATGTGTCGATGATCGATCTGGTGTTCGATGCGGGGCGGGCGACGACCGAGGACGAGATCAATGCAGCAGTGAAGGCCGCCGCTGATGGTCCGATGAAGGGTGTGCTGGACTATGTGAGCGCGCCGCTGGTGAGCGCGGATTTCAACCACAATCCGGCTTCGTCCACCTTTGCGCTGGACCAGACCAAGGTCACGGATGGGACGATGGTCCGCGTGCTGAGCTGGTATGACAATGAGTGGGGCTTTGCCACGCGGATGTCGGATACGGCGGTGTATATGGGCGGGCTGGTCTAGGGCCTGGGTGCACAGGCCGGTACGCAAGGCTCGAAACGGTTTCGCAGATGCGGTAAACTCTCGGCATGGATGGCAACCACATCTCCTACAGCCTCCGCAGTGACGGGCGCCGCTATTTCACCAATGCCGACATGGCAGAAATGGTGACGCGGGGCCTGATCGACCCGGATGACCGCTGGGAGCTGATCCGGGGGGAATGGTTCGACATGCCGAGCGAAGGCTATGAGCACATGACTGTGCGGACCGTTTTGAACATGATCTTCAGCGCGGCATTGGGTTGGCCTAGTGACTATCGGGTGAACTCCGAAGGGAGCTTCTTCTTTTCCCAGGACATTGAGCTGAGGCCTGATCTGGCGATCTATCGCGCGGATGTGGGCACAAATGAGATGGCGGGGGACGACCTGTTCCTGGTGGCGGAAGTGATGAAATCGTCGCGCCGCCGGGACATGGACCTGAAGCGCCCGATCTATGCTGAAATTGGCGTGGCGGAGCTGTGGTTGATCGATCTGGACGAAGGCACGATTACGGTGTGCCGCGACCCCGAGGCGGGGGCTTATCGAACGGTGAACGTGGCACGTGCCGATGAGGCAGTGAACGCCCTGGCGTTCCCGGATGTTTCGGTTTCGCTCGACATGCTCCGGGGATCGACCGGGGACTAGGGATCACCGAGACGTGTTGCAGAATTTGCAAAGGGTAGAGTGAATGACCGATTTCAAGCGCATCGAGGATCTTGGTGATCTGTCGGGAAAGCGCGTGCTGGTGCGCGTGGACATCAATGTCCCGATGGCCGAGGGCAAGGTGACCGATGACACACGGATGCGCGCGGCGGTGCCGACCATTCGGGATATTCTGGACAAGGGCGGACGGCCGATCCTGCTGGCCCATTTCGGGCGGCCGAAGGGAAAAGTGGTGCCGGAGCTGTCGCTAGCCCCGCTGGCGGAACCGATGGCGGCGCTGCTGGGCTCGCCAGTGACGTTCAGCGAGCGGCCGCGCGACCCCGATCCGGGCGAGACGGTGCTGGTCGAGAATACCCGGTTCACGCCGATGGAAGAGGCCAATGATTCGCAAATGGCGCAGTTCCTGGCCTCTTGCGGGGACGCCTATGTCAATGACGCGTTCTCAGCGGCGCACCGAGCCCATGCCTCAACGGAAGGGGTGGCGAAGCTTTTGCCAGCAGCGGCGGGGCGCTCGATGCAGGCGGAGTTGGAAGCGCTGGAAAAGGCGCTTGGCCAGCCTGAACGGCCCGTGATGGCGGTGGTGGGCGGTGCGAAGGTTTCATCCAAGATCGACCTCTTGAAGAATCTGGTGTCGAAAGTGGATGCCCTGGCGATTGGCGGGGGGATGGCCAATACGTTTCTGGCTGCCCGGGGCTATCCGGTCGGCAAATCGCTGTGCGAGCATGATTTGGCCGATACGGCGCGGCAGATCGAGGCGAATGCCCGGGCTGCGGGCTGCGACATCCTGCTGCCGATGGATTTGGTGGTGGCGAAGGATTTTGCTGCGAACGCGCCGCACCGGGTGTGTGGGCTGGGCGAAGTGGCGGACAATGAGATGATCCTGGATGCCGGGCCACAGTCGGTAGGTATTCTCGCGGTGGCGATGGACACGGCGCGGACGGTGGTCTGGAACGGGCCGCTGGGCGCGTTTGAGCTGACACCGTTCGACGCAGCGACGGTGGCGGCGGCCCAGGCAGCGGGCGCTCGGGTGAAAACGGGTAAGTTGATCGCGGTTGCCGGAGGGGGCGATACGGTTGCGGCGCTGAACCATGCGGGCGTTGCGGGTGATTTCACTTTCGTAAGTACCGCTGGCGGTGCGTTTCTTGAATGGATGGAAGGCAAGGCCCTGCCGGGCGTCGAAGCCCTGAAAGGTTAGGCAAAAGGCGAACAACAAAAACCTGCGTAATTCACTGGGGAATACACACATGACCGACGCGCAAATGGCCGAACAGGCCGCCAAGAAAGACGGCTTCATCGCAGCGCTCGACCAGTCCGGCGGCTCGACGCCGAAGGCACTGCGGCTCTATGGCGTGGAGGAAGGGGCGTGGAGTTCGGACGAGGAGATGTTCGGCCTGATCCACCAGATGCGGGCGCGGATCATCAAATCCCCGGCCTTTACCGGTGACAAGGTGATGGGCGCGATCCTGTTCGAACGGACGATGGATGGCGATATCGATGGCACCCCCACGGCGACATACCTCTGGCAGGAGCGCGGTGTGGTGCCGTTCCTGAAGGTAGACAAGGGGCTCGCCGATGAGGCCGATGGGGTTCAGCTGATGAAGCCGATGCCGGAGCTGGACGCCCTGTGCGAGCGGGCCGTGGGCAACGGCATTTTCGGCACGAAGATGCGGTCGAATATCAATGCAGCGAACCCCGGTGGAATCGACGCGATTGTGGCCCAGCAATTCGATGTGGGTCACCAGATCCTCGGCCACGGGCTGATGCCGATCCTCGAGCCGGAGGTAAACATCACCATCGCCGACAAGGCCGAGGCTGAAGACCTGCTGCGCGATGCGATCCTGAAGCACCTGGACGGCATGCCGGCTGACAAGCAAGTGATGCTGAAACTGTCGCTACCCAGCAAGGCAAACCAGTACAAGCCAGTGATCGACCATCCGCGGGTGATGCGGGTGGTGGCGCTGTCGGGCGGTTATGGACGGGACGAGGCGAACGCCATGCTGGCAGAGAATACCGGCATGATCGCCAGTTTCTCGCGCGCGCTGTCCCAGGGGCTTTCGGCACAGCAAAGCGACGCTGATTTCAATGCGACCCTGGAAAGCGCCATCGACGCGATCTACGAGGCCTCGCGCGCAGGCTGAGCCGCCTTCAGCGGATCATTATCAGAGGGCTGGCCTTCGCGGGTCAGCCCTTTTTCCGTTCTGGCTACCGATTGACGCCATTTGCTGGGCGGCGCACCATCGAGAAAACAACGCGCATTGGGAGGATCGGAATGGCAGATACGGAGACGGTCTCCATGGAAGCTCGGGCCCTTGAGGCCCGGGCCAGACAGGTTATTCCGAACGGCATGTATGGGCACCAGTCGGTGGCGAACATGCCCCCTGGCACGCCGCAATTCTTCGAACGCGCACAGGGCGCCTATCTGTGGGATGGCGGCGGCAAGCGGTATCTCGACCTGATGTGCGGATATGGCCCGCAATTGCTGGGCTATGGGCACCCAGCCATCGACGCCGCCTATATCGACCAGATGCGCCGCATCGACACCGCGACGGCCCCATCGGGCCTTATGGTGGAGCTGGCCGAAGCGTTTACCGGCATGGTCGGCCACGCCGATTGGGCGATATTCTGCAAGAACGGAACAGATGCCACCACGATGGCAATGATGACCGCGCGTGCCCATCGGGGGCGGTCGAAAGTCCTGGTCGCGAGCGGCGCCTATCATGGGGCAGCGCCCTGGTGCACGCCAATGCCTGCTGGAACCACGGCGGGGGAACGCGCCGATCTCATTCACTACACCTACAATGAAGTCGATAGCCTCGAAGCGGCTGTTGAAGAGGCGGGCGACGACCTTGCGGGCATCTTTGCCTCACCGTTCAAGCATGATGTGATGGTGGACCAGCAAATGCCGGACCCGGCCTATGCAGCGCGGGCGCGCGCCCTGTGCGACGAAAAGGATGCGTTGCTGATCGTCGATGATGTGCGGGCGGGCTTTCGGATTGCACGCGATGGCAGTTGGGCATCCCTGGGGGTCGAGCCGGACTTGTCGAGCTGGGGCAAGGCGATTGCCAATGGGCACCCCTTGTCGGCGCTGCTTGGCAGTGACCGGGCCAGAGCAGGCGCCGAGAAGCTCTACGTGACAGGCTCGTTCTGGTTTTCTGCCGCGCCGATGGCGGCGAGTCTTGCAACACTGGAGATCATCCGGACCAGCGACTATCTGGAGCGAACCGTGTCGATGGGGACCCGGCTTCGCGACGGGCTGGCGGCCGCCGCCGCGCAGGCCGGCCTGGAGCTGAGCCAGACCGGGCCGGTCCAGATGCCGCTGATCATGCTGCTTGATGGCGACGGCAATCGCGACATGGAGGGCGGGTTCGCTTTCTGCGCAGCGATGATCGAACGGGGCATCTATTTTCATCCCTGGCACAACATGTTCATTAGCGCGGCAATGACCGATACCGATATCGATCAAGCGGTGCATACCGCGACGGACGTCTTTCCGCGACTGAGAGGATGATGAGCGATGCTTGAGATGCGGCCTTCGTGTGAGTGCTGTGACGCGCCGCTGCCTGCCGATGAGCCGGGGGCGATGATCTGCACGTTCGAGTGTACGTTCTGTGAGCCCTGTGCCGAAGATGTGCTGAAGGGGGTTTGCCCCAATTGCGGAGGTGGGTTTAGCCCGCGTCCGACCCGCACAGAGGCAGCGCTGGAGCGATTTCCTGCATCAACGAAGCGGATTGTGAAGGCCGACGGCTGTGTGTAGGTCGGCGGGATGACCGACGACCGCCCGCCTTGTCGCCTCTACCTGATCACCCCGCCCCGGATCGAGGATCCTGTTGCGTTTCGGGACCAGGTAGCAGCGGCGTTGGATGGCGGGGACGTGGCGTGCCTGCAACTGCGCCTGAAGCAGGGCGATGGGATTGATGAAGCCATGACCGAGCGGGTCGCGGATGCCGTGATGGCGCTGGCCCAAGAGCGGGATGTGGCTGTGGTGATCAATGACAGTCCCGCGCTGGCGCTGAAGCTGGGTGCCGATGGCGTGCATGTGGGATGGCATGATGTGCCCGTTCGGGAAGCGAGGCAGGTTTTGGGGCCGGACGCGATTGTCGGGGCAACGGCGAAGAATTCCTACCATGCGGCGATGGAAGCTGGCGATGCGGGCGCCGATTATGTGGCGTTTGGCGCCTTCTTTGCCACCTCGACCAAGACGGCGACGGTTTCAGCGGACGTGCAATTGCTGGCCGACTGGCAGGCGATGACGGAGCTGCCATGCGTGGCCATTGGTGGGATCACGCCAGAGAATGGCGGGGCGCTGGTTTCAGCGGGGGCGGACTTCCTTGCGGTGAGCAGCGCAGTATGGCGGCATGGGGACGGGCCAGGTGCGGCGGTGGCGGCGTTCAATGCGCTGTTTGCTGAGGCGAGCGGCACGGGCGCGGGTTAGCAGGCGCTCTCGAAGACAGACCAGCCGGCGGCGCTGGTGAAGGCTTCGATGGCCGCAGCGCCGGCCAGGGAGGTTCCTGCCGCGTTGAGGGCGGGCGACCAGGCAACGACGACGCCGCGGCCCGGCGCGACGGCGAGGATGCCGCCGCCGACGCCGCTTTTTCCCGGCAGGCCGACCCTGAAGGCGAACTCCCCGGAATTGTCATAGTGCCCACAGGACATCATAACCGCGTTGAGTCGGCGGCAACGCTCGGCGGTGAGCACCTGGCGTCCGCTACAGACGTCGCGGCCATCATTGGCGAGATAAAGCGCGGACTGGGCGAGTTGGCGGGGCGACAGAGCGAGCGCGCATTGGTGGAAGTAGACGTCTAGGACGGTTTCGACGGGGTGGGTAAGGTTGCCGAAGGCGGCCATGAAATGGGCGAGGCTGCGATTGCGAGCGCCGGTATCGGATTCCGACCGGGCAACGATCTGGTCGATGACGGCGCCATCATCGCTACACCGTTCGCGCATGAAGGCGAGGATGGCGGCGATGGTATCGGCGGCGGTGGCGGAGCCGATCAGCCGGTCAGTGACGGCGATGGCGCCGGCATTGATGAAGGGATTGCGGGGAATGCCCTTCTCGGCTTCGAGCTGGACGATGGAGTTGAAGGCGGTGCCCGATGGCTCCCGACCGACGCCCTCCCAGAGCGCCTCGCCAGTCTGTTCGAGCACCATGGAGAGGGTGAAGACCTTGGAGATGGACTGGATCGAGAACGGGGTCTCGGCATCGCCAGCCTGGTGGACCGCACCGTCCAGCGTGGCGACGGCGAGGCCGATTTGGTTGGGGTCGACCGCGGCGAGGGCCGGGATGTAGTTGGCGACCGTGCCCTCGCCGCAGAGGGGACGGGCGTGGCGGACGGCCTGGTCGACCAGGTGTGCAAGATCGGCGCTCATTCGGGGGTGGGAAAACTGCCGGCCTGGCTGAGGCTGGACGCGATGGGATGACCGAGCGTGGTTTCGAGCCAATGGGCGGTTTCGATGAGCCGGGCGAGATCCAGACCGGTGTCGTAGCCGGCCCGTTCGAGCATATAGACCACGTCTTCAGTGGCGACATTGCCGGTGGCCGCGGGGGCGAAGGGGCAGCCGCCGATGCCGCCGCAACTGGCGTCAATGACGTCAATTTCGGCCTCGACGGCGGCGAAAACATTGGCAAGGCCCGCGCCCCTGGTGTCGTGGAAGTGCAGGCGCAGGGAAACGTCAGGCGCTTCCATGCGGACACGCTCGATCCGGGTGCGGACGTCCCAGGGGGTGGCGACGCCGATCGTATCGCCGAGGGCGAGTTCCCAGATGCCGGCGAGTTGGGCCCGGGCGGCGAGGTTGCCGAGCACGGCCAGGTCGACTTCGCCATCATAGGGGTCGCCGAACGCGACGGAGATGGTGGCCGACAGGGGGATGCCGGCTTCGTGGACAAGGGGCGCGCATGCGGCGAGGGCGTCCGCGCTCTCGGAGGGGCTCATGCCCTGGTTTCGGCGCCCGAAGCCTTCGCCGGCGACGAGTACGAAATTGATCTCATCGGCGCCGGCATCAATGGCGCGGCGGACGCCCTTTTCGTTGAGGGCGAGGGCGATGTGCTTGACCGGGGCGGTGCGGTCGAGGCGGCGGAAGATATCGGCGCTGTCAGCCATTTTCGGCACGGCGCGGGGGGAGACGAACGAGCCGCTTTCCATCCGGATGACACCGCAGGCGGTGAGCCGGTCAATGAATTCGAGTTTCTGGTCGGTGGTCAGGTCGGCGGGGTCGTTCTGCAGCCCATCGCGGGGGCCGACTTCGACGATTGTGATAGGTCTTGCCATCTTCAGATTCTACGCGTCATTGACGGCCATGACCAGCACATCTCCCCCTGCCCCGCCTCTTGCCGGCCTCCGCGTGATCGAACTGGGCCAGTTGATAGCCGGACCGTTTTGCGGGCAGTTGCTCGCCGATTTTGGCGCGGAGGTGATCAAGGTCGAGGCGCCGGGCCAGCCCGATCCGATCCGCGACTGGGGCGCGGCGAAGAAGGACGGTATGGGGCTGCTGTGGCCGATTATCGGGCGGGGGAAGAAATCGGTGACGCTGAACCTGCGGGAGGCTGCGGGACACGGCATCCTGAAGCAGCTGGCAGAAACGGCGGACATATTGGTGGAGAATTTCCGGCCCGGCACGCTCGAGAAATGGGGGCTGGGGCCTGAGCACCTGCAAGCGCTGAACCCGCGTCTGATCATGGTTCGGGTGTCGGGCTATGGCCAGACCGGGCCGGAGCACCACAAGGCGGGCTATGCCAGTGTCGGCGAGGCGAAGGCGGGGCTGCGCTACCTGATCGGAGAGCCGGACCGGTTGCCAGCGCGGGCGGGCGTGTCGCTGGGCGATACGATGACCGGTACGTTTGCATGCCTGGGCGCGATGATGGCCCTGCAGGCGCGGGAACGGACAGGCCGCGGGCAAGTGGTGGATGCGGCGATCTATGAGAGCGTGATGGCGTTCATGGAGAGCCTGATCCCGGAATTTGCGCTGGCAGGTCACACGCGCGAGCGGACCGGGCCAATCCTTCCCAAGGTGGCTCCGTCCGGGGTGTACCCCTGCTCTGACGGCATGGTGATCATTGGCGCCAACCAGAACACGCTGTTCCGCCGGCTGGCGGCGCTGTGCGGGACCGGTTGGGCCGACGATCCGCGCTATGGCACCCATGATGCGCGCGGGATCCATCAGGCGGAGCTGGACGGGCTGATCGCGGCCTGGACCGAGACCCGCTCCATGGCCGAAGTGATTGCGGGATGCGAGGCCCATGGCGTACCGTGCGGGCCGGTGAACACGGCCAAGGACATGCTGGCGGACGCGCATATTGCCGCGAGGGACGCGATTGTGCGGATTGCCGACCCGGTGCTGGGCGATGTGCCGATGCAAGGGGTGGTGCCGAAACTGTCGGAAACGCCGGGGCGGATACGGGCGACCGGCCCGGCGCTGGGGGCGGATACCGCCGATGTGCTGGAAGGGATCGGCCTGGACGCGGACACCCAGGCCGATCTCCGGTCGAAGGGCGTGATCTAGAACCGGAACTTGTAGCCGACCGAGAACGCATCGGCTTCAAGGTCTTCGATATCGTATCGGGTGTAGTCTACCCGAATGCCACCGCGATCGCTGAGATAGGCATCGGCGCCGACGCCAAATCCGAAGCCGGTATCGCTGGCGCTGTCGCTACCGGCACCGGAGACTTCAGCTTCGAGTTCGGCATTAACCACGCCGGCGCGGGCATAGAGGCTGATGGTCTCGCTGACCGGGTATTGGGCCTTGCCATAGGCGCCAACCAGGTAGTTGAGCCCCAGCTCGGCATCGATGCCGGCGGCGCTGACCTCCTCGTCATCGACCCCGACACCAACCTCGCCCTCAACGGCGAGGAATTCATTGATGTCGAAGCCGGCATGGCCGGTGATTGCGCCGATATCGGCATCGAAGGAGGTGCCTGCATCCTCCACGTCGATCCCGATGAAGGTGTAGCCGCCATCCACATAGAAGCCCTGTGCGTGGGCGCCCATGGCAGGCAGGGCCGCGACCGCCACGAGGGCGGATGTCATTGCAAGTGCGCGATTCATGGTTTTCTCCGGTATGATGGTTGCGCCGCCCCCGGCCGACCGCACCATCGCGCGGGAAATGGGGCGGTTCCAAGACTAACGGACGAACCCTCAAGTATAGTGGAAACAAGCGTGTTATATTCGACACAGAAAATGAAATCTTGGTTATGCAATCATTCTATTCATTAGATTTTTGATTGAAATCACATGACGTTCCGCTTTCGGAATAATGTTTGGCAAGTCTTTCAATCTGGGATAAGTCCGCCCGCGATGACCCTGCCTCTGCTGCCTCCACTGGCCGACAAGGCCGCCCAGGACGAGACCGTCGAGCTGCGCCCCGCCTTCAATGCCGATGGGCTGGTGGCGGCGATCGCCCAGGATGCGGAGACCGGAGAAGTGTTGATGCTGGCCTGGATGAATGCTGAAGCGCTGGCGGCCACGCTGGAGACCGGGGTGGCGACGTATTGGTCCAGGTCGCGCGGGGCCCTGTGGGTGAAGGGTGAAACGTCGGGCCATACCCAGACCGTGCATGCGGTCCGGGTTGATTGCGACCAGGACGCAGTCCTGCTGTTGGTCGACCAGGCCGGCGGCGCTTGTCATACGGGGCGGAAAACGTGCTTTTACCGGGAGGTAGAGCCCGAAACGGGTAGACTTGATCATACGCTGGAACAGCCAGGCGGCGAGGCCTGTTGCTGAGATCAAGCTCGGCTCGATCACAAGCGCGGCCTGACGCCAACAGGGAGGACCCGAATATGGCGATCCGAAACATGATGTTCGCGGGACTGGCAGCCATTGCCATCGGCGCTTGCGGCGGGAATGACACCGACACTGCGAACGGGACGCCCCCGGCTGCGTCCGCTGAGGAAGCGTCTGCACCCGTGACAGAGACTGCGGCGGTGGAACAACTTGAGCTGCACAAGCTCGATTGTGGAACAATCGAGATTTCCGACCTGGATGTGTTCTCGACCGCCGGCGACTATGCCGGGCAATCGGATACGTTCGTGAATACATGCTGGCTGGTGCGCCATCCGGAGGGCCTGGGCAATGCCACCCAACGTTCCTGTGGAATCATAACTCGATCGGCATTCCATTCACACATGTTCATCTCGCTGCTGTTGGTGCTATCAGGCTAGCCTTTTCTTCCACCATGCCTGCCTGCTTCCCCTCCCCCAAAGTTACTACTGACTATACCTGCGGTCGGAATGTGCTCTTCATGGGCTTGAGGGACGGAATGTCTCGGACGTGCGCTTGCTGGCTAAATTTGACAAGCTTCCGAGCCTTCTCTTCACACTCCTGGTTTAGGGCACTCCCTTTTGGAGGCTGCAAGCTTTGATCGTCCTCAATATGCCCATCTCCTCCAAGCTGGACATCGAGGCTACTGAGTAACAGACGGATCTGCTTTACATCCGAGCAAAACTCTAACAGCCGCAGCCCCTTGACCGTTGCTTCCATCCCGGCATCGGCGTGCAACACAACGACGTGGCGGACATCCAACACCTGCTGGCAGGCAATCTTATAAGCAGTCCTCACGAGCTGCGGCGTTGCCTGATCGTTGCTCTTCGACAGCTCAGTATCCACAATCTCCGACACCAATCGCGAATATGCTTGTAGGATTTGCAACGAATCGCCGGCTCTCTTCCTCAACACTCGACGAGACAGAGTCCCGACAGTCTCGATGCTCTCTTCTACGTCAAGCGTGCTTCCATCCATCTGGCTCCATTCCTGAAGTCTACTGATACAGCCCCTTGATATTTTCAGAATCCACTTCTCTCCGCTCACTCGAAACACGCCCTCCTTGTCTCCCAGGTCATTGCTGTCGACACGCTCTAGAGCAGTCTCCGTTTCTCTTGCCGCTCTCTGCGCCGCCCTTTGAGCACTCTTGAAACTATACGAGCTCAGTGTTGTGAACAGGTCGTTGCACATTCCCTCTCTCGATATCAGAGTGACGGCATCTGTGACGACGCGGCCATTGTACGGAAAGAGGCAGACTCCGCGGCTGATACTCAACGGGTCCAGCAGTGTCCTTTCCTTGAGGCATCGCGTGAGAAAGCCCAGTCCGCTCACGAATAGAATAGACCGCTGCCGCAACAAGGCTGCAATGTCGGCCTGAGTCAAGTGAACCAGGTGCATTACGCTGGCACAACGCATCACGATCATGTCAATGC
>JBCCBN010000090.1:0-11697 GCA_039034035.1 Pseudomonadota bacterium
AGAGGACGGCGGCGGCGTGTTCGCTGCCGGTTGGTCTGGCGTTGAGCCGCCCCCTCCGCCGCCGCCACACGCGGTGAGGAGTGCGAGGGCGGAAGCGCCCATGAGTGTGGTCAGGAAACGACCCGATCTGTTCATGTTGAACCCTCCGATGACTGTGCGATGGAGAGTCGATAACCAACAAAAACCGCGAACACTGCTTAATTCGGCCTCATGACGTTTTTGAAAACATAATTAAGCGAAATTAACGAATTTCAATCGCGTGATGGATACAGTGTTCGCGGCTCTGTAGTCTTTCACGACGCAGATATTCATTTGAATTTTATTGGATATTCGATGTCGGGTGAGGCCAGCACCCATCACGCCGAAACGCGCATAATCTGTATTATGGGAAATTACGGCAGCGCTACGGATAGCACCATGCCATCATAGGCCGGCTCGACACCGGCCGGTAATTCGCGCTTCAGCGTCTCATAATCCAGATCAATATGCAGATTCGTCAGGACGGCCCGGCGCGGCTTCAGATGCTGGATCCAGGCCAGCGCCGAATCCACATGGGCGTGGCTTGGATGCGGCGTATAGCGCAACGCATCAATCACCAGCGTGTCGAGCCCACCCAGCGCGTCCAGCGTCTCGTCTGGCAGCTCATTGACGTCGTTGCAGTACGCCAGCGAACCGATACGGAACCCCAGCGACATGATCCGCCCGTGCTGCTGGCGGAGCGGCAGGACCGTGAGCGCACCACCCGGCCCGTCCAGCGTGCGCGGTGTCCCGGGCACCAGGTCCGGCTGCAGGTCAAGGATTGCCGGATAGCCACCTTCTCCCTCGAAGCAGTACCGGAACTTGGGCAGGAGTGATGCCCGCGTGCTGGCATCCATATGAGCGGCAAGTCGTTGGCGCATACGATACGCCAGCACGCGGACATCATCGATACCATGGGTCTGGTCGGCATGGTCGTGGGTGAACAGCACGCCATCACAGGTCTTCAGGCCGATATCGAGCAACTGCTCGCGCAGGTCCGGCGCAGTATCGATGAGCACCTGTGTCGGGCGGTCGGCGCCTGCCTTCTGACGCTCGAGCAAAGCGCCACAGCGCCGGCGCCGGTTCTTCGGCTCAGCCGGATCGCAAGCGCCCCAGTCCCCATCGATGCGCGGCACGCCGCCCGATGATCCGGTGCCCAGCAGGGTCAGGCTCAGAGTATCGGCGCCTTGGTGCGGGTTTTCGGCACTCATGGGGCCGTCTTCCAGAACAGGCGCCGGGCGTTAGCGTCGGTGACGCGCAGCACCGCGTCTTCTGGCAGGGCTTTCACTTTAGCCAGCGCTGCGCCCACATGAGGCAGATAGGCTGGCTCGTTGCGCCGCCCACGGAGCGGCATTGGCGCCAGGTACGGACAATCGGTTTCAAGGATCAGCCGGTCCATGGGGACTTCCGCGATGACCGCGCGGACGTCGTGGGCATTCTTGAAAGACAAGATGCCCGATACCGATACATAGCCGCCAAGCGCCAGCCCGCATCGCGCCAGGTCAATGCCCCCGGTATAGCAATGCAGCAGCGGCAAGAACGGGCCCTTGGCATGCTCCTCCTCAAGGATCTCGATCACCTGCCGGTCAGCTTCTCGCGTGTGAAGGATCAGCGGCAGGCCGGTTTCCCGCGCTGCTTCGATATGGCGGCGAAGACTGGCGACCTGGTCCGCTTCCGGGCTGTAGCCATAATGGAAATCCAGCCCTGTCTCTCCAATCGCCACGACCTTCGAGTGGCGCGCAGCATTAACCAGCACGTCTGCTGTGAGCGCCGCGAAATCTTTAGCATGGTGGGGGTGAACCCCCGCGGAACACCAGATATCGGCATGGGTTTCTGCGATCTCCCGGACGGTGGGAAAATTGTCGAAGCGGTCGCAAATTGCGAGGAAACGCGTGACGCCCGCTGCCCGTGCCCGGTCCAGGACGGCGGGCAAGTCGTCATCGAACGCATCTGCGTGCAGGTTCACATGGGTATCGAACATCGCGACCGGACTTACGCCACCGATGGCGCTTTCTGAAGCCCTGCCACCAGTTTTGCAGCGGTCTGGGCGCGATCCATCTTCGCTTCACGCGCATCAGACAGGATGCGCGACAGGTCTAGCCAGACCTCCGCATGGCCTGGCGCCTCTTCTGCTCGGGTCTCGCACCAGCGCAGTAGCCGCCCAGAAAACGCTTCAAATGCCTCGTCTGACGCGGCAGCCCGGGTGATTGCATCTGTCATGATGGCTGCGGGCGGTCTGGGTAGGCTCTTGAGAACCGCTTCGGCACTGGCAATAGCGGCCGAGCCCTGCGGCGTGGCCAGTTTGAGGGCCTGCCCCGGGCGGCCATCGGCCAGCGCAGCCAGGCGACCAATATCTGCTGCGCCGGCGCGCTCGAGCGCGGCGTGGGTATCGTCTTCAGACAAATGCGCCAGGCTCAGCCGTCGGCACCGGGACCGTACGGTTGGCAGGATCGGTGCCTTACCGTGATAGATCAGGAACAGGATCGCTCGAGCCGGCGGCTCCTCCAGCGTCTTCAGAACCGCATTGGCGCCCGACCGGTTCATTTCGTCCAGGGCGTCAATCACCCCGACGCGCCACCCACCCAGTGCCGGCGCGAGGGTGAAGAAATGGATCAGGTCGCGGATCTGATCGACTTTGATGTCCTGTGGCAGCTTGCCCTTGTCATCGGGGGTCCGGGCAATCCAGCGCAAGTCGGGATGCCCGCCCGATTGCATCAACTGGACCACGGGATCAGACGTTGGCGCGTCCAGCGGAGCATCCGCAGGCCCCTTGGCGCCCAGTAGGTATCCCGCCAACCTCCGGGCGAGTTGCGCCTTGCCAATGCCGGAAGCTCCCTCTAGCAACCAAGCATGGTGCAGTCGACCGCTAGCGGTTGCTTCGAGAAAGGTGGATTCCGCGTCGTGGTTGCCAAAGAGCGGCCAGGAAATGTCAGGTCCGGACGCCATTTCAGAGCCTGAGCCGGTTGTCTATCGCGCCTAGGGCTCGCTCAAGGATGCGGGCCGGCTGGGCCATCGCGTTCAGGACGAGGCACCGTTCCGGCTCGGCTTCGGCGATCGCGAGGAAGCCGTTCCGGATGGCGGTGTGAAAGGCGAGGTCCCTGGATTCGAACGCATCTGTCGGCGCATTTCGGTCCTGTCGCCGGGCCAGCAAGTCTTCCGGCGCAGCATCCAATATCAGCGTCAGGTCCGGCCGGGCGTCGGCGGTCACGATCTCTTCCATTGCCAGCAAATGCGCCCTTGGGACGCCGGCCCCGGCAGCCTGGTAGACTCGGGTCGAGTCCGAGTAACGGTCGGAGATCACGGCTTTACCCGCCGCCAGGGATGGCCCGATCACCTTGTCGATATGGTCGGACCGGGCCGCATTCATGAGCAGGGCTTCAGCCATGGGCGACCAGTCTTCGCCCGCGGGAGGGTTGAGCACAAGAGACCGAACCGTCTCGGCCAATGGCGACCCGCCCGGTTCGCGCGTTGCGACCACATCGATTCCGCGTGCCACCAGCGCCGGTACCAGCCCCTTTAGCAGCGTAGACTTGCCGGCTCCCTCGCCACCCTCAAGCGTGATGAATACGCTCGGCATGCTCGTCCCTTACGCGCCTTCGATCATCAGGCGCAGACCTTCCAGGGCCCGGCCAACGAAGCCGACCGCTGCCACGTCTTCCTGCGCAGTCAAGGGCATACGGATCGGCGCCTTGCCTTCAATGTCGATCACCAGGTCACCAACGACCGCACCGGCCTCAATCGGGGCTTCCAGGGGGCCATCATATTCGATCCGCACGCTGGCGCTTTCCATCGCACGCTTGTGGCCGCTGACTGTGATTGGGCCGTCGAACCCGACCGCCACGGTGGGTGTCGCCCCCATCCAGACCTCCAATGCCGGCAAATCCAGCGTATCGGCGGACACGGTCTTGATGTCGAAAGCTGAATAGGCGGTCCGCATCATGCGCTCCGCCTCCCGGGCACGGGCATTGACGCTACCGAGCCCGTTGATCACGACGATGCGGCGAACGCCATCGCGAACCCCCGAAGCGGTGAGCCCATAGCCCGACACAGAAAGATGCCCAGTCTTGAGCCCATCCACCCCCGCCATCGTCCCAAGCAATGGGTTGCGATTAGGCTGTTTGATGCCACGCCACTCATATTCTCGCAGGGCATAGATCTCGTAGAATTCGGGAAAGTCGCGGATCTTGAATGCGGCCAGCTTTGCCAGGTCAATCGCGGAAATCCGGTGCTCGGCGCTATCCAGCCCCGTCGAGTTCTCGAAGGTCGCGCTTTCAAGCCCCCAAATCGCGGGCGACTGCCGTCATCTCTCGGGCAAAGGCGGCTTCGCTGCCGGCCAACCCCTCCGCCAATACGATACAAGCATCGTTTCCAGACAGGACGATTACTCCGCGCAACAGCTCTTCCACCGTCGGCGTGTCGCCAACTCCGAGGCCCATGGTCGACCCGCCGCTGTTCCAACCGCCCTCGCGCCAGGCGCTCTCCGAGACCGTGAATTGGTCCGTCAGCGCAATCTCTCCCCGTTTTACCCGATCGAGAACGGTGTAGACCGTCATCATCTTGGTCATCGAGGCTGGGATCATCGGCTCGAACCCGTTCTTTTCGAACAGGATCTCGCCGGTTTCATAGTCCATGATCACCGCATGGCTGGCTTCGCTATCGATCAATTGGGCATGCACTGGCCCGGCGAGCATCCATGCGCATGCGGCAGTTGCGAGGAGCCGGGCAATGTCCAAGCGAAACAGAGCCGAAACGCGAAGCAGGGTCATCCGTGATGGTCTCCTCGAGGTGCAGAGGCAGGGCAGCCTGATGGCCCGGCCCATACCTTAGCAGTGCCGAACCGAGCTCTTGCCTACGCGGTGAACGCGACGAAAAAGCGACGCTTCTGAGAGGAGGTCAAGGGTTTGGGCGGGCGCCCGTTATGGATTGGTGACGACCATGCCCTGGCCGAGGTCACGCGCGGCGAGTTGGGACTGCACGGACTGGGCCTTTGCCTGATTGTTCCACGGACCGACCAACACCCGAAAAAAGTCGGCACCATTGACCCGGACGGGCTGGACCGCCACTGGCAGGTTTGCCGACAGCGTCAGTTTCAATCGTTCGGCATTGGCTATGCTCGAAAATGCGCCGAGTTGGACAAAGAACGCATCGCCACTTGGCGCCGCAGCCACGGGGTCAGCGACCGGAGACGGATCTGCAGCCTGATAGACAGGCGCCGGTCCGTCGATCACTTCACTCGCAACTTCTCGCGTCTGTGTGAGTGATTCTAGACCCATACCACTGCCCACGGGCGCTGGCCCGAGATAGCGGAGACGGACACGGGTCTCGCCCTGCTCAAGAAAGCCGAGCGCCTTGGCTGCACCCTTTGAGAGGTCAAGAATCCGCCCCTCGGTGAACGGACCGCGATCATTCACGCGAACCACAACTTCTTGATTGTTCTCAAGGTTCACCACCTGGACAAGGCTGGGCAGCGGTAGGGAGGGATGAGCCGCGCTCATGGCGTCCATGTCGAATGTCTCGCCATTGGCGGTCGGTCGGCCATGGAAGGCTTCTCCATACCAGGAGGCGAGGCCCACCTGATCGAACGCGGGACCCGCAACCGGTTGAAGCGGTGCGGGGACGGGTTGATAGTCAGCTTGGACCGGTTCCGGTCGTGCTGTAGGTATCCGGGGCTGCGTGGCCGGCTCAACGACGGGTGTAACGGACGCCATCTTTACAGGCTCGGCCGCGACCCGTTCGCCTGGCGTCGTCGCTACCGGCTTTGATGCCGGTACCGTAGGGTACACAAACGCGATGCGCGCGGTCGCCCGGTCTTCGAGAGCGGGCGCGGTCTGATGGGCCACCTGTCGCGGCGATTGCTCGGCTGGCGGGCTCTCGTGCTGGGAAACCCCATTGGGTCCGGCATAGACAATGGGTGCCGGCGTCCGCGATTGGGCAACCGCCTCCCCTGCCCCGCTGAGCAGCAATCCGGCCATGACCATTGCCATGGGCCCTGCCGATCGGCTCTGGTTCGCAAGATCACCCATGGCGCATCACCTCGTTCTGATATGTCAGGCGCGGACTTCTGCCGGCCATGCCCTTCGGGACGTTCAGCCGTATGCTTAACAGAGCAGGGTGAATGGCCGCTGAGCCGGACCCTGCAAATTTGCCCGTCGGCTTTAACCTGACGCGTGTCCAATCGGGGCTTCGTTTCGCCAGAGCATTGGGGCGCATTTTGGGCAGGGTGTGACATCTCCACCGCCTCCGGCGCGATGGCGACCATGAGCCAGGCATGGCTTCGCTTGCGCCGCGCTCAGGTGCCGCGTAAACACCGCCCGTCCGGAGGAGTGGCAGAGTGGTTGAATGCACCGGTCTTGAAAACCGACGAGCTCGCAAGGGTTCCGGGGGTTCGAATCCCCCCTCCTCCGCCAAGTGAACATAAGCTCGGTTACGCCGCTGACCGCGTGTGTTTCGATTGGCGGTTAGACGCGCCCGGTCAACACGGCCAGCAAAACGCGCCAGCGTTTACTGAGCGGTGAGGGTGAGCGGCCCGCCTGGTAAGGCCCGCGCAAAGCCAGGTGTGCAAGCGCTGGACGAAGCGCGGGCCGTATCTTCAGCACAGCCCCCGCCGGCGCGTCACCCTGCGCGCCCCGGCGTGCACGCGCATACGCTTCGATGGTCTTTGCAAGACCGGCTACATCCGACCAAGCGTCACCCTTTCTGCCTGCAACGATCCTACAAGCGGCTGCCGTCAGTGCCTGTTCTGGTTCGAGGGTGCGATCGCCCGCTTCAAACGCGTCCTGATGGCGGTCCAGCAGCGTCAGCAGCGTCCCCGGCCCCACTAGATCCGGCACGCGCGTTGCCGCCAGCGCCTCGGTCACGGTGTGACGCCGCGCCGATTGTTGCGCGCTGAGCGCTTCCAACGCTTCGCGCCACCACTGGAACCGTATGGCGCCAAGCGTCGGCTCGCTGACTGCCAACCGCACCCGGGCCAATTCGTAATTGAACCCGTATAGCGCGATCAGTTGCGCCCGTTGTGCAGGCGCGGCATAGCGGCTCGACAACCACCGGTCCTCATCGACACGGGCGATCAACCTGTCGATACTTTTCAACGCATTCTCCGACATGGAACTGGCAGTCCCCTCCATGCGTGCCATATGGATGGCACAAGCATCCCGTGTCTAACGATCCCAGAGGAGAGACCCATGGCCTTCGACCTTCCCACCCTGCCCTATGCGCGCACCGACCTGCAGCCGCATATTTCCGAGAACACGCTCGATTTCCACTATG
Source organism: Pseudomonadota bacterium (assembly GCA_039034035.1). Lineage (GTDB taxonomy): Bacteria > Pseudomonadota > Alphaproteobacteria > Caulobacterales > Hyphomonadaceae > UBA5336. Next base: position 7,285 of record JBCCBN010000090.1, read on the forward strand.
GCAAGCACCATCAGGCTTATGTCACCAATCTCAACAACATGATTGAAGGCACCGAACTTTCCGGCAAGTCGCTCGAAGATATCATTGCCGCCGTTGATGGCGACGCGAGCAAGGCCGGCATCTACAACAATGCTGCACAGGTCTGGAACCACACATTCTACTGGCATTCGATGAAGCCCAATGGCGGCGGCGCGCCTACCGGCCCCATCGCCGAGATGATCGATCGTGATTTCGGCTCCTATGATGCGTTCAAGGATGAGTTCGCCCAGGCCGGGGCCACCCAGTTCGGGTCCGGCTGGGCCTGGCTCGTGGTCAAGGATGGCAAGCTCGAAGTCCGCAAGACCCTCAACGCCATCACACCCGTCACAGAAGCGGGCGTAACGCCCCTGATCACGATGGACGTCTGGGAACATGCCTACTATCTCGATTTCCAGAACGCTCGCCCGAAGTACATCGAGACCTGGCTGAGCGAATTGGTGAACTGGGACTTCGCCAATGAGAACCTCGCCAGCGCGCGTTGATCGCGAGGCCTTTAGCCCTGAAAACGTGACAATTGTGCACCTGCACACCGAAACAGCGGTCGCTGCCTGTACGCAGCGGCCGTTTTGTATTACACGGCCTTCAGCCTGGCAGCGATTATTCGACCCGCGCCGGCCTGTTGTAAGATGCCCGCGGCACTTGTTCGCGGACCCTTGAGACCCGCAGACAAATCGCAAAGCACCCTGTTTTCATGACATTCAAAGACCTCGGGCTCGCCCCGAATATCCTCCAGGCCGTCGAAGAGGCGGGCTACTCCGAGCCCACGCCGATCCAGTCTGAAGCGATTCCACATATCATTCTGGGCGGTGACGTTACCGGCGTTGCTCAAACCGGTACCGGCAAGACCGCCGCCTTCGTGCTGCCGATGATCCACCGGTTGTCGAAGGGGCGGGCCCGGGCCCGGATGCCGCGCTGCCTGATCCTGGCGCCGACCCGTGAGCTTGCAGCCCAGGTTGCCGAGAATTTCGAGAAATATGGAAAACACCTCAAGCTCTCCATGGCGCTGCTCATCGGCGGCGTGAGCTTCCGTGACCAGGACCGTCTCTTGATGGCGGGTGTCGATGTGCTGATCGCCACGCCGGGCCGCATGATCGACCAGTTTGAGCGCGGGAAACTGCTTCTGACAGGCGTCGAGACGCTGATCATTGATGAAGCCGACCGCATGCTCGACATGGGCTTCATTCCCGACATTGAAAAGATCTGCGCGCTTCTGCCGCCACGGCGCCAAACCTTGCTCTTCTCGGCCACGTTCCCCAAGGAAATCGCCAAGCTTGCAGAGAAATTCCAGAAACTCCCGAAACGGGTCGAGGTTTCCAAACCGGCGGAAACCGCGTCGACCATCACCCAGTATGTCCTGCCGCTCGAGACCAATGACGCCAAGGCGCGCCGCCATGCCTTGCGCCGCATCATTACGGACACAGAGGTCCAGAACGGTATCGTGTTCTGTAACCGCAAACGCGAAGTCGATATCGTCGCCAAGTCCCTGATCAAGCACGGGTTCGACGCTGCCGCGATCCATGGCGACTTACCCCAGTCGTACCGGACCCAGACGCTGGAACGGTTCCGCAATGGGGATCTGAAACTGCTGATCGCCTCAGACGTGGCCGCCCGTGGACTCGATATTCCAGAAGTGTCCCATGTCTTTAATTTCGCGCCGCCGCCCAAGGATGAGGACTATGTCCACCGCATCGGACGGACGGGCCGGGCCGGTCGCACGGGCGAAAGCTACACCATTGTCTGCCCGGAAGACGAAAAGGCCTGGGCGGGCGTTCTCCGCATGATCGGCAAGGATGTGAACGTGGTCGCGCCCGACGGCCTGGCTGAAGAACTGGCCGACCTACCACCCGATACGGGTGGGCGTGGGCGGCGCGGTGGTCGCGGTAGTCGCGACGATGATCGCCGGGGCCGACGGTCTGAGCGCAACAGCCGCGGCGGACGTAGCGAGCGGTCATCCGGCGCTGACGGCGACAAGGGCGCCCGCGACAGCGAGGCTTCGAAGGGAGCGCGTTCAGAGCGAGCGGAGCAGAAACCTCGCGCCGAACGCACCGAGCGTTCAGATCGTGGCAACCGCGATGAAACCCACCCCCGCCGTGAGCGCAGCAGCCGACGCCGCGAACGCGAGCCCGCAGACACGCTGCCTGCAGCTCCGGACGCAAAGGTCGGGTTCGGCGATGACGACGACATCCCCGATTTCTTGAAGCGGTAACGTCGCGGTGCGCGCGGATACTTGCACCGTCTCTAGCTCTCAATCGTCTCGAAAACGGTTCGTGATCGGATAGCGCCGGTCCCGACCGAAATTCTTGCCGCCCACCTTCACCCCAGGCGGGGCTTGGCGGCGCTTGTATTCTGCGATGTAGAGCAGGTGCTCGATTCTGCGGACGGTGGCTGAGTCATGGGCCCGGGCGATGATCGCATCAACCTCTTCCTCGCCCTCCACCAGGCCGCGCAATATATCGTCGAGCACCTCATAGGGCGGCAGGCTGTCATCGTCGCGCTGGTCTTCGCGCAGTTCTGCTGAAGGCGGTTTCGTGATGATCCGCTCGGGAATGACCTCGCCATCCGGGCCCAGTCCGCCTCGCGGTACGGCGCTGTTTCGCCACCGTGACAGGGCAAACACTTCGGTTTTGTAGAAATCCTTGAGCGCGTTGTACCCGCCGCACATGTCCCCGTAGAGCGTGGCATAGCCAACGGCCATCTCGCTCTTGTTGCCGGTTGTCACCACCATGTGGCCGAACTTGTTCGACAGTGCCATGAGAGTGAGCCCCCTCAGGCGGGACTGGATGTTCTCTTCGGTCGTGCCGGGTTCGGTGTCGGCAAACAGCGGCGACAACATATCGTCCAGCGCACCGATCCCCGGCGCGATCGTGATGGTGTCGTAGCGCACGCCCAGCGCCTTGGCGCAGGCTTCCGCGTCTTCCAGGCTATCCCCGCTGGTGTACTGCGACGGCATCATCACGCACCACACCCGCTCCGGACCCAGCGCATCGACCGCAATTGCCGCAGTCAGTGCGCTATCAATCCCACCTGACAGACCGAGCACAACACCAGGAAACCGGTTCTTGTTCACATAATCGCGCAGTGCCAGCACGGCGGCCCGGTACTCCGCTTCCCACCCTTCACTGAGCCCGACCTCTGACTCGCTGGTTTCAAAACGTGCCGCTCCGCGGTTGAATGTGACCAGCACTTCGCCGGTCTCGAAGTCTCCGAGCAATTGGTGTTCGCGGCCATCACCGTCGACTGCATAGCTTGCACCATCGAACACAAGCTCGTCCTGCCCGCCGACCTGGTTCACAAACAGGTAGGGCAAGCCGTTCTTCTGCCAGCTCGAAAACGTCGTGTGCCGCTCGGTCTGGATGGTGCGCCGCCAGGGCGACCCGTTCGGCACGATCAAGAGGTCCGCGCCCTTCTCCTTTAGCGCCAGCGGGACCCGGTCAAACCAGATATCCTCACAGATCGCGAGCCCGATCTTCACCCCGCCAATCTCGACTACCACGCCGCGGCCGCCGCCAGGCTCGAAGACACGCTTTTCATCGAATACGCCGTAATTGGGGAGTTCAACCTTGTCGTGCCGCCCGATGATCTCGCCATCCGCGAGCACCAGTGCCGAATTGTAACGCTGTCCCGCCTCGAGCCAGGGCGACCCGATGATCACCGCAGTGCCGTCACCAGCGGTTTCGGCTCGCAGCGTGTCCACTGCAGCCATGCAATCGGCAACCGCGCTGGGTTTCAGCACCAGATCTTCTGGCGGATAACCCAGGATGAAAAGCTCCGGAAACACAACCAGATCGGCGCCCCGAGCGCGAGCCTCAACCAGCGCGACGCGAGCTTGTTCGAGATTGCCTCCGATATCCCCGACGATGGGGTTAAGCTGGGCAATCTGGATGGAGAGGGGACGGGTCATGATTGGCAGATAAGCCGGTGCGCCGCGGAGGTACAGGGGCGGGTTCGCATCCGTACCCTAAGCCGCGGCCTCGGCAGCCTCTGCCATTGCCACCGCAGCGACGGCCCCGTGGCCGGGCACAAAGCTCATCGCCTCGCCTCGGCACGCCTTGAAAAAGCTCTCATCGGCCGCCTTCAGCGGATCCGGTAAGACTGACGCGATGTCTACTCGGACCGAATAGGGCGTGGTGTTCCGCACTTGCCGGGTCAGGAAGTCGACAGCGATCTCTCCCGATGGATACACCAGTTTCATCGTCCGCTCGCGGGCCTCCGCTGCGCGGCTGGCATGGAGCCACGCCGAGCCGCCGGTGACGAACTGAAACTCGCAGGTCGCCTCATCAAGCAGGCCTGATCCTCCCACCGCGCCCTCCGTCCGGACATTTAAGAACGCCCGGCCGACCATGCAGGCAGCCAGGTCGAGATCGTGAATCATCA
>JBCCBN010000091.1:0-11681 GCA_039034035.1 Pseudomonadota bacterium
AGCGGCGGGGGTTTGGGGCTGGGGTTAAGCGCCCTGCTCTTTGCCGGCGGTTTGTGTTGCGGTTGTGGGTGATGGGCCCTGCGGTCGAGCCGCAGGGCGGCGCTGAGGGGGGCGCCCTTTGGGGGTGCGTTGCGCTGGCGGGGGTGTTGGGGTGTGGGATAGGTTGGTTTTTGCTCGCGTGGAATGGGCGCCTTTCCGAGGTCCGGTGAATTTCACCGATCTAGCAAGCGAGACCTTAAAGCCTGTCTGTTAAGCATGAGGCTGGGCGGCTGTTGGGGCTCTGGCGATCTCGAAAATCCGGGTCGACGGACACAATCCTGACAATTTGTGATCGTTCACTTACATTGTCGGTGACCTGTCGGTTCTGGAACAAGATCTTTGCCACGGCGTACCCTAATGGCGAGTGGAAACCAGTCCCATCTGGCCGGCAAGGATTGATTGGAGGGTCATCATGATCAGGGCATCTCTCGTATCCATGGCAGCCCTGCTGACCTTTGCCCTGTCGGCGCCGACCGCTGTGGCGGGCCCTGAAGCCGAGGCATTGATCGGTGACGCCGCCGAGCGCATCGCCATGGGCGAGTACCGCGCCGCCGACCTCTCGGCCCTGATCGATACCGAACGGGTGGCCCGTTTCACATTGGGCCGCCACGCCCGGACCATCGACGCCCAGGACCTTGAGCGCTATTCCGGCGCGCTGGAGACGGCGCTGCACCGGGCGTTCCAGACCGGCGGGGCGCATCTGCAATCGGGCCAGCTCGATGTGGTCGGCTCCACCGACCGCAATCCCCGCGACAGCATCGTGACGACCCGGATCCGCGTCTCGGGAGAAGCGCCGCTGACCGTGCGGTGGCGGGTGATCGAACGGGATGGCGAATGGCGCGTGGTTGACGTGGAAGCGCTGGGCCTCTGGCTCGCCATTGAACAGCGGGCGCAAGTGAGCGCGATCCTGGGGCAGCGCGGGGCGACAATCGATGATGTGATCAGCGCATTCGACCGCCAAGTGGCGAAACTGGAAACCGGCGCGACCCGCGGATAGATCGTTTCCGCCTTTGGCGGAATCGATCGTCGGTTGTCTTTGCGCTCACGGTTGCCGGCTTCGCCTTCGCCTCCGCGGGGGCGGGCTGATCGCCCGGCGGGCGTTGCCCGCTGATGCGCTTCCGCCAATGTCGGAAGCGCTATAAGGCACTACCGGGTCAGAAAATTTCGTGTTCCTCGGTCATGAACACGCGAGACTTCGAGAAATCGATGAAGCGGGCTTCGTCGGCCTGAAGAGCGGCGCCGGCCTCGATCCCCTCGGGCGTGGTCAGACCGGCGTCGAGCGCTTGTCGGTTGGGCCACCAGACTTCGGTGATACCATCATAGGGCGGCTCCAGCCCACGGCTCTCGACGAAGGCGGCGTTGAGCTCATCCATACCGGTGTGGCTCTGGACATAGCGGCTGGCGCCAATGGCTTCGGCGTAGGATTTGACCAGGGGCGCGTGGTCGACCAGCCAGGTCTGGTAGAACGCTTCCCGGCTCATGCCGGCCTTTCGCGTGATGCAGTAAACGAGCTTGATCATGGCGCAGCCTCCTCATGTCTGATGTTTCGGTCAGACTAGGCGGTTCACCAATTCGCGGGCAATGGCGGCGTGGGCAAAATTGCGCTCGTCGGACATGGGCTCTGGCACATTGAGGAAGCTGACGATCAGGAGCGGGCCGGTGGCCCCGGTGGGATCGATGGCGAAGGCGACATCATTGGACTGGTCATTGGTGGATGTGCCCGTCTTGTCGCCGGCGATCCAGTCGGTCGGCAGGCCGGCGCGCAGGCGCTGGAGACCGGTGGAGGCCTCGATCATCCAGCCGCGCAGCGTTTCCTGGGATGGGGGGGTGAGGGCGTCCGCAAAGAGCAAGCGGGCCATGAGGTCGAGCATGGCGTCGGGCGTGGTCGTGTCTCGCGGGTCGCCTTCGGCGTTTTCGTTGAGCGCGGGTTCCCAGCGATCGAGCCGGGTTGTCGTGTCGCCGAGCTCGCGGATCTGGGCGGTGAAGCCTTCGGGGCCGCCAAGGGTGGCGAGGAGCAGGTTTGTGGCGGTGTTGTCGCTGGTGGAGACGGCGGCGGCGCAGAGGTCGCTGACGGTCATGCCGGTATCGATGCGGGGCTGGGTGACGGGCGAGTACGAGACGATGTCTTCGGCGGTGTAGCGGACCAGGCGGGTAAGGCTTTCCTGCTCGCGCTCGACCCGTCGGAGGACCAGTGCGGCGAGGAGCCATTTGAACGCAGAACACATGGCGTGGCGCTCCCCGGACCGGTGGGTGAAGCGTTCGCCAGTGGTGAGGTTGATGGCGGCGACGCCGATCCGGCCGCCGGTTGCGTCCTCGATGTCGATGATCGGGTCGGTCAATGCGGCTTCGGGGACGGTCTCGTCGAGGCGCTGGCCGTCATTGCAGGCGGGGAGCAGGCCGAGAGTGGCGAGGCCGAGCAGGGTGGATCGGCGGTTGGGACGGTGGGGGGTCGCCCGGTAGGCGGCCTGATCGGCGGTCTGGCGGTGATCGAGCATGGTAAGGCTCCCGTTTGCAGGGGGCCTTACGCGGGGATTCGGGCCAGAGAGGGGCAGAACGGTGAGCGGCGGTGGCGGCGAAGGGGGCCGGCGGTCAGGCGGGGCCGTCTTCGGCGCTCGAATTGCTGGTGTTGGTGCTGGGGCTGGTGACCGGGCCGGTTCCTGGGCCGGTGCTGGGGGATGGGATGCCCTGGGGTTCGCCGACGACGACGAAGGTGAAATTCTCCGGTGAGAGCCATTCGGCGGCGACGCGGTTGGCGTCTTCCAGTGTGACGGCGGCGATGGCGGCGTTGCGCCGGTCGAAATAGTCGATGCCGAGTACCTGTTGGCGGACGCTCATCATGTTGCCGGCGATCTTGGCGTTGCTGTCGAAACCGAGGGGGTAAGAGCCGATGATGTAGGCCTTGGCGTCGGCCAGCTCTTCAGCGGTGATGCCGGCTTCGGCGACCTTGGAGAGCTCGTCTTTCACGCCAGCGACGAATTCGCCGGCGCTTTCATTCTTGGTCTGGCCGCTGCCGGACCAGGTCTTGAGGTAGTTGCTGGTCCAGGTGAGGCCGGTGCCGACACCGTAGGTCAGGCCCTTCTCGACGCGGAGGGTTTTCATCATGCGGCTTTCGAACCCGCCGCCGCCGACCGTGTAGTTCAGCACCGTGGCGGCGAAGAAGTCCAGATGGTCGCGGGCGGGGCCGGGGGCGACGAAGCGGACCAGGCTTTGGGGTTGGGGCAGGCTGACGATGATGGGGTCCGCGGCGGCTTCCGGCAGGATGATCGTGTCGAAACTGGCAGGTTCGGCGCTCTCTGGAAGCTGACTGACGGCGGCGTCGACAAGGGGTGCGAGCTCGGCCGGTGACATGGCGCCGACGGCAGTGACCAGCAGGCGGTCGCGGGTCATCAGCCGATCCTTGTGGGCGAGCGCGAGGGCGCGGGTTCGCGCATTGACGCTGGCTTCACTGATGTCGCGCGCATAGACATGGTCGGGATAGAGCGCGGTCTCGAGGGCTTCAGCGGCGAGGTAGCGCGGCTGGGTTTCGCGCTGGTTGATGCTGACAAGGTCTTCCCGGCGATGGCGTTCGAAGGGGCCTTCGTCGAAGCGCGGGTCCGTGAAGGCGAGGGCGACCAGGTCCATGGCGTCGCTGGCATTGTCGGTGAGCATGGTGGCTGAGCAGCCGGTCCAGTCATTGCTGGCGCTGCAGCCGAAGCTCATGTTCAGCTCTTCCATGCGGCGCTGGAAGGCGAGGGCGTCGAGATCGCCGGCGCCTTCATTCATCTGGTAGGCTACGGCGTCCGACAGGCCTTCGAGACCGTCTGGATCGTTCACCGATCCGGCATTCCAGGCCATTTGTACCGAGAGGATCGGAATGGAGGGCTCGCTGACCAGCCAGACCGAGACGCCGCCGGGGGTGGTGAATTGCTGGATTTCCGCAAAGTCGCCGTCATGGACCGTGACCGCCATGGCGGCATAGGGGTCGGCAGGCTCGATGGTTTCGGCTACCGATTGCGCCGGAGCGTCGATGGGCGCGACCGATTGGCAGGCGGACAGTGCTAGGGCGGCAGCGGCGAATGTGAGGAGGGGGCGGATCATTCTGCGTCCCCTTCCGGCGCCAGGAGGTGCGCTTCGATATAGTGACGGTCTTCGGCGAAGACGGTGCGGACCGCTTCCAGCGCGGCCTCTGGAGTGACCGCGCGCACATCGGCGGGATAGGTCAACAGGTCTTCGAGATCGCCGCCAATCGCGGCCCAACCGCCGAATGTATTGGCCATGCCGGTCTGGCTGTCGCGGGCATAGATGGCGCTGGCGGCCATGGCATTGCGGACGCGGATGACGTCCGCCTCATCGAACCCCTCTTCCAGGGCTGCGCGGACTTCGGCCATGACCGCGGCTTCCAGCGTGTCGAGATCGACCCCGTCGACGGGGGAGGCGTAGAGGACGGCGGGCCCTTCATCGTGGAGGGAGGTCCAGGCGGAGGTGCCGACCGCGATGGCCAGTTGCTGCTCTTCGACCAGCGCCTGGTAGAGCCGGCTGGTCTGGCCGCCGCCCAGCACGTCCATCCCCACTTCCAAAGCCAGGGCGAAGTCCTTGTCGCGGATCCGCGAGGTGCCGAGATAGTAGCGCGCCCATTGCGGCTGGCGGACCTTCGGGTCGCGGTGGACCAACAATTGGGTTTCGGTCAGCGGTTCAACCGACTGCCAGGCGCGGGTGCCATCGACCAGGCCGGTGGGGGCCTTGGTGCCGTAATGCTGCTCGGCCAGTGGCCGGACATCGGCAGCGGTGACGTCACCGGCGACGACGAGGATAGCGTTTTCGGGCGAGTAGTACTTCCGGTAGAAGTCCAGCCCGTCCTGGGGAGACAGGATATTGACCTCCTCCATCAGGCCTATGACGGTGATTTCATAGGGATGGCCGTTCCAGAGCGTGCCCAAAACGCGCTCCTGCAGGATTGCGCCGGGATTGTTTTCGATGCGCTGGCGGCGCTCTTCCTTGACCACGTCCCGCTCTGAGATGAAGGGGCCGTTCGGATCATCATTGATGATGAGATCGGTCATTCGCTCGGCTTCGAGCTCCATCATCAGGCCGAGCTGGTCGCGCGCCACCCGCTCATAATAGGCGGTGTAGTCCCAGGAGGTGAAGGCGTTGAGCTGGCCGCCATTGCGCTGGACAATGGTGGTGAACTCTTCCGGCCCGATATCGTCGGTTTCCTTGAACATGACATGTTCGAAGAGGTGGGCGATGCCGGATTTTCCGTCTTCTTCATCGGCAGCGCCGACCTTGTACCAGACCATATGGGTGACGACGGGCGCGCGATGGTCGGGCAGGACGATGACGTCCATTCCATTGTCGAGCGTGAAGGTCTCGGGCGCCCATTGTGCGCTGGTTTCAGCCGTGTCGGCCTGGGCCGTGAGGGCCATGAGAGTGGCGGCGGCGACCGCTCCGAGGACGTGACGGGCCATGGCGTTAAGCCTCCTGGTCATGGGCGGGCGGGCAAGGGCATCTTTAGCGCGCGTGGCGCTCAGGTGCCGGGGAGTTTGGTGCGGCTTTCGCGGGGATCGGCGATGATGATCTCGGCGCCGCCGGTGGCGTTGTCGGCGGCGACGATGGCCTGGGTTTCTTCATTGTCGCGCCAGAACAGGATGCGGTCGCCCAGGCTGGGCGACTTGCGGACGGTGGAGGCTTCTTCCCAATCCACGGTGGAGCGGATGAGCGGATCGACGGCATTGGCGCCGGCGGCGGCAACCAGGGCGCGTTCGGACCCCGAGGCGTTCTGGCCGAGGGTTTCGCCGAACGCGGTGACGCTGCCTGAGCGGGCGGGGTCAACCTCCAGCGGCAGGGCCTGTCCGGCGCCGGGTGGGCGCAAGCTGTATTCGGGCGGCACGGTCAATGGCGGCTTCGTCACGACCAGGAACTCATCCTGGCGGCCTTCATTGATGCCGCTGTCACGCCCGCCAGCGCATCCGGTGACAGCGGTGATGGCGAGGGCCAGGCCCAGAGCAGGAAGGACTGGAAGGGCAGTGACAAAACGCATGGTTTGGGGTCCTGAGGTTCAAGCGCCGGGCGAGGCCTGCTCGGCAGTGTCATTCCTTGACAGTATAAACTGGTCAAGAAACAGCAAGACCGCGCCGACAGTGATCGCCGCATCGGCGACGTTGAAGACGTAGTTGAAGAAATGGGGCGGCCAGATTTCCTGGAAGTCGAAGAAATCGACCACCGCGCCGAAACGAACCCGGTCGATGACATTGCCTATGGCGCCGCCGACAACGAGGGCGAGCCCTGTACCGGTGAGCCAGCGACCCGCCCGCCAAAGCCAGATGGCAAAACCGGTGGCGATGGCGAGCGAGACGAGGACCAGCACCCAGCGCATGATCCCATCGGACTGGAACATGCCCCAGCTCATCCCCCGGTTCCAGACCATGGAGAGGTCCATCACACCGGGCACCGGGATGCGGCCGCACGGCCCCAGCCGGTTAAGACAAGCGAGCGCATTGAAGCGCGGCTCGTCCAGCACCAGCCATTTGGTCCACTGGTCGAGCGCGATCACGAGGGGAATCACCAGGAAGACAAGCAGGTTGCGCAGGGTCTTGCTCATGGCGTTCCCTTGCCCATCGCGTGTGACCGGGTCAAGACGCCAATGCCCGTCATGAGAGGCCCGTGGCTGCCAGCGCCTTTACGGCCAGGGCGTCGCGCGGGGTAATGTCGGGGTAGCCGTCCAGTGCGGTGGCGGGGTCGAAATACTTCCAGCTGCGGGCGCATTTCTGGCCGGTGGCGCGCGCCGGGACGACGGCGATACCGGGCGTATCTTCAAGCGTGAACGCGGATTTGGGCGCTTCGCGGGTCTCGAAGGTGGCGCCGGATGTGATGAACAGTTCGGCGGGGTCTTCGCCGTCGAAGGCGTCGAGCAGGGCCTGGTCGCCAATATGGACGATGGGGGCGGCCTCCAGCGATGAGCCGATGCGTTTGTCCTTGCGCTCGATTTCGAGGGCGCCGGTGACGACGCGGCGGACCTTGAAGATCGCGTCCCAGCGCTGGGCCAGGGTTTCGTCGTACCAGGTGTCCGGGGTGTCGGGGAACACGAGCAAATGCACACTGTCGGCGCGGGCTGAAAACGGGCTTTCGAGGAAGGCTTCCTCGGTGGTGAAGGGCATGACAGGGGCGAGCCAGCACAAGAGGCGTTCGAGCACGGCGGCCATGACGGTGCGCGCGGCGCGGCGACGGTTGCCGAAGGGCTGGGCGGCCTCGTCCCAATGGGCCTGGGTGGCGGATGTGGGGTCGCAATAGAGGCTATCCTTGCGGATGTCGAAATAGACGGCCGAGAGGTCGATGGTAGCGAAATTGATCAGGGCGGCCATGACGCGCTTGAAATCGTAGGTCGCGTAGGCGTCGCGGATCAGCGCGTCGAGCTCGGCGAGGCGGTGGAGAACCCAGCGGTCGAGGCCGGGCATGGTGTCCAGATCGTCCGTGACGCCGGCGGATGGCTGGGGCTCCATCGGCGGAGATCCCGGGTCAAGCCCGGGAATACGGCTCTCCGCGGCGTCGAACCCGTCGAGGGCGCCAAGCAGGTAGCGCAGGGTGTTGCGAAGGCGGCGATAGCTCTCGACGGTGCCTTTCAGGATTTCATCCGAGATGCGGAGGTCTTCGGTGAAGTCGCCCGATGCGGTCCACAAGCGCAGGATCTCGATGCCGAACTGTTTCTGGATGGCGGAGGGTTCGACCGTGTTGCCGATCGATTTGGACATCTTCTTGCCCTCGGCATCGACCACCATGCCGTGGGTGAGGATGTGCTTGTAGGGCGCGATGCCGCGGGTGGCGCAGCTTTCCAGCAGGGAGGATTGGAACCAGCCGCGATGCTGGTCCGAGCCTTCGAGATAGAGATTGGCCTGGCCGGTGTCTTCATCGATGACGCCGCGTTTTCTGAGGCAGAAGGCGTGGGTGGTGCCGCTGTCGAACCAGACATCGAGCACGTCGGTGACCTTGTCCCAGCCCTCGGGCGAGACGCCGGTGCCGGTGAAGAAGCTGTCGATGGGGTTGGAGAACCAGGCTTCCACGCCGTCCTTGGCGACGGCGGCGATGATGTTGGCGTTGAGCTTGGCGGCGTCGGTCTCGCTCAGGGCCGCGGTGTGGGGGTCGCCGTTCTGGTTGACGAAGATGGTGAGGGGTACGCCCCAATTGCGCTGGCGGGAGACGAGCCAGTCGGGCCGGTCCTTGACCATGGCTTCGAGACGGTTGCGGCCCTGGGGTGGGAAGAAATCGACGCCTTCGAGCGCGGTCATGACGGTGTCGCGCAGGACGGTGCCGTCCTTGCCGGGCTGGTCCATGGCGATGAACCATTGGGGCGTGGCGCGGCGGATGACGGGCGCCTTGGAGCGCCAGGAATGGGCGTCGCGGATGGTCGTCATGCTCCGGGCGAGGAGGTTGCCGCTCTCGGCGAGGAGTTTGATGACAGTGTCGTTCGCCTTGCCGGGCTGGCCGCGCTTCTTGCCGGAGGTGCGGATGATGTCGAGGCCAGCGAGGGGGGCGGGGACGTCGGCGTTGTAGCAGCCGTCTGGGTCTACGATTTGGCGGATTTCGGAGGCTTTGCGCCCGCTCTCGACCCAGACATTGAAGTCGTCTTCGCCATGGGCGGGGGCGGTGTGGACGAAGCCTGTGCCGGCATCGTCGGTGACGTGGTCGCCGGGGAAGAGGGGGATGTCGTGTTGGAAGAAGGGGTCGAGGGTGTGGAGCGGGTGCTTCAACAATGGGACATCGACCCCGCTGATATCGCCCCGCCGGATCCAGGTCTTTACTTTGGCGGCCTCTCGAACGGACTCTGCCAGCGCATCGGCGATGATCAGCCGTTCGCCCGTTCGAGCGTATGGCTTGAAGCCGAGTTCCTCTTCAGAAGAGACTTCGCCGACCTCATAAATTCCGTAGGTGATGTCCCGATTGAAACTCACCGCTTGGTTCGCCGGGATCGTCCACGGTGTTGTTGTCCAGATGACGACGCTTGTATCGTTCAGATCAGGATCGTCTGACACCACCGGAAATTTCACCCAGATCACGGGCACTTTGCGGTCGTGGTATTCGACTTCGGCTTCGGCGAGGGCCGTGCGTTCTACGGGGCTCCACATGATGGGTTTGGCGCCGCGGACGAGGCGGCCGCCCATGGCGACGCGGAGGAATTCCTCGACGATGGAGGCCTCGCTGTCGAAGGCCATGGTGAGGTAGGGATGGTCCCATTCGGCCTCGACGCCGAGCTGGCGGAACTCGGCCTTCTGGACCGCGACCCATTCGGCGGCATAGTCGCGGCAGGCCCGGCGGAACTCGGCCGGATCGACATCATCCTTGGTCTTGCCCTTGGCGCGATAGGCCTCTTCCACCTTCCATTCGATGGGCAGGCCGTGGCAGTCCCAGCCGGGAATGAAGGTCGCATCGCGCCCCATCATCTGCTGGGAGCGGACGACGGTATCCTTCAGGATCTTGTTCATCGCCGTGCCGATATGGATGTGCCCGTTCGCATAGGGCGGACCGTCATGGTAGACGAAGGGCTCGGCACCCCGGGCGGCGGCGTCGGCGCGCATGCGCTGGTAGAGCCCCATCTCATCCCACCGGGCGATCCATTCGGGTTCGCGCTTGGGCAGACCGCCACGCATGGGAAAGTCGGTCCTCGGCAGGAACAGGGTGTCGCGATAGTCGCGGGCGGTGTCGGAAGCGTCGTCGGTCTGGGTGTCGGAAGGCATGGCAGCGTCGTCTCGAAGGCAGTTCTGGGGATCGGCGAATGGCAAATACCCGGCCGGGGCGACGCGCATGCCAGCGAGGCAAGGCGTCAGCCGCGAACCGGGCCGGTAATTCGTATGATGGACCGAAACATCATGATCGCTCCCCCTAAACGAGCCCGGCGCGCCCGTCTATCCCGCGCGGGCGGGCCGGGCATGCATGCGGTCATCATTGGCCACGGGACGGACGGCCGACCGGGGCAGCGTCTCGATGCAAACCGTGTCCCCGCCCAACGTCGTGAACTCAACTTCGAGTGTATCTCCATCGCCGTACACATGTACGACGGTGCCAACGTCGCCTTTTGCCAGGCCGGTGAAGCTCCTGGCAACCAGAAGCACCACGATATCATGTTCGTTGATGTCCATTATCAACTCCGCAACGGAACCAAGGTAATCAACCGCGGCTGTGTCGAACCCTGTTCTAGCAGCCAAACCGTCCGAACCATAGGGTTCCGTTCATCCGGTGATCGCAGCGGTCCTTCTAGAACATACTTGTCGCCATAACCACTCGGATGCTTTTCGGCCGCAACATGGGATCGCGCGGCTTCGAGTAGTGCTCCGACAAGCTCAACAGGATTACTTTGCGTAAATCCGAAGCGGCCAAGGAAGATGGCCTTGCTACGGCCAACCGGGTGGTTTGGATTCAGAAGGTAGTCTGTCACCTTGGGCAGTCCGACCATTGCTCTTTCGGCGTAGGGTAAGTCAGACATTTGGTGCGGCTATCGCTCAATGGCGTCTTTCACGCCCTGGTCGGCCTGGAGGAAGACGCCGAGATTGACCTCGATGTTTTCCGGGGTGACGCCGTGGTCGAGGATCAGGTAGCGATTGACACCATATTCGGGCGGCGGCGGGGTTTCGAGGTCGGGATCGACGGGCGAGCGCCAGACGCTGACGGCTGCGCGGTTATAGTTGAGGACGTTCACCTCTTCGAGGTCTGGCCCGCCCATGGGGGCGAGGATCATCATCATCTGCAGGCCTGAACAGTTCACCGCATCGGGCGCTTCGCAATTCATGCCGACCAGGCCGTAGCGGAGCCCTGTGGGCGTCACCGCGACAATCACAGCTTCGTTGAGCCGGTTAACCGCCTGTTCGACCAGATGGCCGCGATTCTCCGCCAGCTCGGTAAGGTAGGTGATATCCACACCATTGACGAAGGTCAGGTCGCCGGCCTGGGCGCTGGCTGTCGAACCTGACACGCCGAGACCGATGGCTGCGGCGATAAGGGCATTCTTGAGAGAGGACGTTTTGAGAGAGGACATGGGGCGCCGCTCCATTGCTTGCCGGTCGCGCTAGGCGACAATCTGGGCGAGGATTAGGCGCCTGCTGCCGATAGCCGGGCTTTGGCGTCGGCGACATCCTGGTGCATCTGGGTGACCATCTCGTCGAGCGTGTCAAACGTTGCTTCGGGCCGCAGGAAGGCGATGAAGGCAATTTCCACGGACTGGCCGTAGAGATCGCCATCGAAATCGAAGAGCACGGTTTCGAGCAGGGGATCGCGCAGGCCAGTTGTGGGCGTGCGGCCGAAATTCGCCACGCCGGGCCGCCATTGGGTTTCGCCATCGATACGGGCGCGGACAGCATAGACGCCATGGCGGGGGTGGATGATGTCACCCAGATGCATGTTGGCGGTAGGAAAGCCCAAGGTGCGCCCGCGCTTTTCACCGTGCTCAACCAGAGCGGTGACCGACCAAGGGTGGCCGAGCATTTCGGCGGCCCGTTCAGGTTCGCCCGCCCGCAAGGCCTGGCGGATGGCGGTGGACGAGGCCTTGAGCCCGCCATCGGTCACTTCCTCGACAATCGTGACGCCGAAGCCGAGCGCCCGGCCGAGGCTGGCCAATCGGCTCGCATCGCCCATCCGGCCGCGTCCGAAGCGGAAGTCGAACCCGACCGCGACATGCGAAG
>JBCCBN010000092.1:0-11609 GCA_039034035.1 Pseudomonadota bacterium
GCCAGAGCTCGGCCTGCTGG
This sequence comes from Pseudomonadota bacterium, assembly GCA_039034035.1. Classification (GTDB taxonomy): domain Bacteria; phylum Pseudomonadota; class Alphaproteobacteria; order Caulobacterales; family Hyphomonadaceae; genus UBA5336. The sequence continues at coordinate 21 of JBCCBN010000092.1, forward strand.
ATGGTCGGCATCAGCATTTCGATGGCGCCGGCCCGGTTCATCTCTTAGCGCACCACCTGATCGATGCGCCTCAGCAACTTGTGGCCAAACGGCAGCCAGGAATAGATCCCCGCCCCGTTCTGGCGCACCATACCGGCCCGCAGCATCAACTGGTGGGAAACCACCACGGCATCGGACGGGGTGTCCTTCGTGACGGGCAGGAAATAGCGGCTCATGCGCATAGATTCACGTCCTCGGAGACAATCATGGGCGATTTGTGACGAGCCGTGATCGGCCCCGGCTCAACCCGTAAGGAACAGCGCTTCGAAATCAAGAACATAAGTGGATGCCCCAAGGGCGCCCGTGAGCAACACGGCCCCAATCGTCGCCCATTTCACTTTCTTGCCGATCTGCGGATCGAGCGGGGCACCCGGTTCCTGATGGCCGCTGCCGTCGCCCTCGCCAACCGCGCCGCGAATGCCGATCGGCAGGGCCACGAAGAAGCACAACCACCAGGTAATAACGAAGATAACGATTGCGCCAGTGATGGTCATGTGTCGGACCTAGTGCTCGCCCTTCGGCGTTTCCATCAATTCAATCAGCACACCGTTTGAGTTCTTGGGATGGACGAAGATGATCGGCGTACCGTGCGCGCCAATGCGGGGTTTACCCAGAACGGTCGCGCCCCGCTTGCCCATCTCGTCAACCGCTTCATCGATATCGCGGACCTCAAAGCAGACATGGTGCTGTCCGCCCTTGGGGTTCTTCTGAATGAAATTATGGATCGGGCTCGTCTCATCGAGCGGCTCGATCAGTTCGATCTGGGAATTGGGCAGGTTCACGAAACAGACTTTCACACCCTGCTCGGGCATGTCGAAGGGGGTTGTGATCTCGGTGGCGCCGTACAGCGTCCGATAGGTAGCGATCGCCGCCTCAAGATCGGGCACGGCGACCCCGACATGGTTCAGGGGTCCGATCTGAAAGTCGCTCATGGATTGTCTCTCCTAGCTCCGCAATACGGTGACATCGACAATGGGCTTACGCCCGAACACTTTTTCGGCTGCCTTGCGGACGGCGCGGCCCACGGCCCGCTCAACCGCGTCATCATCGTCGATGTCCTTGCGCTTGAGGCGCCCCAGCGCCGCTTCACCCGCTTCTTCCAGGTCGTCGACCGACTCGTCGGCCAGACGCCCATCCGCCTCCGAAAGCCCCCGCGCTGTCACCAGGGGCCCGTCGATCACGCCGTCATCCTCATCGATCGCAACCGAGACATGGAGGTATCCATAGGCCGCCAGGCGATGACGCTCGGCAATCGCGCCAGCATGGTCCGGAATCAGATTGTTCCCGTCCAGCAGAAGGCGTCCACGGGGGACTTCGTCAATGATTTCAGGGTCGCCCGGCGCCAGCCGAACGAGTTCCCCATTGCGCGGCACCACACTCAGCGGCACTTGCAGGCTCTCGGCATAAAGCGCGTGCTCCAACGTATGGCGGCGCTCGCCATGGACCGGCACGGAGATCTTCGGACGGATCCAGCCATACATCTTGGCAAGTTCGTCCCGGCAAGGATGGCCGGAGACATGGATCGGCTCGGCTGACATCCGGTCGGTGATCACGCGGATCCCCTTGTCAGCCAGCGTGTTCATCAGGTCGAAGATGCCCCGCTCATTTCCCGGGATCACGCGGGACGAGAAGATCACACTGTCGCCGGGGCTCAGCGACACATGGCGATGGTCGCTCTTGGCAATCCGGGTCAGGGCAGCGCGTGGTTCGCCCTGGCTGCCGGTGCAAAGGTAGAGCACGTTCTCCGGCGGCAAATAGCCCGCTTCCTCTTCGTTCAGAAAGCTGATGTCCCGGTCGAGTAGGCCCACCAGCTTGGCCGCATCGGTGATCTTGTGCATCGACCGGCCGACAAGGCAGACACTCCGCCCGCAAGCGGCCGCCGCCTCGATCACGCCCTTCACCCGCGCCACATTGGACGCAAACGTGGTGACAGCAACACGGCCGGTCTGGGCCGCAATCACCGCCTCCAGATTCTCGCGGACGGTCGCCTCCGAGCCGCTTTCCCCCTCTTCGAAGACGTTTGTGCTGTCACACACCATCGCCAGCACGCCCTTGTCGCCAATCTCGGTAAGGCGGGCCACATCGGTGGCATCGCCAAGGCGGGGGTCAGGATCGATCTTCCAGTCCCCGGTATGGAGAATGGTGCCGAGCGGCGTGTCGATGGCAAGCGCATTCGGCTCCGGTATGGAATGGGTGAGGCGGACATACTCCACCGCAAACGGGCCCGCCTCGATCCGAGCGCCGAGCGGGATTTCATGCAGCATCTGGCTGTCGTCCAGCCCGCGCTCCCGCAGCTTCTGCCGCACCAGTTCCGCGGTAAACGGCGTTGCATACATGGGCGCCCGGGTCTTGAGCCGCGGATAAAGCAGGCCTGTTGCACCGATATGGTCTTCATGGGCATGGGTGAGGAAGATCGCCTCGATCGTCTCGCCGACGAGGAACTCGGGATCGGCACAGATCAGGTCGATCCCTGGCGTTCTGTCATCGCCAAAGGTCACGCCAATGTCCGCGAGAATCCACCGGCGGTCTTCCGGTGGGCCAAAGCCATAAGCGTTCAGATTCATACCGATCTCCTCACATCCACCCAGCGGCAGGAAGAGGAGTTCAGAACCGTTCTTTTGATCAGTCATTGGAGCCGGTTGTATTGCGCCGGTAGACTTCCAACAGGCCGCGAATAGTCACATCGAGATCGTAGATATCAATTTCCTCACTGAAGCCGTCATAGAGCGAAGCGATGCCGCCGGTTCCGATAACGCGCATGGGTTCGCCATATTCGGCCTTGATCCGGCGGATCAGTCCATCGATGAGATCGATATAGCCGAGAAAGATGCCCGATTGCATCGCGCTGACCGTGTCCTGCCCTATCACCCGTGGAGGCTGCTGGATCGCGATGCGCGGCAGGCTGGCAGCCGCATCGTGCAGCGCCTTCAGCGACAGATTGATCCCGGGGCTGATGATGCCGCCTTCAAACCCGCCATCGGCACCGACCACATCAAACGTGGTGGCCGTGCCACTATCGACCACGATCAGCGCGCCTTCATACTCTGCATGCGCACCCACAGCATTCACCAGCCTGTCCGCGCCGGCCTGTTCGGGCCTGGCAATCCTCACCTCGACCCCTAGATCAACTTGAGGATCGCCAATGAACATCGGCTCCACATCAAGATAGCGCCGGGCGAGGTTGCGGAAGTTGAACTGGGCCTGGGGCACCACGGTCGAGATGGCACAGCCGTCAATGTCGCCGAACGGGATACCCTCCATGCGGCACATCTGGGTCAGCCAAACTGCATAATCATCAGCCGTGCGCGTCGAATCTGTGTGGGAGCGCCACTGAGCGATCCAGCGGGCCCCGTCATGAATGGCAAACACGGTGTTCGTGTTGCCAACATCAATGGCCATCAGCATGGGTCTGGCCCTTCCTCTTCAGGCTTGGCGGACGAGTTCGACATCGCCTGCCCTTATGGTCTGGCGCGCTCCGTCCGGCAATCGCAGGATCAGGCTACCATCGGGCCCCATATCCTCGAATGCCCCCGATTGATAGCTGTCGCCTGGGCCGGACCGAACCCGGATCGTTTCCCCCAGCCCCTCCGCCCGCTGGAGCCAGGCCTGCCGTACCGGCTCGAACCCGCCTGGCAGGCGCTGCATGTGGCTTGCAAATCCGCTCGCCAGCAAATCCATCGCCATGGCCGCATCTATCAAGGTGTCCCCACGAAGGGCCGCGATAGACGTTGCCGCTTGGTCAACGGCTTCGGGTATGGCGCTTATGTTCATACCGATACCGGCCACAACCCAGAACGCCCCATCGGTCACACCGGATTCGATCAGGATGCCGGACAATTTCTGCCCCTCCACCCGTACATCATTGGGCCATTTCAGCTTCGGCTCGGATCCGGGAGCGAGACGCTCCACGGTTTCGGCGACCGTAAGGGCTGCGATGAACGGCACTTGCAGCGCATCGCCGTAGCCGCCTTCAAGCGGAAACAGGGCTGTCGCGTAGAGATTGCCCTGCGGCGAGGCCCAACTCCGCCCCTGACGGCCCCGCCCGGCGGTCTGTTCTTCCGCGCGGATCCATTGCGGCTGGATAGGGAGGGTTCGCGCGGCGCCCTTAGCCGCTTCATTGGTGCTGCCGACCGACGCCAGGACAGTTACCGGCCAGCGGCCACCAAGCGCTTCCGTCAACGCAGGAGACCCTCAGCGGCCACATTCGCCCAGGTGTCCAGCACCCCGATGCCCACCACCAGACCCACAGCGGTCAGGAGGCCGGTCCCGACGACCGTCAGCGCAACCGCCGGACCGGTCGGTTCAAACCGCTCTCGCGGATCCTCGACCCACATGATGATGACCAGCCGCAAGTAATATCCCAGCGAAATCACCGATGAGATCACCAGCAGCACGACCAGCGGAATGAGATTGGCAGCGACCGCCGCTTCAAACACCGCCAGCTTGCCAAAAAAGCCCGCGAGCGGCGGTACGCCCGCAACGGAGAAGATAATCGCCGTCAGCGCCAGGGCGATGGCGGGCTGGGTGCGCACAAGGCCCGAAAGCTCGTGGATGTCCTCCACCATGCCGCCGCGCCGCCGCATGGTCAGCACCCCTGCAAACAGCCCAATCGCGCCGACCGTGTAGATCGTCATGAACACAAGGATGGCCGGCGCCCCCAGATCGGCGCCCGCCGCAACGGGGATCAGCGCGTAGCCCATGTTCGCGATCGAGGAATAGCCCAACAAGCGCTTGATATTGGTCTGGATCAGCGCCCCGATGGCGCCAACCAGCATCGACGCACCCGCAATGATCGACAGGATCAGTCGCCAGTCCTCAATTACCCCACCGAACACCGTGAACATGATGTTGGCGAACACCACCAGCATGGCGAATTTCGGCGCCGCCGAGAAGAAGGCAACCACCGGCGTTGGCGAGCCCTCATAAACGTCCGGCGTCCAAACATGCATCGGCGCAGCCGAGACCTTGAACGCCAGGCCGGTGATCATCAGCACCATGCCGAACAGGTATCCGATCCCGGCTTCAGCCCCCGCAATCTCGACGAAGCGCGTGGTGCCGGTGAACCCGTAGACGAGTGACGCGCCGTAGAGCAGCAGGCCCGACGCCAACGCACCCAGCACGAAATACTTCAGGCCCGCCTCGGCCGATCGCGCGGCATCTCGATGGAATGAAGCGAGCACATAGGAGCACAAGCTCAGCGTTTCGATTCCCAGATAGAGCGTCATCAGGTCAGCGGCAGACAGGGTGACGCCCATGCCAAGGGCGGCGAAGATCATCAACAGCGCGTATTCATACCGGGCGGTGTCATGCCGAACCAGGAAGCCCTCGGCGTTCCACAGCGCGATGGCTGCCAGCAGGAAGCTGGCAATTTTCGCGAAGCCAACAAAACTGTTGGTCTGGTAAAGACCGTTGAACGCCGACCCGCCATCAAAGTCCCGGAATGCGAGAAAAGCCGCAACGGCGAGCACACCGGCGCCGTACTTGAACGACAGGCGATTGAACCCGTCCTTGAGCAACGCCCCCAAAAGCACGCCCACCAGTCCCGCAGCCGCAAGCCAGAGCTCTGCGCCCGCCACATCGACAATACCGGCCCAATCAAACATGGCCCTAGCCTCCCGCCATCATGGACAGGACCCGAACCGTGGCCCCTTCGGTCATGTCGAAGACCAGCCCAGGCTTCACGCCGAGCAGCAGAACCCCCAGTGCCAGGGGCACCAGGCACACCAGCTCTTTCATGTTCACATCAGTGATCGTCGCCAGCGCCGGCGTATCGGTGTTGAGCTCACCAAACACCGTGCGGCGATAGAGGGTCAGCATGTAGACCGCCGAGAAGATCACGCCCAACGCGGCGCCGAAGGCCGCCCAGGTGCTGGCTTCAAACGCGCCGACCATCGTCAGGATCTCGCCAACAAAACCCGACGTGCCCGGCAAGCCCACATTCGCCATCGTGAACAGCATGAACAGCACCGCATAGACCGGCATCCGGTTCACCAGCCCGCCATAGGCCGCGATCTCCCGGGTGTGCACACGGTCGTAAACCACGCCAACGATCAGGAAGAGTGCGCCGGAGATGAGCCCGTGGGACAGCATCTGAAAAATCGCGCCCTGCACGCCAATCTCAGTGAACGAGAAGATGCCGAGGGTGACGAAGCCCATGTGCGCGACCGACGAGTACGCCACCAGCTTCTTCATGTCCGTCTGTCGCCAGGCCACCAGCGACGCATAGATGATCGCGATCACCGACAGGACAAAGACAAACGGCTGGAAGAACACGCTGGCGTCGGGAAACATCGGAATGGAGAAGCGCAGAAAGCCGTACCCGCCCATTTTCAGCAGGATCCCCGCCAGCACCACCGATCCCGCCGTCGGGGCCTGAACATGCGCATCTGGCAGCCAGGTGTGGACCGGCCACATCGGCAGCTTCACCGCGAACGACGCGAAGAAAGCGAGCCATAGCCAGGTCTGCGCCCCGCTGGCGAAACTCGTTTGTTCCAGAACCTCTATGTCGGAACTGCCTGCCTGAAGGTACATGTAGACCACTGCAGCCAGCATGAAGAGCGACCCCAGCAGCGTGTAGAGGAAGAATTTGAACGAGGCATAGATCCGGTTCGCTCCGCCCCATACCCCGATGATGATGAACATCGGAATGAGGCCTGCCTCGAAGAAGATATAGAACAGGACCAGGTCCAGCGCGCAGAAGACGCCGATCATGAAGGTTTCGAGGATCAGGAACGCCACGACATATTCGGTCACCCGCATCTTCACCGAGCCGTAGCTGGCAATGAAACAAAAGGGCATCAGCAGCGTGGTGAGCAGGATCAGCATGATCGAAAGCCCATCAACACCGAGCTTGTACTTGATCCCGCCATACCAGATCAGCTCTTCGGTCATCTGATAGCCCTGGGCGCCGGGATCGAACGACCAGAGCGCAGCGAGCGAGGCGATAAACGTCGCGACCGATATCACCAGCCCTGCCGTGATCGCCTTGTTTCCGTCTTCGGTGCTGCCCGACGCCGGCGCCGCAGCCCTCACCAGAAGCACCAAAAGCGCGCCGGCCAGCGGCAGCAGCATCGTGATGGTCAGAATGGGAAAGCCGTCCATCAGCCCAGCCCTCCTGAGCGCCAGTAGAGCACCGCGCCGAACACGAGCGCCGCCCCGATGATCAAGAACGCATAATGGAATAGGAACCCGGTATGCATGGCGGACACGCGCCGAGCACCCCAGCGGGTGAGCGCAGCCACCCCATTGGGACCGGCGCCGTCAATGATCCGCTCGTCTCCGGTCTTCCAGAACAGATTGCCCAGAAACGCCGCCCCGCCGACAAAGACGACCTGGTAGATCTCGTCGAAATACCACTTGTTGGAGAACAGCTTGTGCAACGGCCCGCCACTGTCGGCGATGCGCTTGCCGACCCCGCGATTGAACAGATAGGTGAAGGTCGCCACCAAGAAGCCCAGCACCGTCACCACCAGCGGCGCCCAGAATACCCATTCATACTGGGCGTCCTTTTTCAGGATCGTGTCGATGTCATGGATCACATGGTTGCTGGCGGCGCGATAGATTGCATCGCCCCAGAAGCCTTCGCCATGGTGGAACATCGGATCATAGAACACCCAGCCAGCCGCCACCGCGCCGACTGACAAAAGCCCCAAAGGCACCAACATGACCAATGGCGACTCATGGGGATCGCCATGGTGGCCATGGGTGTCGTCATGGGCGTGATCGTCGCCGGGATCGTCAGGCGCAGCGTGCAGGTGATGGGCACCGGTATAGGGGCCATGGAACGTCATATAGATAAGGCGCCAGGAGTAGAAGCTGGTCAGCAGGGCCGCGGTGATCCCGAGCCAGAATGCCAACTGAGCGAAGGCGACCCCGTCCAGGTTTGCGGTGAACGCGCTTTCAAGGATCGCATCCTTGGAGAAGAAGCCCGAAAAGCCCCAGACATGGGGGATGCCCAGCCCAATGATCGCGACGGTACCGACCAGCATTGCTCCATAGGTCCACGGCATGAACCGGGCGACCCCGCCCATGTGCCGCATATCCTGTTCATGGTGCATGCCATGGATCACAGACCCCGCACCCAGGAACAACAGCGCCTTGAAGAAGGCATGGGTGAACAGGTGGAACATCGCCGCTTCATAGGCGCCGACGCCAGCGGCAAAGAACATGTAGCCCAGTTGCGAACAGGTCGAATAGGCAATCACGCGCTTGATGTCGTTCTGCGCCAGGCCAACGGTGGCAGCATAAAGCGCGGTGACGGCACCGATCAGCGTGATCATGCCAGCGGCAATCACCGTGTGCTCATAGATCGGCGATAGCAGGCACACCAGATACACACCGGCGGTGACCATGGTCGCCGCGTGGATCAACGCCGAAACCGGGGTCGGCCCTTCCATCGCATCCGGCAACCAGACATGCAGGAAGAACTGGGCCGACTTGCCCATCGCCCCGATGAACAGCAATACACCGATCACTTCCAGCGCGTTGAGCTGCCAGTTGAGGAACTGCATCGTCAGTTCACGAACGGGCCCCGCCTCAGCCAGCGCCAGCGGCGTCACCACGCCATTGTTACGGATCGCCTCCATGACAGGCGCGAACTCCACCGATCCGAAAATCACGAAGACCGCCATGATCCCCAGCGCAAGACCGAAATCGCCCACGCGGTTGGTCACGAACGCCTTGATCGAGGCGTCGTTCGGCGCGGTCTTGTGGTACCAGAAGCCGATCAGCAAGTAGGAGGCGAGCCCCACACCCTCCCAGCCGAAGAAGAGCTGGATGAAATTGTCCGCCACCACCAGCATCAGCATCGTGAAGGTGAAGAGCGACAGGTAGGAGAAGAACCGCGCCCGATGCGGATCCTCACTCATATAGCCCCAGGAATAGAGGTGCACGAGGCCAGACACGCTCGTGATCACGGCCATCATGACGATGGACAAGGCGTCGACCCGGATCGCCCAGTCGGCCTTGAACCCGCCCACATCGATCCAGTTCATCAGCGTGATGATATGGGCTCCGGCATGGTGGGCCGCCTCGCCATGCCCCTCGTCACCGCCATGCCCTGCAAACGTGTAGGCGAACAATTGATAGAGCGACAGCACGCCTGCAGCGAGGACGGTCGCGGTCGTGAGGATCATGGCGCCCCGGTCGGTCACCTGCTTCTGCAACAGGCCAGCGATCGCCGCCGCGATACCAGGCGCCAGGACGATGAAGAGGATGAGGGGATCGGGCAGCATGATGTGCGCGTCAGCCTTTCATCAGATCGATGCTTTCCACGGCGATATCGCCGCGGTTGCGGAAGAAGACGACCAGGATGGCAAGCCCTACGGCGGCTTCGGCGGCCGCCACTGTGAGCACCAGCATGGCAAAGATCTGTCCGGCAATCGTGCCCGAAAACACCGAAAACGCGATCAGGTTGAGGTTCACCGACAACAAGATCAGCTCAATCGACATGAGAATGACGATGATGTTCTTCCGGTTCACAAAAATGCCGAGCACGCCGATGGTGAACAGGAACGCCGATAGTCCGAGATAATGTCCGACAGTCAGGTCCATGGTCAGATCCCCTGCCCCGGCTCGACATCAACCGCTTCGAACGCATCGCTGCGGCGACGAGCGGTCTGCTGGGCGATATCCTGTTTCTGGACACCGGGGCGGGGGCGCAGCGTGAGCACGATCGCCCCGATCATCGCCACCAGCAGGATCATCCCGCTCATCTGGAACAAGAGCAGGTATTCGGTGTACATCACCGCGCCAATCGCTTCGGTATTCGTTGCCGCCCCAGGCGATGCGTCCGGACTGTTCGGACTATCGGACCGGGCAAACGACACCAGCGCGATCTCGGCGAAGAACGCCACCGCCACGATCAGTGCAAACGGCCAGTATTGCAGCGTGCCCTGCCGAAGCTCCACAAAGTCCACATCAAGCATCATGACGACGAACAGGAACAGCACCGCCACCGCGCCGACATAGACAACCACCAGCAGCATGGCGAGAAACTCAGCGCCGATCAGCAACAGCAGCGCCGCAGACGTGAAGAATGACAGGATCAGCCAGAGCACCGAATGCACTGGATTCTTCGATGTGATCACGAAGACAGCGGACGCGCCAACAATGACGGCCAGGATCCAAAACGCGATGACTTCCAACGCTCAGCCTTTCATGGGGGGCAAAGGTATCGCTCTCGGCGATCACTCCTGCTCCGATTTCCGTCTTGCTAGGCCACTCCGCCCCGCCGTGTAGTGTGTCGGTTTGTCGCCCACCCCGCGGACGGCCGCCCCCTGCCCTCTTTTTTCGCCTATCTGTAAGGCGCATCCAGTTCGAGATTGCGCGCGATCAACCGCTCCCAGCGGTCGCCATTCTCCAACAGCTTGTCCTTGTCGTAGAAGAGTTCTTCACGGGTCTCCGTCGCGAACTCGAAATTCGGCCCCTCGACAATTGCGTCCACCGGGCACGCCTCCTGGCAGAAACCGCAATAGATGCATTTCACCATGTCGATGTCATACCGGGTGGTCCGCCGTGACCCATCATCGCGCGGCTCAGCCTCGATGGTGATCGCCTGAGCCGGACAGATCGCCTCGCACAGCTTGCAGGCAATGCAGCGTTCTTCACCATTGGCATAGCGCCGGAGCGCATGCTCGCCGCGGAAACGGGGCGAGAGCGGGTTCTTCTCGAACGGATAATTCACCGTCGCCTTCCGCCGGCCCATCTCCCGGACGGCCAGGAAGAACGCGCTTATGAAATCGGTGAGCAGCGCCCCGCGCAAAGTTTGAAGCAGGCTCATGCGTGCATTCCCGTGTAAACGACATATCCAGAAACGATCAGGACCGCGGCCAGCGATGTCGGCAGAAAAATCTTCCAGCCAAGGCGCATCAGTTGGTCGTAGCGGTAGCGCGGCACCATCGCTTTCACGATGGCGAACAGGAAGAAGCAGAACACCATCTTCCCGCCGAACCAGGCTAGATGCCCAAGGTTCACCATCCAGACCGGCCAATTGTCGATCACCGACGCGCCAAACGGCACCGGTCCATGCCAACCGCCCAGGAAGAGCAGCGTCATGAAGGCGCACATCAGGACGATGTTGAGATATTCCCCCAGCATGAAGAGAAGATACGGCGTCGAGCCGTATTCGACCTGATAGCCGGCAACCAGCTCCGATTCTGCCTCCGGCAAGTCGAAGGGCGGCCGGTTGGTCTCTGCCAGCGCGGAGACGAAGAACATCACGAACATTGCCAGCATGACCGGGAACAGCGCGATATTATTGAAGCTGAACACATGCCAACTATGGATGCCGGCCGCCTGGTTGCCGACAATGTCGGAAAGGTTCATCGACCCGACCAACAAGATCACCGTCACGATGATGAAACCGATCGACACTTCATAGGATACCATCTGCGCCGCCGACCGAAGGCTTCCCAGGAACGGGTATTTCGAGTTCGACGCCCAGCCGCCCATGATGATGCCGTACACCCCCAGCGAGCTGATCGCGAAGAGATACAGAATCCCCACATTGATGTCGGCAATCACCCAGCCGGGCGCGACCGGGATCACCGC
>JBCCBN010000093.1:0-11460 GCA_039034035.1 Pseudomonadota bacterium
CCGGCACACAGGCCGCATCATTAGCCGCCAGCGTCTCGGTCCCACCGGGGCTCACCGCGGTCCCGCCGTCCGCCGGCGTGCAGGCTGAAAGGCCTGCAGATGCACACAAGGCAGCGAGGGATATCGCGGTTTTCATTCGGGAAACTCCGACCATCAGCTCTCTCACCGGCAGCGAAAACGCCGGTAATCCGGCAGTGTTACCGCTGTTTTCCAGCGCTTTCGGGGAGAAGTCAAAGCGCTTCGCTGATACGGGGAAGTAAGCCCCGCCTATTCGGGTACAGGGCGCCACCGGCCAGCCATGCCCGCACTGCAGCGTCACTCCGATTTGTGCACAACGCCGCCCTGCATCACGAAATCCACATCCTCCAGCACGCGGATATCAACCAGCGGATCCTCACGCACCGCGATCAGATCCGCATATGTCCCCGGCACCAGCCGGCCAATATCGCTCGCCATCTCCAGATGCTCGGCCGCGACAACCGTGGCAGAGCGGATCGCGGCTTCCGGCGTGAAGCCCGCCTCCACCATCAGGGCAAACTCCTGGGCATTGTCGCCATGCCGGGACACGCCGGTATCGGTGCCATAGGCCACCGTCACCCCGCCTTCATGGGCCCGGCGCAACATGTCCAGCATCTGCGGCCCGACAATCGCCGCCTTGTTCCGCGACGCTTCGGGCAGCCACGGCTCATTGGTCCAGCCCGTCACCGTCACCCCGGCCAGCACGGTCGGCACCAGCACCGCATCCATCTCGTTGAAAAGGGCGATGCTCTCTTCGTCCAGATAGGTGCCGTGCTCGATCGATTTCACTCCCGCCCGGATCGCCGCATCCACTCCGCTCTTGCCATGGGCATGGGCGGTCACCTTCCGCCCCATGGACGTCGCCGCATCAACAATCGCCTGCAGCTCGGCGTCGGTGAATTGCTTTTCCAACCCGGCCCGCGTGTTCGACAACACCCCGCCCGTGGCGGTGATCTTGATCACATCGGCCCCTTCCTTCACCTGCTGGCGCACCGCCCGGCGGCAATCATCGGCGCCATTGCAGATGTTCGCCCCGGTCAGCATCTCCAGCACTTTCGTGTTGTAGCCATTCACATCGCCATGCCCGCCGGTCACCGCCACGGCCCGGCCAGCCGCCCGCATCCGCGGCCCCGGCACCTTCCCCGCAGCGATGGCGTCGCGCAGGGCGAACACCGCCTCATTCGACCCGCCCACATCCTGCACTGTGGTAAACCCGGCCATTAGCGTGGTGCGGGCATGCGCAGCGCCGGTGAAGGCCTGATCAGCGGGATTATCGATAAAGCCCTGTAATCGTCCCCCGGGCCCACTCTCGCTCAGGATGTGCACATGGCTGTCGATCAGGCCCGGCAGCACATAGGCATCCCTCAGATCAACCACCGTCGCCCCCTCCGGCGCCTGATAGCCGGCCACCACCTGGACGATGCGGCCATCCTCGATCACCAGCGTCTGCTCGGTGGCATAGCCCTGGCCCGGCACGGCCATCAGGTGCCCCGCATGGACCACCGTCTGCGCGGCAGGCGCCACGCCTTCATCCTGCGCCGCCGCACCGCCCATCGCCACCAGCGCGCCAACCGCCAGCGCCGCCCATCCTGCCTGTTTCGCCATCATCTCTTCCTCTCACCCATACTCTAACTCACCCCCGCCCTAGCTGTAGCGCGCCTCAACTGCCGGCCCATCCTTACCAGCCGCCACCGCGGCAACGCTGGCTTCCAGGTCCGCCAGATACGCATCCACCACATCGGCATGCTTGGGCGACAGCATCAGATGCAGGCTCGGCGGTTCCTTGGTCACCGATGTGAACCAGCCGCGCCGGTAGATCTCGCCATAAATCGCAAAGCTGTGATGGGCCGGATGCCGGAACGCCACCAGCCCCAGCATCGGTGTGCCCAACACTTCGAACCCCAGCGCCTGCACCCCAGCTTCGACCCGCTCGCGCGTGTCGCACACAGAGCCCTGCAGCCGCCGATACCCCTCCACCCCAAGAAAGTTCATCACCGCCCAGGCCGCAGCGATGGCCCCGCCCGGCCGGGTGCCTGCCAGCGTCGGCGTCTTCATCGGCGCCCCAGACCAGCCCTTCAGGTCGAACGGCATGTGCGCATACAGCGCCTCGGACCGGAACAACACCGTCGACGCCCCCTTCGCCGCATAGCCATACTTGTGCAGGTCCGCGCTCATCGACTGGACGGCCGGCACCTCGAAATCGAACGGCGGCACCGCGACCCCGTTCATCCGTGCAAACGGCGCGAAATAGCCGCCCACGCAGGCGTCCACATGCAGCCACACGCCTTTTGCCGCCGCCACCTCGCCCAGCTCCTCGATGGGGTCGATGATGCCATGGGGAAAGTTCGGCGCCGAACCGACCATCATGATCGTGTCTCCGTCGCAGGCCGCCCCCATCGCCGCCGGATCCGCCTCATAGCTGCCATCGGTCTTCACCGCCACGCGCCGCACCTCGATGTCCATGAGGTGGCTCGCCTTGTCGAAAGCCAGGTGCGCCGATTGCGGCAGCACGATATTCGCCCTGCCCTGCGCCCTGTCCTGCGCCTTGCCGCTCGCCCGGGCATGATCGCGGGCGGTCTTGATCGCCATGGTAATCGAATCGGTGCCGCCCGAAGTCATCGCGCCGGTCGCGCCCTCAGGCCCGTGCAGCAAGCCCAGCGCCATGGCGATGACATCCTTTTCCAACTGCGCCAGGCTGGGAAAGGCCAGCGGACCGAGCCCGTTCTCGGACATGAACGCCGCATAGGCCTCTTTCTGCACCCGGGCCACGTCCTCACCGGCATTGAACACATAGACGGCGGTTTTCCCGTCGCGCCATTTCGCATCCCCCGCCCCGCGCCGGAGCATGTCATCCTGTATGTCGTCCCAGGCCCGGCCGGTTTCCGGCATCACCATCATGTCAGTCTCCCTTTTCACCGGCCCGCAAACCCATCGCCCGCCACTGCGAACCGGAACGGGATGGGCGCGACCAATCCGAGCTGCCGCGAAGAGTTGAGGGTAAAGGGCGCGCGCACATCGATCACCTGCCCATCCGAAACGCCAGTCAAGTCGAACCGCTCGGTCTGTCCCCAGTCCATCCGCCCCACCAGCCAGCGCGCATCGGCCGGCACCACCATGTCCAACCGCCCATTCTGGCGAACCGCACCCATTGGCTCACCATCCACCTCGATCGCCAGCGCTCGCGCGATGCCATACCAACCCCGGCGCCGGACCAGCCGCACCCGCTTGGTGTCGCCCGCCATCACATGTCCCAGGTTTCGTATCGCGCGCGCATTTCCTCGACCCCGGCGGAGATGATCTCGACGAGCACATCCTCGTCCACATTCGCCAGCTTGGTGATGTAGAGGCAGGATTTGCCAAGCTTGTGCTTGCCGAGCCGGGCCAGCATGTCCCGGCTCTTGTCGTTCTCGTAGCCGGGCATGATGTAGAGCACCATGTTTGCCTTGCGCGGGCTGAAGCCGGTCATGAGCGACTCCCCCTCTCGGCCGCTGTCATATTTGTAGGCGTACCGGCCATAACCGATGATCGAAGGGCCCCACATTTTCGGTTGCAACCCGGTGACACGGCCAAACAGGTCCAGCATCGCCAGGCCGTCAGCACGTCGGACCGGATGGTCTACTGCTTCGACAAAGGCCCGAGGGTCCATCGCTGTCGGCTGGATCTTGTTTTCGCTTTTGGTCATGGGCCCAGCATGCGCGCAATCGAACAAAATGCAATCTTTGGCGCGATAACCTCCCGGCGGGTCAGCTGAAAACCGGACGGCTTCCCCCCGGCGCGTTGACCGTTGGCGCAAGTGTCACGCCCGTCGCGCGATCACCTGCGACTGGGTGGCCCGCCCGAAGACACCCGCCACATCTGCCAGGTCTCCATAAGCAATGGCCCGGCCCTCCGGTCCGATCAGGCAGTCGGCCGCCAGCATCATCCAGTCGCCAACCGGCGCCCGAGCAAAATGCAGGGTCAGGTCCGCATTGATATAGGTCCACTGATTGAAGTCGAGCTGCGAGCCGAAACCGTTGCAATAGTCCCCGGTCACCGCCGCGCGCATCAGCGGCGTGGTCTCATGGTCTTCTAAGAATGGCCGCTGGATATTGCACCATACGGCCCGCTGCGCCCGCCCCTTGTCTTCGGGATAGGCGTCGCGCCACTCAACCGTTTCGTTGAAACCGACGCTGACCAGATCGTTCGGTGCCTTTTCGGGGGGCAAACCTCGAACCGTCGGCAGCCCGGTGCCTTCGGGCTGCAGCCCCGCCGCCTCGCGGATCTTCAGCGCTGCGCCGCGCACCACAACCTTGCCATTGGCCGACAGGATGACCTCGCTGGTCTGGATGTTCCGCCCCTCCCGCGTCACCGCAACATCCAGCGCCAATTCGCCCACCGGCACAGGCCGCTGCAAATCCACCGTCAGGCGCGTCACCCGCATCGGCACTGCGGTCGGCAAATCCTCTACCACACGCGCCACCAGCGCAGCCGGCACGCCGCCGTGCAGCATGGACGGATCCCACGGCCCCGCCCCACAGCCATGGGCAATGACGCGCGTGCCGTCCAGTTCCAGATAGGGCTGCAAAGCGTCCTCCTCCGCCTGAACCCTACATATGGATCACGCGGCCATAGGCGTCGAGCACGCTCTCATGCATCATCTCGCTGAGGGTTGGGTGCGGGAAGATCGTGTGCATCAGGTCTTCCTCGGTAAGCTCCGCCTGCCGCGCGATGACATAGCCCTGGATCAGCTCGGTCACTTCTGCACCGATCATGTGCGCTCCCAGAAGCTCGCCCGTCTCGGCGTCGAACACGGTCTTCACCAGCCCCTCGCCGGCTCCCAGCGCGATGGCCTTGCCATTGCCCATGAACGGAAATTTCCCGACCTTCACCGCATGGCCCGCCGCCACTGCCGCGGCCTCGGTCAGCCCCACGCTCGCCACCTGCGGATGGGCGTAGGTACAGCCCGGCACGTTCGACGCATCGAACGGATGGGTCTCGTTCGCCCCGGCAATCCCCTCCACGCACATCACCCCTTCATGGCTCGCCTTGTGCGCCAGCCAGGGCGGCCCCGTCAGGTCACCAATCGCATAAAGCCCCGGCACGCCCGTCCGCCCGAAGCCATCGACCACCACATGGGTCTTTTCCACCGTGACGCCCAATTCCTCGAGCCCCAGCCCCTCCACATTGCCGACAATGCCAATGGCCAGGATCACGCGGTCGAACTCGGCCATCTCGATCTCGCCGCCGCCCATATCGATCGCCGCGCCGACGCTCTTCTTGCCCTTTTCCAGCGCCTTCACCGTGGCACCGGTATGGATCGTGATCCCCTGCTTGGTGAACGCCTTCAGCGCCAGTTTGGAGATTTCCTCATCCTCCACCGGCAGGATGCGGTCGACCACTTCGACCACCGTCACCTCCGAGCCGATCTCATTGTAAAAGCTCGCAAACTCGATGCCGATGGCGCCCGACCCGATCACCAACAACCGCTTGGGCAACACATCGGGCACCATCGCCTCACGATAGGTCCAGACCAGCTTGCCATCCGGCTCCAGCCCGATCTGCGGCATACTCCGCGCCCGCGCCCCGGTCGCCAGCATCACATGGCTTGCCTGGTAGGCCGTGTCCTTGCCCTTCGCATCGGCCACGACCACCTTCGGCGCCGGCGAACCCGCCTCCAGCCGCGCCGTCCCCTCGATCACCGTGATCTTGTTCTTCTTCATCAGGTGCTTCACGCCACCCGAAAGCTGCGCCGCCACGCCCCGCGACCGCTTCACCATCGCTGGCAGATCCGCCTCCGGCGCCAGCGGTTTCAGCCCATAATCGGCCGCATGCTTGGCCAGATGCATCACCTCGGCCGACCTGAGCAGCGCCTTGGTCGGGATACACCCCCAATTCAGGCAAACGCCCCCCAGGGCCTCCTTCTCCACAATCGCCGTCTTCATCCCGAGCTGGCTCGCCCGGATCGCCGCCACATATCCCCCCGGGCCGGAGCCAATCACGATAAGGTCGAAATCAGTCATGAATAAGTATCCGTAAGGTGAATAGAGCGCAGCGAAATCCACCATCCAATGATTGCGGCCGGTACCGCCGGTGGGTTTCGCCGCGCCCTCCCCACCCTACCTTTCCGATCCCTAAAGCAACATCGCCTCAGGCGTTTCCACATAGCGCTTGAACGCCGCCAGCCATTGCGCGCCCTCCGCGCCCCCGATCACCCGGTGATCACAGGTCAGCGTCACGCTCATCATCGTCCCCACGCCCAGCGTCCCATCATCCAGCACGATGGGCCGCTTCTCCCCTGCCCCCACGGACATGATCATCCCCTCGGGCGGATTGATGATCGAGGCGAAATCGTTGATCCCGAACATGCCGAGGTTCGAGAGCGAGAACGTCCCACCCATATATTCCTGCGGCTTCAGCTTCCGGTCCCGGGCGCGCGTCGCCAAATCCTTCATCTCCGCCGAGATCTGACGCAGCGACTTGCCCTGCGCATCCCGGATCACCGGTGTGATCAGCCCACCCTCGATCGCCACCGCCACGCTGATATGCGCCGATTTGTGATAGGCGATCCCCTCATCGCTATAGCTGGCGTTGCAGTCGGGCTCATCCATCAGGGCCAGCGCCGATGCCTTGATCAGCATGTCATTCACCGACACTTTCACCCCCTTGGGCGCGGCCGCATTCATGCCCGAGCGCGCCGCTAGCAGCCGGTCGAGCTGGATATCCACGGTGAGAGGAAAGTGCGGCACCTGCATGAAGCTCTGGGTCAGCCGCTTGGCCACCGTCCGCCGCATCCCATCCAGCGGCACCAGCTCGTAGCTGCCCGGCGCATAAACCCGGTCATCCAGCACCTGCGGCAGGATCAGATCGCCCGGCCCGCGCCCTGGCCCGACAATCTCGGCCTGCTGGCTCGGCACCAGCGCCGTCCCCGCCGCACCACCGGCACCCGCAGCCGCGCTTTCCACATCCGCCTTCACGATCCGCCCATGGGGGCCCGAGCCCGTGACCGCCTTGAGATCGATCCCCTGCAGCGCCGCAATCCGGCGTGCCAGCGGGCTCGCTTTGATCCGCCGCTCACCCTCCCCCACATCGGCGAGCTTCATGGGTGTAGACGCCAGCGCGTCCCGAACATCGCTGCCGCTATCGGAGCCGCCACCCGCCGGCGCATCTCCGCCACCCGCTCGTGACGGACCAGCGCCCGCAGGCGCAGGCGATGCCGACGCAACGGCATCGGTAGGGACAGGCTCCGGCGCAGCCCCCTCCCCAGCCTCCTCACCCTCTTCGGCAAGCACAGCGATCACGGCATTCACCGCCACCCCTTCGGTTCCCTCAGCCACCAGGATTTCCGTCACCACGCCCTCATCGACCGCCTCGACTTCCATCGTCGCCTTGTCGGTCTCGATCTCGGCGATCACATCGCCCGCCTCCACCGTGTCACCCGCCTTCACCAGCCACTTGGTGAGGCTACCCTCCTCCATGGTCGGGCTGAGGGCGGGCATGGTGATGTTGATGGCCATCAGGAAATCCTCGGCAGCTCGGCCATGCGCAAGCGCAAGCCAGGAATATGTTGAGCGGTTACAGTGTCCGTGAACCCGATCTCGAGAGGCTCCCCATAGGTTCCGTCATCGCCCAGCCGATGGGCATACAGCGTCTTCGAATTCGGATCGATGACCCAGTATTCGCGGATGCCGCTGGAAGCGTAACCGGCGGCTTTCTCGGTTAGGTCAAAACTGAGGGTCGAGACAGAGACTTCGATCAAAAGCGCGATATCGGCACCGGTCACGTCCTCTTCATCGAGATCAGCGGGAAAGACATAGTGGTCGGGGTCGGGCGCCCACTCATTCCCGAGGAAGAGCGTTTGCTCTGCCTTGACCACCCGGTCCTCGGTGACAGAGAGTTGGAGCCACCGATTGATCGCGCCGTTCCACCGGCTCGTGAGCGGTCCATCTGCTGGCATCTGGTAGATCGTCCCGTTGATGAGTTCGGTCTTGAAGGGCTTTGCGTGAAGCCGGCCATTCCAGAGCAGAAGATACTCGGGAAGGGTAATACGATGCCGCCGGGTTTCAGCGTCCGCGGGGGTCATCGGACGACCGTAGATAATGCCGTCAAGCAACTCCGTCTTGCCGTAGACCCTGTGGAGACACGCATCCCAGAGGAACTTGTAATCGTCGAAATCCAGGCGATAGCGGCTCGCCCCACCCTCGGTCGGGGGAGCAGGGTCAATGGGTGTTTGGATATTCATGCCACAGACCCTATCACACTCACGCCATCACCGCGCGCACGCCCGCCACGATGTCCTCGACCCCCGGCAGGCTGAGCGCTTCCAGGTTTCCGGCATAGGGCAGCGGCACGTCCTTCTGGTGCACCCGGGTCGGCGGCGCGTCGAGATAATCGAACGCTTCGTGGGCCACGGTCGCGCACAGTTCCGAGCCGATGCCGAAGAACCGCCAGCCCTCTTCACACGTCACCAGCCGGTTGGTCTTCTTCACGCTCTCCACCACGGTCGCCGTATCCAGCGGCCGAATTGAGCGCAAATCCACCACCTCGCAATTGACCCCCTCGCCGGCCAGAATGTCTGCGGCCTTCAGCGCAAACCCCACCATCCGGCCATAGGCGACCAGCGTCACATCGGTCCCGTCCCGGCGCACTTTCGCCTGCCCGATCGGCAGCACCCAGTCCTCCAGGTCCGGCACTGGATGGCTCTCGCCATAGAGCAGTTCATGCTCCAGGAAGACCACGGGATTTGGATCGCGGATTGCCGCTTTCAACAGCCCCTTGGCGTCGGCCGCATCATAGGGCGCGACGACCTTCAGCCCCGGCACATGGCCATACCAGGCCGAATAGTCCTGGCTGTGCTGGGCGCCCACCCGGGAAGCCGCCCCGTTCGGCCCGCGAAACACGATGGGACAGCCCATCTGCCCGCCGGACATGTAGAGCGTCTTGGCCGCTGAATTGATGATGTGATCAATGGCCTGCATGGCGAAGTTGAAGGTCATGAACTCGACCACCGGCCTCAGGCCGCCAAAGGCCGCGCCCACGCCTAGCCCGGCAAAACCGTGTTCAGTGATCGGGGTATCGACCACCCGGCGTGGCCCGAATTCCTGCAGCAATTCCCGCGTCACCTTGTAGGCGCCCTGATACTCGGCGACTTCCTCGCCGATCACGAACACTGTCTCGTCCCGCCGCATCTCCTCGGCCATGGCGTCGCGCAGCGCGTCCCGAATGGCCGTGTCGGTGAATTGGGTCCCCTCGGGAATTGCCGGATCGGCAAGCATGGCCTTCGGGCTGGGCGCAACAAGGTCGGCCTGCTGGCCGAGCACACCCTTCGACGACTTGGTCTTGCCTTCGCCGTCATCGGGCGATGCTTCGGCATCATCGCCGCCGGTGCTCTTCGCGGCTGTCTCCTTGGCCCGAGGCGCCTCGCTCGTCGCCGGGCTCGCAGCCGCTTCCGGAGCATCTTCGCCCTCTTCGGTGAGCTGGGCGATCACCGCATTCACCGCCACGCCCTCGGTGCCTTCCGCCACCAGGATCTTCGCCAGCACACCCTCATCCACCGCTTCCACTTCCATGGTCGCCTTGTCGGTTTCGATCTCGGCAATGATATCGCCCGCCTCAACCGGGTCGCCCTCGGCTTTCAGCCAGCGGGTCAGCGTGCCTTCCTCCATGGTCGGCGACAAAGCGGGCATGAGGATATCGGTGGCCATGGTTTATGCCGCTCCCGTGAATGGCAGGACCTGAAGCAGGATCATCACGATCCCGACAATTGCGGCGAACCAGACCAGCGTCCGCAGCCACGGAATGCCGAACCAGTAAGCCGGCGCATAGAGGATCCGCGCACCCAGGAAGAGCCCAGCACCCATAGCGGTCGTCTCATTCGCCCGCCCGGTCTCGACCGCTATGATCACCAGCGGCGCAAACATGATCAGGCTCTCCAGCATGTTCTGGGACGCCCGCTTGCACCGGCCGACGGCGGCGTTGGGTGGTGGCAACTGATCTCGCGCGCCCGCCAGATCCTTCACGCTGTACTGCAAATTGCCCGCAACCGCCTCGGCCAGAATGTGGACCGAGAACAGGATAATACTGGCAACCAGGTATGAATATTCCAATGGCATCCCTGCCCTCCCTTACGCACAGAGTTTCTTGATCGATGGCAGGCTTATCGGTTGCCCGGTCTCATCGAACGGTATGGCGAAATCAAACGCGGCCGGTGCCGGGCCATTGGCCTCAAGCCGCACCAACCGGTCGGCGGCCTCCTCCAGCGTCGGCACATGCCCCGCGGCCACCCACCAGAGCACCAGGTGCCGCTGCTTGAGCGGCACAAACCACTGCTTTCTGTCCTTCATCACCTTGGCATGGGCGGTGAGATAGACGTAGCGATAAAGCGCCTCCACCCCGGTCCACACCGACATGTTCACCAGCGTGTCGCTCGCCCCCGGCAGACGCAAATCCGTCGCACCATCCAGCTCGCCCTCATCCTCAAGCCGCCAGACAAACCCCTCCGACCGCTCAGCCAGCGCATTGATCGCTGCCAAACGGCCCGCAAATCCGGCCATGCGCGGATCATCCATCGGATAGAGAATCTCGCCAATATTGAGTTGCGCCAGATGCACCGCCTCAGACCTCCACCAGCACGTCGGTCCACAGCTCTTCCGGCGCCGGCTCCGGGCTCTCCAGCGCAAAGTCCGCCGCCGCCTTCACCTCGGCGCGGATCTCCTTGTCCATCGCCTTGAGCTGGTCTTCGCTGGCATAGTCCGCCTCGACCAGCCGGCCCTTCAGCCCATCAATCGGGTCCCGATGGGTGCGGATATCGTCCACCTCTTCTCGCTTCCTGTACTTGGCCGGATCGGACATGGAGTGGCCGCGATAGCGATAGGTCTTCATCTCCACGATATAGGGACCCTTCCCCGACCGCGCATAGGCCAGCGCCTTCTTCGCCGCCGCCCGCACAGCCAGCACATCCATCGCATCCACCGGCTCGCCCTCGATCTCGAACGAGATCCCACGCTTGTAGAGCTCGGTCTCCGCCGACGCCCGCGCCACCGACGTGCCCATGGCATACTGGTTGTTCTCGATCACATAGACCACCGGCAGGGCCCACAGCGACGCCATGTTGAAGCTCTCATACACCTGGCCCTGGTTCGCCGCGCCATCGCCGAAATAGGCCAGGCAGACCTTGCCATTCTCCTTGTACTTGTTCGAAAAGCCCAGCCCCGTCCCAATCGAGACCTGGGCGCCGACAATGCCATGACCGCCAAAGAACTGCTTCTCGCGGGAGAACATATGCATGCTCCCACCCTTGCCCTTGGAATAGCCCGTCGCCCGTCCCGTCAGCTCGGCCATCACGCCCTTCGGGTCCATGCCGCACGCCAGCATATGCCCATGATCGCGATATCCGGTAATCACCTGGTCACCGGTCTCAGCCTCGCCCTGGAGGCCAACCACCACCGCTTCCTGGCCGATATAGAG
>JBCCBN010000094.1:0-11345 GCA_039034035.1 Pseudomonadota bacterium
CGAACCCCCATGGCGGATGCAATATGAGATATGCACGCCTTGGAATGCCCGCGCCACGGGATACGCACACCATGGGGCGGCACGGGGCGGGGTTTCCGGAGCCGATTGAGATCGCAATGCCGCATTAGCTCTTTACTCATGGCCATCATGCACCATATCATTTATCGATATTCGATAGGCTCTCCGATTCGGGACGATTTTTCTGTCCGGTCCGGCCGGCCAGCTGCATTGATTGAGGAGTTCACGCGGTGAAAACGTTCTTCCTGTCCATGGCCGGCGCTCTGGTGGCGTTGTTGCTGTTCTTCATTGGTGGCTTCCTCGTGCTGGCGGGGATCATCGGGGCGGCGTCGGCCAGCGATCCGCAGCCCGATAACATGGTTCTGACCCTCGATCTCAGGGAGGAATTTTCCGACCAGGCCCCGGCAACAGGCTTTGCGGCATTCTCTGGCGAGATCGGATTTACCGACATCATGACGCGCCTGGAGGGTGCGATGACCGATGACAGCGTAGCGGGACTTTATGTCCGGGGTAGCGATTTCGGCATGGGCAGCGCGCGGGCCGAAGAGCTGCGCGGGGCGATCCTCGATTTTCGCGACGCCGGCAAGTTCGTCATTGCGCACAGCCAGGGCACAATGCCGAATGCGGGCCCCTCCGGCCTGCGCGGCATCGTGGCCGCCGATGAAGTGTGGCTCCAGCCTGGCACAGAGATCAGCGTCTCGGGCATCGCGTTCGAGACCCAGTTCCTGAAGGGCCTGTTCGACCGGTTGTCGATCACCGCCGAGATCGAGCAGTTCCACGAATACAAGAACGCGCCCAACATCTACAAGCAGACCGGTTTCACCGACGCCCACCGCGAAGCGATGACGGCGCTGGCCGACGATTTGTGGACGGTGTCGACCCGCGATATCGCCGATGACCGGGCGATGACCGTAGACCAGCTCACCGCGCTTTTGGAGGCGGGACCCGTACCGGCGGAAGCGGCCCAGGCCGGCGGCCTGGTGGACCAGCTTGGCTGGCCGGCCGATGCCGAGGCCGCTGCGCTGACGCGGGCGGGCGAGGATGCCGCCCTGGTGTCCATGGCAGAGTACGCCCCGCCGGTAGCGCCATCGCGCGCACCGATGATTGCGGTTGTTGGCGGCGAAGGCGCGATCGTCTCGGGCTATAGCAATCAGGACCTGTTTGCGAGTTCAGTCGGGTTCGGCTCGGACTCGGTGGCTGCGGCCATTCGTGAAGCCGGCGATGATGAAAAGGTCGAAGCGATTGTGTTCCGCGTCGATAGCGGCGGCGGCAGCGCCACGGCGTCAGACCAGATCTGGCAGGCAGTCGAAGCGGTGCAGGCCAAGGGCAAGCCGGTTGTCGTGTCGATGGGATCGGTGGCCGCGTCGGGCGGGTATTATGTGTCCGCCGGCGCTGACCATATCGTGGCGAACGAGACGACGATCACCGGCTCCATCGGTGTGTTCGCCGGCAAGTTCGCGATTGCTGACGGTCTCGAGCAGATCGGGATCACGTCGGGGACGGTGGCCGTGGGCGGCAGCTATGCCGATGCCTGGGGCACCGAGGCGTTCTCTGACGAAGACCGGGCCACCCTGCGCGCATCGCTGACGCGGACCTATGACCGGTTCCTGGACATCGTGGCCGACGGACGGGGAATGACCGTCGAAGAAGCCGATGCCCGGGCACGTGGCCGGGTGTGGAGCGGGCAGGATGCGCTCGACCGGGGGCTGATCGACAGTCTTGGCGGCTTCCGCGATGCCATCAGCACGGCGAAGGCGCTGGCTGACATCGATGCGGAAACTGACGTGCGGCTGATCCACTTCCCCGCGCGCCGCAGCGGCTTCGAAGCGCTGGATGGCTTTGTTGCCGCCGGCGATGATGCCGCCGATACGCTGGCGCTGATCCAGGCGATCTCGACCAATCGCCAGGTCCGCGCGCTGGTGTCCGATGCCGAGGCGCTGCACGGCCAGGGCGTTCAGGCCCGGATGCCGGCGGTCGTGGAGCGGTAAGGAGAGCCGGCCCCGGCGACGGGAAAAGCCGATCGACAAACGAAACCCCGGGGCGAGGCTCCGGGGTTCCTTGGTTTTTAATGAGGGCGGGGGCCAAGGCCAGGAGAGAGCTGCGGTCCGTTCTGGGTCAGGCCGGGCGGAAAGTCAGGGCGAGGCCATTGTTGCAGTAGCGCAGGCCAGTAGGCCGGGGGCCATCCTCGAAGACGTGCCCTTGGTGGCCGAGGCACCGGGCGCAATGGTATTCGGTGCGTGTATAGAAGAGCTTGTTGTCAGGCTTGGTGCCGAGCACCCTGTCATTGATCGGCGCCCAGAAGCTGGGCCAGCCGGTGCGGCTGTCATACTTGGTGTCCGACGAAAACAGTGGGAGGTCGCAGCCGGCGCAATGGAAGGTGCCTTCACGTGACTCCCCGTTCAGCGGGGAGGAGAAGGCCGGTTCGGTGCCATCGCGGCGCAGCACACGATAAGCGCTGTCGTCGAGGCGTTCGCGCCACTGGGCATCAGTGACGCTGCGCCAGCGCTCGATATCGTCGAGCTGGATGTCGGCGGCGGTCGAGACCAGCGCGGTTTCGGAACTGGCGCGGCCGCACGCAGCAACAAGGCCGGTCAGGCCGAGGCCGCCAAGGATGGCCCGGCGGGAGAAAGGGAGAGTCTGGGTCATGATGGGCATCTAGGGGTGAGCGCGGTCACCGTCCACTCACAGGATGGTGAGAGAGCGAAAAGCCCGAAAGCGCTCCGCTCTCTCGCCTTGCTCGACTGATTTCGCTCGCGACAGATTGGCTGCGCCAATCGCCTCCGCGGGGGCGGCCTGACCGGCCGGCGGGCCTTGCCCGCTGGAGCGCTTCCACCAAAGGTGAAATCGCTCTAAGCGTCGTCTACCGGCGGCCAGTAGACATCGCCCTCGAGGTCGTCGAGCTTGGCCTGGAAATGCTCGCGCACGTCGCGAACGGCCTGATTGTAGATTTCCGAGCCCAGTACCGACAGCATGAGATCGGCGATCTGGCCCGCCCGAAACGGGCTGATCGGCTCCTCGAACTCGCGGGCGTAAAGCTCGGCGATACGGGCTTCGAGGGCCATTCGCCGCTCAGGGGGAAGATCGTCGATCATGCGGGGCGCGGGGGCTATTGGTTGAGCTTCGCTTCGAGGGCGGCGAGGCGTTTCTCCTGGGCGATGGCGTGGAGGGTCAACTCCTCGATCTTGGCCAGGAGGGCGGCGTTCATCGCGTTGAGATCGACCCCGTCGCGCTGCATCTCCTCGGCCGATGCGATACCCGGCAGGTGGCCGTTCGCAGCGATGTGTGCCTCCACTGCGCTGAGCGGTAGCAAGTCATGGCTCGCGGAGAACACGAAATCGGCGGTTTGCACATGCTTGCCCTTGATGCGGATGACCCCATCGCCCGCATCAAGATGGATGACCGTGTCGCCGGACTTGTCCTTGAGGGCGAAATCGCCGGCCGCGCCATTGCCGCCCGCATAGATGTTCCCATTCCCGCCATCGAGGTGCATGCGCATCTTCCCGTCATCGGAGAACAGGGCGACGTCGCCATTGGAACCGCCGCCGCCGAACCGGGCATTGCCGTCGCCACCATCGAGGAAGACCGTCTGCTGGTCCTCGCCATTCTGCAGCGACAGGTCACCCGAGGCGCCGCCACCGCCCATTTGCAGATTGGCCGTGCCGCCGTCGAGGTGGACGGTCGACACGCCATCGGTGTTCTTGAGACTGAGATCGCCGGCTGCGCCTTCGCCGCCGGCATAGATATTGGCCCGGCCGCCATCGATATGCATGCGCAGTTTGCCGTCGTCGGAATAGAGGCCGATATCAGCATTGTGGCCATGGCCGCCGAGGCGGAGATTGGCGTCGCCGCCATCAAGGTGGACCGTGTCCTTTCCACTGCCATTGCGCAGGATCACATCGCCCTCCGCCCCTTCCCCGCCCAGGGCGAGATTGGCGGTCTTGCCGTTCAGCACGCCGGTTTCCTTGCCGGCTTCGTTCACGACCACGATCTTCTGCTCATATTCCACGTCTGCCATGGGGCGTCCTCCTCAAGCTGATGTCACGGGCGAGGGTAAGCCATTGCACGCGCTCGAGTCGCGTGAATTTTTCGCGTGAAAGGTAAGCGGCGAGCATTGATGACGCCCCCTAGCGCATGGGGTCAGCTGCGTCAGCCCCAGGCTCGATACTCAATCAGAATGACCAGGTTTGGTTCATATCTGCCTGACTCTAACTTTTGCCCAATGTCGGCCTTTGGTCTGCTCCGGGTCAGGTAGAGCCGAGCGCGAGGCCGGATCGACCGAGCCATATTGGCCCTTTTGCGTCACTGGCGATGGTCGAGTGAGCGGCTTGACATGGGAGCAAACCAGTCATCGGGAATCCCCAGATCCTGTTTTTCAATTCAGATTTGCCATCTTCGGCAAGTCGCTCTTGGGTAGCAGTGATGGGTTAGCCCGGTTGTGAGACATCCTGCCTCTATAGCGGGAGATCAGGCTTTCGTTTTCAGCCCCAACCTCACAGTCGCGACAAATCCATTCGGATCGAGCCGCTGGAAGAAGACTTCGCCTTTATGGGAGGCGGCCACCCGCTCGACGATTGTGAGGCCAAGCCCCGTGCCGGCAATATGGGCCTTATGTTCTCCGCGCCTGAATGGCTTCAGCATGTCGGTTGCCTTAGCCGGATCAAAGCCGCTGCCCCCGTCAGAGACCTCGATCACGGCATGGCATGGGGTCTGGCGCAGGCAAATGTGGACAGGTGGCGCGCCGTATTTCTGTGCGTTCTCGACGAGGTTTGCGATGGCGCGCCGGATCAGATCGGCCTGCACGGTCAGGGTGATGTCGGGGTGCACGTCGGCATCGATACTGAATTGGCCTGCGATATCACGAACCAGTGCTGACAGATCCACCTCAGCGGTCTGCTCTGTGTGCGCATCGCGGGCGTAGTCCATGAACTGGTCGATGAGGCGGTCGATCTGTTCCACTTGGCGCACGGCACTGGCTTTCAGCTCGTCTCCGTCCTTTATCATCTCCACGGCGAGGCGAAGGCGCGCCAGCGGCGTTCGCAAATCGTGGGAAAGTTCGGCAAGCGTGTCAGCGCGGATCGTCTCTGCGTCCTTCAGCCGTTGGGTCATCTGTTCAAAGCTATTCGCCAACGCCTCAATTTCGCTTGGCCCATTGATCTTAGCGAGCTGCCAATCCGATCCCATGGAAAGCCGGTCTGTCTCCTCCCTGAGCGCAGCGAGCGGTTTGGAGATCTGGCGTGTCACCACGGCACCGATTGCCGTCACGACTATGGTGATGACACTGACGATAAGCAAAAGCCACCGGCTAGGGGTCCAGTTCGTACCCGACTCTGCGGCAACCCAATAGAAGTCCTCGCCAATGCGCAAGTTGAGCCAAAGCGTGCGGTTCTCGCCGATCCGCCAATCCATCGCATCTTGGTGATCAAGGCGGTCGATGATCCTCTGCATGACCATTCTTTCGATTATATTTTCCCTGTAGTGGCCGATGTTCGGTGTCGTGCCCAAGGGCTTGATCTGGAGAAACTCACTCTCATCAACCCGAGCGATTATGGCGTCGCGCGCATCAGGATCGAGTTCCAGCGCTGCAGTTGAAAGCGTATTTATCAATTCAGCCGTGATGCTCGTGCCGCGGTCGATCTGCGCATTCAGGATGAGCCCATAAATCGACAGCAAGGACATTGAAACCGATAGTACCGTCGCCGCCGTGAGGACGACCACGTTGCGACCGAACAAGGATCTGGGCCAGGGCAAGCCCATCAGCCCGGCTCCCTGGCCAGCATGTAGCCAACGCCCCAGACGGTCTTGATCCAGGCCGGGTTAGCCGAGTCTTCGCCAATTGACTTGCGCAAGCGTGTGACTTGAACATCTACCGCGCGATCGGTGACCTCCGCATCGCGCCCGAACGCGGCATCGATAATTCGCGCGCGGGAGACCGGACGGCCGATATGTGCAGCAAGGACCGAGAGCAATGCGAACTCGCGAGATGAAAGCTCAACGCCACTCCCATCACAGGTCAGCGTCATAGCCTGCATGTCCAGGACGAAGGGCCCGAATGAGATCGGCTTGCTGCCGGACGCCAGGGTCCCGTTGGCTCCGGTGCGGCGAAGCACGGCACCAAGGCGCGCCAGCAGCTCGCGGGGCTCAAACGGTTTGGCCAGATAATCATCCGCGCCCATTTCGATGCCGATAATCCGGTCGATCGGGTCGCCCTTGGCGGTCAGGATGATGATAGGGATAGACTGGTCTGCGGCGCGCAGGCGCCGACACGCCGAAAGCCCGTCCTCGACAGGCATCATGAGGTCCAGGACCATCGCGTCATAGGGCTCGCGCTGCAACTGCTTGTCCATCGCCTGCGTATCGGGCACGGCGCGCACCTCATAGCCGTTCTCGCCGAGATAGCGCTGGACGAGGCCGCGCAGTTCGCGGTCATCATCGACGACGAGAATGCGTCCCTTCGGGCTGGCCATCGCGTGCTCCTTCGCTTGCTTGCCGCAGTCTAGCCCTGCGCTCCGCTCGCTTGTATCGCGGATGTGTTTCAATTCGTTTCATGCCCGGCCGCGCGCAACAGGATGAAACGTCTTCGCGGTTTTCCGACATCACCGTGAAACGGCGCGCCGTCAGTTTCGTCTCCATCGAGCGGTCAAAAGGACAGCTCGCAACCCAGAGCGACCATAAAGGACGAAACACATGACTACTCTGAAGACTTCCCTGCTGAAGATGAGCGTCGCTGCCTGCCTGGGCAGCCTCATGGCGCTGACCACCACAGTGGCTATGACGGCTGAAGCACAAAGTGGCCGGATCAAGGCCCGCGGCGAGCGTGGCACAGCGTCTGCCGTACGCGGCGCGGATGGCGGGCGCGCAGCCCGGGCCCGAGGCTGTACAGGTCTCGAAGGCGGTCAGGCCTGCGGGTCGAGCGCCGCAATTGCTGGCCCCGAGGGTGCCCGTGCCGGTCGCGCTTCGGCGTCCCAGATCGGCGACGACGGATCGTTCAGCCGCGATGGCGGTGCCTACGCACTGAATGCGAATGGCGAAGCGGTGCGCACGCTGGACAGCGACTATAATCCCGATGGGTCCGGCCAGCGCAGCGTTGACGGCTCTGCTAACTCCGCAAGCGGCTTTGCCGGGCGCAGCGCATTGTTCACCGTCGATGAGAGCGGTAATGCCGTCCGCTCCGGCGCAGCATCGGGCGAGGGTGAACTCGGTACCTTCGCGTCGGAAGGCTCAGGCTCCTTCTCCGCGGAACAAGGTCTCGACTTTGCCCGCAGCGGAAACGCCGACCTCGCCGGTGAGAATGGCGCTTTCGCAGCGGACGGAGCGGTGTCCTACGACCAGGAGCAGGGTCTGAACGCCCAGAGTGTGTCTGGCGGCAGTGTCCAGACCGAGAATGGATCGGTCGCAAGCCAGCGTGCAGCATCCTATACGCTCGAAGAAGGCCTCGACCTGGATTCTCAGCGGACAGCCTCCAATGCTGCTGGTGACACGGTCGAGGCGGACCGGACCATCAACAATTACGATGGCCTCTCCCGCACTGTCACTTGCACCAATGCCGCCGGCGAAACCATCGCCTGTCTGAACTGACAAGCTCGGAAGTCGCCGGCCAGTCCTCCTCCCCTCAGATCGATTGAACGCTCTTGCCCAGCATTCAATCGAGCCGGCGGCTTCCATTCCCCTTTTTTCGGAGTGCCCCCTGTGAAACTCAAAGCCTTTTATCTTTCGGCTGCGCTCTGCGCCGCCCTACCGCAAGCGGTCGCGCAGGCAAGTGATCCTTCGTGGACCGTCAGTACCAGCGGTTCGTGGTCGCAAATCGACTCCTCCGACAGAGATGCTGTTTCGGCCTCCATTTCGCTTTCGCGGGTGGTCGGAGAGGGCAGCGTTGGTGTCTCGCTGGCCACGTCAAACGGATCTGATGCCCTGTTCAACGGGACCGAAATCACTGACCGATCCAGCCTTTTCGCTTCGGCCTGGGTCTATGTGCCCGTTGGCGTCGCCGGTCTCGACCTTAGCGTTTCCTATGGCCAGGAAGATTTTGACGGCCGGCTCGAACTGGAAAGTGATCGTTTCGACGGCCTCGACGCCGCCGAGATCGACCTGACCTCCGAAGTCGACAGCCTGTCTGCCGCGGCCACGCTTTCTCGGGTCTTCATCGTGGAAGACTGGGACATCATCCCCAGCGCCACGCTCGGGTGGAGCCAATCGGAGGCGACCAGTACTGCCGAGACGACGGGCGATTTCGCCCGTCCGGCCGTGCTGCGCGAAGAGCAATCGGGGGTGAACGCGGCGATCGGCCTTGGCCTGGGCTATGTCGCCCATGACCAGCTCTACCTCTTCTCCGATGTCTCCGCGCTCTACGCCGAGAACGGCGCATCGACCGGCGTGTCACAGGCTTCACGGCTGGGTGGCCTGCGGGCCAGTCAGCGCCAGGCCGCGGAAGAGGTGACATCGGCCGAGGTCTCCCTCGGTGCGAGCTTCTACGCCACCGACACGGTCACTCTCAGCCTCTCCGGAGGCACCACGGCCGGCCGCGACGATGAAGAAGTCTTCGCGACCACGTCACTGTCGATCAGTTTCTAAACCGCCTGATCACCCCCTTTCCAACAAACGCAATCAAGGAACCCCCCAATGACCAACATCAAACCCAATTACGTATTTGCACTCCTCCTGACCGGTGCAGCGGCCATGGCGGTCGCCACAGCTCCTGCAATCGGGCAGGAACCCAGCCCCGAACAGATGATGGCCCGCGCCGATGCCAATGGCGACGGCGACATCAGCTGGGACGAAGTCATGACCCTGCGCACGCAGTCGTTCGAGCGTCTTGATCGTAACGATGATGGCGTCGTCAGTGTGGATGACCGCCCGAGAGGTCCAATGGCGGGCCGCTTCGACACGGGACTGGCGAGAGTACAGGTTCAATTCGATGCCGATGGTGACGGGCAGGTCACCGAGGAAGAGATGATGGGCGCACCGGCCCCGGCTTTCGAGCAAGGCGACGTCGATGAAGATGGCGTGCTGACAGCAGAAGAGATAGCCGCGCTGCGCGCAGGGGCGTCGCCCTTCTGAAATTCAGATTCCGGAGACCTGACATGGTAAGAACAGTACTGGCGCTCTGCGCACCCTTCGTCCTCTTCTGGCCGCAAGTATCCATTGCGCAGGACCAGGACAAACCGGCCGGCGCCGACGACACGCTTGGTAAGTGGAACTTCAACCTGAGCGCGGCGGCCACAAACGCGGCCATTAGGATCGTGGAAAGCGAGATCGAGTTGCCCGACGACCTGGCAGCGGGCGACTTCGAAGCCAGCCTCAGCGATGACCTCACCGTCTCATCCACGATTGTGTCAGGCAGTGTCGGTTACCGTGTCCTGCCTTTCGTTGAAGTCTTCGCGCGTGGCGGCCTGATCTCGAGCGACACTGAAACGGGCGTCACCATTATGGGCACACCGAACGGGCCGTTCTCGGACTTCTTTAACGGCCCGATCACGGTCGACCGTGAAACGAGCCGGGAGGTGGACGGCTACTCGCTCGGGTTGGGTGGCAATGGCGTCCTGCCCATCACCAAGGTGGGAGGCGACACGCTCGCGGCCTATGGCGGCTTCCAGTACATCTGGAACCGGTTTGACGAGACCGTGTCATCGGAGGGCGCGACGACAAGCTTCGGCCTTCTCTATCCGGTCAGTCTCGACCGCCAGAACGTTATCTGGCGCGTGGGCGGCAGCTACAACTGGATCAGCCGTGACGTCGAGCAGACCCTGACGCTCAATGGCGAGCCTGTTCGCGTTCGCGTCACCCAGGAGTTCGAGGACCCGTGGGCCGTCGAAGCCGGCGTGGGTATTCCCCTCGGCAAAGACACATTGCTTGGGCTCGGCGTCTGGCACCAGCTGAGCGGCGAGACCTCCGCGCTTGCATCCATCACCTACCGTTTTGGCACTAGAAACTAGAGGAGAGGAAAAGTGGACTATGGATACCTTGCAGGGCTGGTTGACGACTGGCCGACGCATTTCAAACTTGCCGCGGTTGCGGGGTTAATCTCTGGCGTGATCATCGCACGCTACGTCGCAATCGCCGGCATCGGCTTTTTGGTCTCCATGGTGGTGGGGCGCCTCGCGCCCTGGCGCCGCTTGCAGCCGGTGCCCTTCACGCGCGCCCAGTTATTGCGCGAGATCGGCTATTCCATGCTAACAGTCGTTGTCTTCACAGGCGTGGTCGGCTGCATCATCGCGATGCGGCATGCCGGGCTGACCCAGCTCTACTTTGATCCCGGCCAGTATGGCTGGGCCTGGTTCTGGCTGCAGATCCCGGTCGTCCTGCTCATCCAGGACTGGTACTTCTACTGGATGCACCGGGCCGTTCACGCCGCGCCCCTGTATGACCGAGTCCACAAGACCCACCACCTTTCGACCAATCCGAGCGCCTTCTCCGCCTTTGCCTTCCATCCCATCGAGGCCGTGCTCGAGATCGCGATCTTTGTCATTCTGATCGTGGTCATGCCCCTGCATGTCACCGCGCTCTTTGTCGCGGGATTTCTGTCGCTGATCTACAATGTCTACGGGCATCTCGGCTATGAGATCATGCCCCGGTTCATTGCGCGCAGCCCCATCGGCTCCTGGCTGAACACTTCTGCTTACCACAACCAGCACCACCGGACCTATCGCTACAATTACGGGCTCTATACGGTGATCTGGGACAGGCTGCACGGCACCCTGCATCCAAAGGCGGAAGCGCTGTATGACCTTGCGTCGACACAGCCATCGACTGGTTTGCGGCAAGACTCACCAGGCGAAATCGAAACCGCGGCATAGTAAAGTCGTTTGTCGCTGAGGGAGGCACCATTTGCCGGCTGAGGCCGGCGCGGTTTAGTTAGGGTCGACGTCTCCCATGCCGTTCTGGTGATTTCGGTGAAGGAGGCACTTTTTGCTGATGTTGCGATCAATTAGGACAGGCTGCGCCTCAACTTACCGTGGCGGGTTGATGGCTTAAAACCCTCTACTCGGTCGTTCCCCAGCACAGAGAATTTGTCCGCTTTCGGCGATGAGCCGCCGGTCGCTACTGGCCGGATCTGGCCCTTTCTCGACAGTCGTTGCGCGAACAGCGAACGACTTAAAACGCCCTAAACCGGTCGCCGGAGCATGAGGTTTAGCTCTGCTCACACCAGGCTTTCTAAAGTACCGGGAAGATATTCACACGAGCGGCTTGTTGCGAATCTTTGGCACTGATAGCCAAATAGAATTGTTTTACGGGTTGCGAATATTCTATGATTTCTATCAATGCCATCCGGCTCGCAGCGATTGCTTTGTGTATGCTGCCAGCTTCTTGTGTCCACATTCCTGAAAAATCAG
>JBCCBN010000095.1:0-11328 GCA_039034035.1 Pseudomonadota bacterium
AACCCTGGCTGCGTCCGTGCGCGTGGCGGACCAGCGCCAGGCAAGCACCGCGCCCCATAGAATGAAGGCGAGCACGAACAGGGCAATGACCCAAGTCACGTGCAGATTGGGAAGGATGGCGAAAGTGTCTTGCCGCATGGTGGTCCGGCGCCTCGTCGTTCGGGGCGCCGGTTCGGGGTCAGGCCGACAGCGCCGCTTCGTATACCAGCATGGCGCGTTTGCGTGCCACACCCCAGTGATAGTTATGCAGCCGGTGGTCTGCCGCCAAGGCCCTGTGGCAGGGAATGAACCAGCTGATCGGGTTGGCGCCGACCGCTGCACCGACGGCACGGGCCGCTTTGGGTGAGCCGACGGCTTTGGCGAGGGCGCCATAGGTCTGGGTCTGGCCCGGGGGGATGGTGACGAGCGCCCGCCAGACCTGACGCCGGAACGGGGTGCCGTAAAGCGCGATAGGCAGCGGTTCGCCCTGCTCGAACACGCTGCGGGCCATGGCCTGGGCGGCTGGGTCGTCGCGGGTGATCTCGGCGGCGGGATAGCGGTTGGCGAGGTCGGCGAAAGCCTGGGCTTCGGGCCGACCCATGTGTTCAAAACCGGTGCGGATGGGCGCGTCGACATCGATGAAACCGAGGGCGACCAGGCCGCGCGGACTGAGGAGCCAGACGCCCATGCCAAAGGGTGTGGGCGCCTTGCCGATGGTGAGGGCTGCGCCGTCGCCGCCGGCCTTGGCCTCGCCGGGGGTGAGCGCCTCGTGGGCGATGAAGAGGTCGTGGAGGCGGGCGGGACCGGAGAGGCCGGTTTCGAGGGCAGCATCGAGGACAGAAGCGCCCTCGCGCAGTAGATCGCCGGCGGTGCCATGGGCGAGCGCGGCCTGGTACTGTTTGGGGCTGAGCCCGGTCCAGCGGGTGAATTCGCGCTGGAAGTGGTGGGGCGACAGGCCGGCAGCAGCCGCGCAGGCGGCAAGGTCTGGCCGGTCGCGCCAAGTGTCGCCCATGAAGGCGAGCATGTCGGCCATGCGGTCATAGGCGATGGCGCGCTCGTCGAGGGGCGGTTGAATGTGCGGAGGTGGGGTGACCTTGGGGGTGGAGTTGGACATGGCGGGGCGGGTCTCGGCTGGAGGTGAGGCAGTGAGCATGGCGCCACTGTGCCGGGCGTTCGGGGCGGCTGCCACCCGGATCTTGCGGCGGGCCTTGCAGGGCTACGGGCGGGCGAGGTGGATATTCCAGCCGCCAATGACATAGCGCTCCACGCTGGTGAAGCCGCACCGCTCGAGCAGGGTCGCAAAGCCTTGGGGGCTGAAATACTGGACGTGCTCGTCGGTGGACTTGAACGGGGACGCCTTGGCCAGCGGGCGGACCACATGCTTCCAGCGGCTCTCATCGATCAGCGGCACCGAGAGAATGGCGAGGCCATCTCGCGGCTTGAGATAGGCAGCGATCTCGGAGATCAGGGCGGCGGGGTCTTCGAGGTGTTCGAGGACGCTGATGCAGGCAAGGACGTTGCACTCCGGCATGTCGGTGGTGCGGTCCCAGAGGCTCTCGCGGATGTCTAGGCCAAACCGGTCGCGGGCGAAGGCGGCGACGTGGGGATTGAGTTCGAAGCCCAGCGCGGAGAGGCCGCGGCGTTCCGCTTCGGCGAGGAGGGCGCCATTGCCGCAGCCGATCTCGGCGACAGCGCGGGCGCCCGGAAAGTGCGCCAGGACCTGGTCCCAAAGCGGGGTAGACCATTCCATGTTGCGCGGGGTGATGCGTTCGTGGAAGGCGACGGTCTTCTGCAGAGTTTCATCGGTCGGCGTGTAGAAGGCCGGCATCATGAAGCTCTCGCAGTCATCGCAGAAGTAGAGGTCGAGGTGGCGGCGGGTGCGACGGGCCCAGATCTGGCGGACATGGTGGATGGCGGACGAGCCACAAGCCGCGCACCGGTCTGGTTTTGGGGGAGTCTCGCGGGTCATGGAAGAACGCTCTGCCGTCACTGGACTGGGGCGACCGGCTTACTCGGTCCGGCAGTCTGGAACAACATGGAAGCGCGACTGGCGGCTGGCAGCTAGCGACGGCGGCAGGGATCAGGCGACGGCGCTGGTCCAGGGTGAGGGAGGCAGCGGTATGGTTTCAGCGGATGGAGTATCGAGCTGGGCTTCAAGCTGCGCCTGGGCCTCGATCTGGGCGTCGCGGAAGATCTGCAGGACCGTTTCGTTGAAGGTATTGATGCGGACGTCGCTCGTTCCTGACGGACGCGGGACGAACTGGGCCGCATTGGCGCCGGTCTTGGCGACGATCAGCGCGCCGATATCGAGCATGCAATCGAGGGTAAGATCGACGCCCTCGGCTCGCGTGTCGTCGACGACCTGTCGGGCGAAGTCGACCGCATCGCGGGCGCGCATCGCGCTGGGATCACCGCAGCCCATGACACGCCAGCGGCGGGCCAGCCGGTGTTCCGGCAATTCAAGGTCCATAACCTGATTATTCAAGAGAAACAGCATGCAGCGCCCCCGCACCTTTCGAGGGTATTTTTCAGGTCGATCTGTTAAGACATCCTTACTCTTCTGATTGAAAAGGCGAATCAGGGGCGAATTCGATTGGGGCCTCGAGAAACGCCCTGCCCTCCCGGTCCTCGATCTCGACAACCCAGAGGTCGCTGTCGCGCTCCCGAGCCCGGGCGATGTAGGCGTCGATGTCGGGCTCAGCGGGGCCCACGCCCTGCAAGGCGAGGTCCTGGAAAACGCGCGCACCGTCGAGGGTGAAGCCGGGGCGTAGCGCCAGGGCGGTGCCGTCGAGGCGCGCGACCTTGATCAGAAGGTCGCCGCGTTCGGGATCGCCCTTCTGCACGATAAAGGCAGAGGCGCCGGCAAGCGTTGCACGGCGTACCAGCGCGGTGGCGGTGATGTGTGTGGGCAGGCGCGCATCGGTCATGGCGCGCACCCTTTCGGCAAACTGCGCAAGTGGCAATATCTCGCTCAATCGCGCTCACGGCAGATTGGCTCACGCCAATCGCCTCCGCAGGGGCGGCCTGGCCGGCCGACGAGCGGTCGCCCGCTGGAGGTGAGGGGCGCTGCGGGCGGTTGAGAGATGACGGGGGTGAGCCGGGCTTATTCCGCCGCGTCTTCGAGGGGGGCATAGTCGGCGGGGTCTGCGGGGGCAAAACGGATCGCGACACGGGTGCCTTCGCCCTTGGTGGAGTCGATAGTCATGGCCGCACCCATGAGATCGGCAAAGCGTTTGACCACGGTGAGCCCCAGGCCGGTGCCGGCACGGCCGGACGCGTTGCGGCCCTGGGTATAGGGCGCGGTGATGGCGGCAAGATCGGCAGGATCCATGCCTTCACCCTCATCTTCGACCCGTAGTTCCACCTTGTCCCCCACCCGCCTGGCAGCGAGCCGCACGGTCTGGCCCCGCCGGGAGTACTTCACAGCGTTCGAGACGAGGTTCTGCCAGATCTGGCGGACGGCGCGGGCGTCTGCCATCGCCCAGGCGTCGGAGCCAGCCCCAGATTCGGAGCCGGGCCCAGGTTTGGAGCCGGGCGCCGTACCGGGTCCAGTGTCCAGCACCAGTTGAATCTCCCGGCGTTCGGCCTGGCCCGTCATCTGGCGCAGGACCGACCGGCCACTGGCCACCAGGTCCACCGGCTCGATATCCAGGGACTGGCCATCGGCATCGGCCTTGGCGAGGTCGAGAATATCCTCGACCAGCAGCATCAGGTCCTCACCGCTCTCATGGATGATCTCCGCATAGTCGCGATAGGCTTCCGGCAGCGGACCTTTGAGTTCGGCCCGCATCATGTCGGCGAAACCGAGAATGGCGTTGAGGGGCGTTTTCAGGTCGTGGCTGAGGGAGGCGTAATACAGGTTGCGGGCGCGGATGGCCGCCTCGCCGTCCTGGCGGGCCGCGGCAATGGATTTCAGCTCGCCATCGGCGGGAATGGCGAACAGGGTGGTGCCGTGAGCATGGGGGCGGACGAACAGGCGGGCGGCGCGCCCGGCCCCGAAAGCGAGCCGCATCTGGCCCTCGGCCTGAAGAGCCTGAACAAAGCCGTCGCGCGCTGGTTCGGCGACCAGCAGACCTATCAGTTGGCCGGTCTTGATCGGTGGCAGGATCGCCGTGTTTCCCGACAGGCCCTGAACCCGTCCCAGCGCCGTGAGTTCAATCGCGCAGATCGGTCCACCAGGATCGAGGGTACGCCAGATGCGGGGCGGCGGCTGGGGCGCGCGAAGGGCTGGCGCGGCGGCCGGTGAGCGGCGGATCCAGATGGCGGTCGCAAGGACCCAGCCAAGACCGGCAGCAACCGGGAACACCGCCAGCGGCCACGCCCATGGCGGCAGGCCCGGAAGGGTCATGAACTGATCGACGATGACCAGGCACGCAAAGCCGATCAGGGCCAGCAGGGCTGCATCAAAGGCGCGCTCGCGGTCCCCCTCCAGCGCGGAAACCACTGGCACGAGCAACAGCAAGCCGCACAAAGGTGAGACGACGCCGCCCGTTATCGAGGCCGAGGCGCTGAGCGCGAGCGCCCAGAGGACGGCTTCATGCTGGCTGGCGAGGCGCTGGAGCGTACCGGCCGATGTGCGCGCGGCGATCGATACCAGCCCTGGCGCGAGCAGGACGGCAGACAATAGCGCCGCGAGCCCCATGGGGGCGCCGAGCCATAGCGAGACCGCTCCGCCAAGCATGACGGAGCCGCACCAGACCAGCGGAATGGCGCTCTCGGTGAGGGTGCGATTGATCCCTAACAATTAACCTGCTCGAAAAGTTTATGGATCATGACTGTATTTTAACGTCTGGCCAGGGGAGTCACTGCAGTATCTCTGCCAGATGAGCGGTTCCCTAGTGTAGGGAACTCGGGCATCTTGCCCGATCAGGCATAGGGAGCTCTCCATGGCATTCAACCCACGCGCCATCAGCACTGCGCTGGCCAGTATGGCCTTCATTTGCGGCGTTTCTGTAGCACAGGCAGGCGACGGCAAAGCCAGTGGACCAGACCCGATCTCGGAAGGTGCGGCGGTGTACGCCACGTTCCACTCCGATGTGTCCAATGTTCGCAACAAGCCGTTGGCGTCGGCGTCCGATATCGAGACAACGCTGAACAATCTGGGCGGGCAGAACCCTGACAAGCTGTCCAGCGGCTGGCTCGCCTATTCGGCGATGATCGCGGCGCAGGACCCTGAGTATCGTGAAGCCGTGCGCGACATCGCCAGCTTCTATGGCGAGGACAGCCTTCGATTGGGGCTGCGCAATGATATTCGCTATGCGCGGACCCTTTCGGGCGGCACCGGTGCGGTGACTTCGGCGCTGGGTGCGACACAGGCAGACCGGCGTCGTCTGGAAGGTGCGGGCGCGTATGTGAAGGAGCAGGCCTATTCGCTGCAGGGCACAAGCTGGGCTAAGGCCCGGGTGGCCAACACCCAAGGACTGATCAATGGCATGCGGACGACGGCGATTTCGGGCCGGCCGGTGCGCGGCGAGATCAATACGGCATTTGGCGGATCGGATATCGATGCGGTGCTGAGCAAAGCGGCGGGCAATTCGACGGAGTCGCTCTGGGATGGGGTGACGACGGCGGCCGGCGCAGTGAATTTCCCAGACCTGTCGCTCGGCTATTCGGGCCGGGATGCGCGTATTCGGGCGGGCAAGGAGCCGATTGCCGACAAGATCGCGACGCTGGCGGCCTATCGCGTATTGGGCGCGGAAGACATGCCAGCCTCGGAAATGCGCACGGCACTCAAGGAACGGTCGACCAAGAACTGCCTGAACATGGCGCAGCTCAACCTGCACCAATGCGTGGCCGCCGCACACAAGCAGTATGAAGTGCCGTTCTGCATCGGCGAGCATGCACTGACTGAGGTCGGCACCTGTATTGGTGATGTAACGCAGTAGCTGCGGGTTCGGGGTGCATGCCCCGACTGAAGAGAAATCGTGTGT
Organism: Pseudomonadota bacterium; assembly: GCA_039034035.1. Taxonomy (GTDB): domain Bacteria; phylum Pseudomonadota; class Alphaproteobacteria; order Caulobacterales; family Hyphomonadaceae; genus UBA5336. The sequence goes on from JBCCBN010000095.1 coordinate 5,910, forward strand.
TGGGGCTTTCCTTTGGAGAGCCCCGATTACATTTAGGCGCCATGAGCATCGAGACACGCGCCGCCGAAATCCGCGAAGAGTTCGGCTTCTTCGACGATTGGGAAGACCGGTACGCCCATATCATCGACCTTGGTAAAGCCAACCCGCCCCTGGCCGCCGACGAACGCACAGAGGCGAGCCGGGTGCGCGGGTGTGCGTCGCAGGTGTGGATGGTGAGCGCGGCAGAGGCGGATGGCACGCTGACGGTGCGCGCTGAGTCCGATGCGATGATTGTCTCGGGGCTGATCGCGCTGCTCGTGCGGCTCTATTCAGGCGCGCCCATCGACGATGTGGCGTCCTTCGATGCCGATGGCTTGCTCACGGAAATCGGGGTCGCGGGCGCACTGACGGCACAGCGATCGAACGGATTGGCCTCGATGCTGGAGCGAATCCGGGCCGATGCTCGGGGGGCCGCGGAGCGCTGATGGGGGTGCGGGGTCAGTCTCGGGTGCGCTGGTCGTAGGCGTCGGCGAGGCTGGTGAGCAGGCCGGCGAGGGATTTGGCGGCGGTTCGGGCTGGCCAGCCGGCATCGGCGGCGATCCGGTTGAGCGGGCGCTCGTGCAGGACCAGAGCGAGCAGCGCGGCGAAATGCTCGCTGCCGAGTGCGGTGCGCATGTCGGCGATCCGGCGAGCAGCGGCGGCAGCAGCGTGGGAGGTGCCTGCCCCGTCCCCTGCTCGCCGAGTGCCGTCCACCGCGCCAGCACCATCCCAGCGCATGGTAACCGAACGCGGCGTGGCGGCCCGGTGGACATCGCCATCGAGCCGGAGGGCGGCATTGCGCGCGCGGAGCCGGGTGCGTTCATCACTGAGCTGGGCGAGCACCTGCTCCATGGGCGTTCGGCGTGGTTGCGGCTTCGCCTTACCCGGTATGAGCGGGGTCGCAACGGGGGTCGCGGCCGCGCCGGTCACGGCCGGGCCGCTCCAGACCAGGATGCGCCCGGTCTCACCGAGGGCGCAGAGCCGGCCCGTGCTGACAAGGGCGTCCACGGCGACCGCGTCCATGGTACCAACAATCCGGCGCCGCTTGTCCCGGTCGCGATAGATCGACCAGACGCCGTCAGCGCCTGAGGCCGCCATGCCCCCACGCTGAAGGGCCCGGATCAACCGGTCATGGGCGCCGCCCGTCGCAGCAGGTAGAATCCGAGCCATTTACGCGGCTTTCGCGAAATGCAGCGGCAAGAGACCCCGCACACCCTGTTCGACCTGGTCGATCCATTCGTCGAATTCGGGCTGGTCGCGCCGGTCTTCGATCGTGTGGCAGCCATAGGCTACGGTCGACCGGTCCCGGTTCATCGCCCGGGCGATCTTCGACAGGCTCATCCCGAGGCCCACATGACAAAGATACATCGCGATATGCCGCCCGAACGAAACCGCCGGGCTGCCCCGGCCGGTCGACAGGATATCCGATGACCGCAACCCCAAGGCGAACGCCGCTACGCCTGCTGCCAGCTGAACGCGATCCCAATCTGCACAAGTATATTCTGTACTCATCACCCACTCCATCACTGCGCGTCCTATACGGTAACATAGGCGACAGGTTGTAGGATAATTATCCTAGAAAGTGTGTAATTCGTTGAGTCTACGCGGCAATTGACGGATTTTGACCGTGGATAAATACGACTTCAGGGTGTAAAATCTGGGCCGAATTCGCCCAGCAATCGTGGCAAAGAACGAAGCGGGGACGGCCCTCTGCGTCGAGCAGAGGCAGGCGAAGCCAGGCGAGGTCCCGGCCGTTGATTGCCGCTTCCACCCGGCCATGGACGGGCGCGAGTGTGGCGACGGCATCGGACACGCCAAGGCGCCAGAGACCAGCGAACGGCCCCTCCAGCGCGTCGACCGCAACATGCTTGAGCGACTGGCCGGTGAGTTCGGTCACCGATGTGCCAGCGAGGCGGAACCGCGCGCTGCCATCCTCGGCCACTTCGAGGAGGGACACTTCCGACAGGGCCGGGCCGAGATGCCAGGGGTTGATCGCGGACCGCCGGGGACATGGCGCGTCCGCCGTATCGACGAGACTGTTCCAGTATAGAATCAGGTTTGCTTGCGCCTCTGTTAGCGCAACGATTCGGTATGATGTCATGGAAGCCACCCCGGCATGTCTTAATCAAACGTGTGGGGTGATTTGCAGGGTGCGATCAAGGTGTTGGTTAAGGAAAATTCAGATTAGACGGCGCGGCATTTATTTCGCAAACAAAACAATACTGGACTCAGCAAAGCATTCGCAGCGCCTTACACGCCACTCCGTCCGCTTTTACTCGGCAGTCCTTGACTGTCCAAGCCCCATCTTCTTGGCCAGTGACGATCGTTGGCGCGCATAGGACGGCGCAACCATGGGATAGTCGTAGGGCAAGTTCCACTTTTCGCGATATTCCTCGGGCGACATATCGTATTTCGACCGGAGGTGGCGCTTCAGCGACTTGAACTTCTTCCCGTCTTCGAGGCAGATCAGGTACTCATCTGTAATCGACTTCTTCACCGGGATGGCCGGTTGCAGTTCTTGTTTTTCGGCTTTGTTGGCCGTTAGCGATTCCAGGGTTTCGAATACCGTACGAATGAGTGCTGGAAGCTCCGCGCTTTGCACTGGATTGTGCCCGACATAGGCCGAGACAATCTTGGCAGCCAGCTCTACTTTGTATTCCCCGCCCTGTTGAGCGGTCAGTTCTTCAGTCATTAGGAGGCCCCCCTCGACTTCTCTCTCACGGCGAAGGAGTGATAAAAATTCGACTGTTTGGGAAGGGGGCAATTACACAAGAACTGCGAGACAAGGGCCCTCATTGTCTTTGCAAGCGCGCTCCATTCTTCAACTGACGCACAACGAACCGCCGAGCGCGCACCTGTTCTTGGGCTCTATTCTTGGTTTGATGCCGCTCGCGGCGGATTGGTTGAGTCTTTTTCGCTCGCGCCGGATTGGCCTCGCCAATCGCCTCCACGGGGGCGGGCTGACCGCCCGGCGGGTGGTCGCCCTTTCGAGGTGCGTACCGCTGGTGGTGGCGTAGAGCTAATTTGATCGGGGGCGAGTGCTGCGATCCCTTCTAACCACCTCCCCCGGCTCCCACGCGCGTTCGCGCCTATGCGGCCAGGAAAGACATCAGCAACACCACGCCGAGTAGGCCCGCCGTCCAGATTGCTGCGCCGCCCGTCAGCGGCCCGCGCGATAGCTCGCCCCGCGGTGAGAAGGCCTGCTCGATCCGCGTATAGGCCAGCCCCGCCACAGAACCGGCGGCACCAGACATGGCCGGCCCAGCCTTCTTCCAGACCCCGTTTGCCCAGCTGGCAAACCCATAACCCAGCTTGCGATAGGTCCAGTCGGTATCAAGGATCGTGCCCGGCCGCTCAGGCGGGTAAAGCCCAAAGCGCTTGAGCAGCATGAAGGCCAGAATGGCCAACACCAGAAGCTGCATCTGCGTGAGAATGTGGTCGAGGGTAAAGGGCTGATAGGGCTTGATCGCCTCGCCGGAAATGAAACAGACATCGGCCGGCTGCACGCTGGTACACGGTAACTTGTCATAGAGCCACTGATAGCCATACCCGCCAGCCATGGGCAGGCCGATCAGGATACAGATGGCTGCGGCCAGGCCCATGGCGACAAGCATGTTAAAGGGCGCCTCCTTGACCCGTTTGCCGCTGTCATGGCCGAAAAAGGCGAAATACGGGATCTTGATACCCGAATGTTCGAGCACGCCCGCTGAGGCGAACAGGAGCATCAGCCAGATCACCACCAGCCCTTCCTGGCCCACGGCGCTCATGGTCATGGATTTCGCGACAAATCCGGAAAACAGCGGGAAAGCAGAAATCGACGCCGCGCCGATCAGACAGAACAGCGTCGTCCAGGGCATCGATTTGTACAGCCCACCCAGTTCGCTGGCCTTGGCCGTGCCACAGCGGTAGAGCACCGCGCCCATGCTCATGAACAAGAGCGCCTTGTAGATGATGTGGGCGAAGGCGTGGGCGGCGGCCCCGTTCAACGCCAGGGGGGTTCCGATGCCGATGGCGCAGATCATGAAGCCGACCTGGTTGTTGAGGCTGTAGGCGAGCACCTTGCGCAGATCATTTTCGATGACGGCGAAGAAGACCGGAAAGACGGTCATGATCGCGCCGATCCAGATCAGCATGTCGAAGCCCGGGAACAGGCGGGCAAAGGCGTAAACGGCAAGCTTGGTGGTGAAGGCCGACAGGACAACGGCGCCGACTACGGTCGCCTTGGGATAGGAGTCCTGCAGCCAGTTGTGGAGGAAGGGGAAAGCCGCCTTAATCGCTAGGGCAACGAAGATGAAGCCAGCGCCCGCATCGCCGAACGATGAGAACGCATTCAGCTCCAGCGTGTTTTCCTTCTTGAACACATAGGCGATGCCATCCAGCAGCAGCACGCCCGACAGGATCTGGACGCCAAGATAGCGCATCGCTGCCTGGTAGGCCGCCTTGGTACCGGCCCTGAGGATCAGGAACACCGAGGAGACCGCCGTCAGCTCCCAGAAGATGAACAGGGACATGAGATCGCCGCACAGGGTGGCGGCGATGGCGGCGCCGGCATACGTCGTCGCCATGCCGTCTTGCAGCCGATCATCGGAATGCAGCGCGTAGATGGCGTTGAGCAGCGCAGCAATCAGGAAGGCGAGCGCGAAGATGAAGGAGAGACTGTCCATCCGATAGAGGATCATCTCGATGCCGAGCACGTCGAAAGTCTGCTTGTTCACGCCCAATTCGGCATTGGCCAGCATTACCATGCCCAAGAGCGGGGCGGCGATGGTGAGCACCTGGCGCACCGGACGGATCGGCATCAGCGCGACGACGACGCCGACCAACATCAGCATCAGTCCGGGATTGAAGTTTCCGAGCAGCACGTTCATTCGCCCGGTTCCCGTTCATGGATGGCCGGATCAGGATGCTCAACATCGGCGGGCTGGATGTCGGCCTCGCCGTAATAGTCCTCGTCGCGGCGCAGCAGGTGTCCGAGCGGCCAGCCTGACAGGACGGCGAGGGCAAAGGCGCCGAACCCCCAGAAGCCGTAGAAGCCGAACGTTTCGGCGAAGGATAGATAGTCGTGCCGATCAACGACAAGGTCGGCGGCGAACAGGGCGATGGCGAGCCCAATCACGCCGTAGAAGAGGATCGTTCCCGTGGATTTCGCCTCGACCCAGCCGAAAAGGGCCTTGGCGGCGGGGTGGTCCTCAACGGAAGGGTCCGGGGCCACGGGCGTGTCGGGGCGGTCCGATGACGGGGTGTCGCTCATCCCAGGCTCCCTGGCGTGTGGGTGGTTTCGATATTGTAGTCGGGCCGTTCCCCAGTGGTCGGTTCGAGGAATTCAGACAGGGGCCCGACCGCGAAGAAAAGGATCAGGCAGAGCGCGGCGGTCACCGATGGGGCGAAGACGGTGAAGAAG
>JBCCBN010000096.1:0-11286 GCA_039034035.1 Pseudomonadota bacterium
CCGATATGCTGATGCTTTTCGTGACCCCTGATGGCGGCTTTCCCACCGGTTTCGCCCCTGTCACGCTGACTGAGGCGGACATTTCTCATCCGACCGAGCGCGGCCCGGTTGTAACGCTTGGATCGGGCGAGCCCATCGTTACGGCATCTCTTCCGTCGCCTGACGAAACGGATCCTGACGCCCGCATCCTCGTCACGACCCCGACAGAACAGCAATTGAACCCCCAGGACAGCGTGCGGGAGGTCTCCGCACCGGAGAGTCTCGCCGTCGCTGCAGTCGTCGTGGCCCCGGCCGCCGGGGCTGCGACCGGAGACGACCCGGCCGCCGAACCGGAAGACGACACAGCTCCAGTCCCTGAGGAGCAAATCCCGCCGACGAATGTGTCAGAGCCCGAACCTGAAGAACCAATAGAGATCGTCGAAACGGCGGCATCGCCCGAAACGGCTACACGGACCCTGCCATTCGCCCAGGAGATTGCTGCTCCAGCGGGAATCGCTTCCGGTCGGTATTCCTATAATTGCACCTACATTTGCCAGGCCACCATGGTCGATGAGAGCCTCAAATTCCCTGTCACCCGGCGGATCGCGGACGTTTCGGAATCGAACGCTGAGCTTTTCTCGCTCGATGCCATGGCGCTTGATTCCGGTGTTTGTCTCGCTGAAGGCGGTAAGCTCCCAGAAGGCGCCCGGTTGCCCCCGGTCTGCGAGCGCCTGAATTAACGCCAACCCATTCCGTCGAGCGCCGAGCCCCGACACTCGCAGACAATGATGACGCGCCGGTGCCGCGTGCATCTGGTGCTGAATTTGCACCCCGGGTTTCAGGTCCGGTTCCCGCAGTCTACCGATTGCCAGAAGCCGACCGGGAAGCTAGGTGCGAACGCGGGTGGTCGTCTATGGAATTGAGTATTTGTATCCCGACCTACAGGCGCAACGAACAGCTCGCAGAGCTGCTCGAAGCGTTGGATTCCGTCTTGGCGCCGGACGAATCGGAAGAAGGTGTGAGCGTCCGAATTCTTGTGATTGACAACAACCCCGGTGGAGAAGCGCGCCCTGTGGTTGAAGCCGCCGCTACGGGTGCCGACCGGTACCCGATTTCCTACATCCACGAATGCCGACCCGGCGTTACGCATGTGAGGAACCGTGCACTCGAAGCAAACTCATCCTGTGATTTCATCGTCTTCATTGATGATGACGAGTTGCCGACTGTTGGTTGGTTGCGCGCGCTTTGGGTCGCGTGGAAGGACACCGGCGCCGCAGCTGTGTTCGGCCCCGTGCGTGCCGTCTACAATTCGTCCGCGCCAAAGTGGATGGTCGATGCCAGGATCCACGATTGCCCCACAGGCAACAGCGCCAAACGCGAGCATCCCGGCTTCACCAATAATTGCCTGGTTCACCTGCCCACCGTCCGCCGCCATGACTTGTCGTTCGATCCGGCGCTAAGCCTGACCGGAGGTGAGGACATCATGTTCTTCGATGCCCTCCTCCAGCGCGGGGAAACGCTCGCCAATGCCCCGGAAGCCTGGCTGACTGAAAAGGTCCCGCCCGAACGGGCAACAACCGCCTGGCTCAAGCAACGATGGCGCCGCGAAGGATCGACCGATGCGATGCTGTTTCATCGCCGGCGCGGAGAGGCATCCGGACGCTGGCGTGCGGTCCTCCAATTGGCTCCGCGGATTGTGATCGGCGGAACGCTCACAGCCATAATCTGGGGCGCTAATGGGGGGCGGATGTCGGCGTTGGCCGCCAAACATTTGTTCACTTTCCAACGCGGGCGCGGAATGCTGGATTTCGTATTCGACCGTCGGCTTGAGGAATATGCCCGGCCCGCAATCGGCAACGTGCCGCCCGCCAGCGGGCCAAGCGCAAACGGAGCGAACGCCCATGGCTAAGGCCGCTGTGCTCATTGCAGTCTACAATGGTGCCGACTTCATCGCAGACGCGGTGAAAAGCGCTTTGAACCAGACCATCGAACCGGAAGTCATCGTCGTCGATGATTGCTCAACCGATGCGACGGTCGCCATCGCAGAAGCCGCCGGCGCGGGCTCTTCGCGCCTGACGGTGGTACGCCAGCCGGTCAATCAGGGACCGGGTGCCGCCCGCAACCGCGCCCTTGACCTTGCGACCGCCGACTGGGTCACGGTGCTCGACGCCGATGACCGGATGGCGCCCGACCGGCTCGAGCGCCTGTTCGCCTTCGCCGAGAGCGGCGGCTGGGACATGGTCGCCGACGATATCAAGCGCGTTACCGACTGGAGCGCGCTCCACAATTATCGCCGGCAATGGCGCGAGCAGGACATCGGCGAGATCGATGTGAGTTTCGAGTTCTTCGTGCGCGAGAACCATCGCGACATTTGCGGGGAAGCGCGGGAACTCGGCTTTCTAAAGCCGCTGATGCGCCGGAGCGCGCTGGAGGCGTCAGGTCTGCGCTACAATGAAGCGATGCGTTTAGGAGAAGACTACGATCTCTACGCGCGCGCTTTGCTAGAAGGGCAGCGATTTCTCGTCGTCGACCCGCTTGGCTATTTCGCGTTCGATACGCCCGGTTCACTCAGTAAGTCGCACTCGGTCAGCGCCCTTGAGCAGGTCTACCGCGCCGACCAGACGTTGCTGGATCACCCCGCGATCACCCCGGCAGGTCGAAAGGCGGTCCTCGCTCACCGGCAACTGACACACCGGAAATGGGCCTGGGCCCGCCTGATCGAAGCTGTCGGTGAGCGAAACCTGAAAGAAGCAGCGCTCTGCTTTCTGGCGCCGCCGCACGTCATCGGCGTTCTCGTATCAGGCGTGTTTGATCATTTCTTCGACCCAAACCACCCACGACGCGCGAAACCAGCATCCGCACCTTAAGCCGAAGCAAGGGAAATGGCGTGTTCTTTGCTTGCCATTGTCAGTCCAAATTGCCACACAGGCAACAGGCCGACCGGGGATAGCAGAGTAAGATAGGAAGCCTGAGTTGGGATGAGTGTTGTGTTCCGAACTGCGTACCAGTCCATGAAGCGAGGCAGCGGCGATGCCGTCCGTTCGGGGCGTGGGAAACTGCGGAGCGCGAAAGACAAGCTCGTCGCATTCGTTCGAGACATCGAGCAGCAGACACGCCCCCGCTCTGAAACCCCGACTCCATCTTCTCCCGCTGTCGTTGAAGAAGCCGACTCGATCGAGTTCGAAGCGCCCAAGGGTATCGATGCCCGCGCGCCGAACGGAATGCGGATCTACGCGGTCGGTGACATCCACGGCCGGGCCGACCTTCTCATCCGCCTTATGCGCTTGGTCGAGGAAGACGCTGTCGATGCGCCCGAATTGCGGAAAGTGATCGTGTTTCTTGGCGACTATGTCGATCGGGGGTTCCAATCCCGCGACGTCATCGAATACCTCTCCAGTGGCGTGCTTGAGGGCTATGAAACCCACTTCCTGAAGGGCAATCACGAGTATGCCTTCGAGATGTTCCTGTCAGACCCGACCTTCGGGCCGGAATGGGCGCGGTTCGGCGGCGCAGAAACACTCATGTCCTATGGCATCCAGCCGCCCCGCTCCAAGATCGACAAATCCGGTTGGGAGCAAGTCTGCGCAAAGCTGAACCAAGCGCTGCCCGTGGAGCACCGCCGTTTCCTCAATGGCTTGCTCATGTTCAAGGAGCTGGGCGACTATCTGTTCGTCCATGCCGGCCTCCGCCCGGGCTTGTCGCTGGCCGAACAGAGCGAGCGCGACTTTCTCTGGATCCGCGACGAGTTTCTCAAGGATGCTGGCGCGTTCGACCGCATTATCGTGCACGGACATACGCCGATCACCGAGCCCCATCGGGACTATCGCCGGATCGGGATCGATACCGGTGCATACCTCACGGGAAAACTGACCGCCGCAGTCTTCACCGCTGATGACGTTCGCTTCATTTCCACATGAAACAGGGCTAGCATTGGCCTGAAAGTTGCGGGTCTCGTCCTGGGGCTCGCCAACCAGAGCCTGAATGACTGGGAAAGGGAACGAAGATGAACCGGATTGGCATCCTGCTGTTCGCAATGACCGTGACAATGCTGGGCGGGCTGACGGCCTGCCAACAGGCCCCGATATCCTCCTCGACGATCGAGACCGCGGAACCGACTTCGGTCAGACCGGCCGCCGAGTATGAACTCGGAAACGGAGATAGTCTGCGGGTCACCGTCTTTGGCGAGGCTGAACTGTCTGGCGAGTATCAGGTTGATGGTGTCGGCAACATTTCGATGCCGCTGATCGGAACGTTCGAAGTGGTTGGGCTGACCGTGCAGGGGTTCCAGGCCCGGGCCGAGTCCCTTTATCGCGACGGTGACTTCCTCAAAGACCCCCGGGTCAGCGCCGAGGTGACCACGTTCCGCCCGTATTACATTCTCGGCGAAGTCAACAATCCCGGCGAATATGACTTCTCTTCCGGCCTGACCGTACTCAAGGCAGTGGCGACAGCCCAGGGGTTCACCTACCGGGCCAATCGGCGCGTGGTGTTCATCCGGGGCAATGACGCGACTGTCGAAAGCCGCGTCGAGCTGACGGACACGACGCCCGTCCAGCCCGGCGACACGATCCGGATCGTCGAACGCCTGTTCTAGAACGGTGATGTTCAAGCCCATTCGTCGGTCGAGGTGCCCGGCTGCAGAGCTGGGCGGTCACGCCTGACCCCCACGCTTAACGCCTGGGGAGGACTTTTGTGAAAATCTCTCCCGAAGAGGTGATTCGTAGCGCAGGCGGTGATCGCCTGCTGCGCTGCAGCGTGACCTCTGGTGTTGTGGATAAACCCGGTGTATTCCAAATCCAGGGACAGGTCTGGCGCGAGGGGAGTGCGAAGGTGGATCCACAGTGTTTGAGCAGTGCGAACTGGCCCATCTGGCTTGACATTCCACGTGGTGGCGGCGCCTAAAAGACGACGTTGCGTAGAGGGATAGCGACCATGGCTGGTGGCACGCATATTGAAGGTCGAACGGCGGGGACTGGGAAGTCGCATGGATCGATCGACCGTCAAGAAGGGATCCCGACATGACAAAGATCAAAACCGCCGGCCTTGTGGCCATCGCTGCCACCGCCGTGTCACCTGCCGCTTTCGCGCAGGACTATTTTGCGCGCGACCGTTACGAAAGCGTGACGGATCGGTATCAACCAGATTTTGACCAGGAGCCGGTTCGGGTTGGTACTTTCCTGGCCTCACCCGTGCTCACGGTCGGGGTCGAAGTCACCGACAACGTGTTCGCTGTACCCGACACGGCTGGATCGGACCCGGAGCACGACGTGATCGGCATTGTCGGGGCGTCCAGTGGCTTCACCTCCGATTGGGGCCGACACGAAGTCGGCGGCGATGTTGGTGTGTCACATCGGGAATTCTTCGATTTCGCTGACGAGTCAGTCACCACGCTCAACGGGACGGTTCGCGGTCGGCTCGATGTGAGCCGCGACTTCACGATCGATGGCAACGTGTTCGGCGTTTCGTCGGCTGACCCGCGGACGTCGGAAGCGGTGCGCGCCGCCTTTGCTGAGCCTGTGGAATTCGATCGGTTCGGCGGGACCATCCAGGCGAATTATATTCGCGACCGGATCCGCCTCCAGGGCTTTGCCAATGTCCAGACGGTTGAGTTCGACGACGCCAAGATCCGTCCCGCCTTCGCCGATGTGGTCGATGGCGACCAGGGTTTCCGGTCCAACACCCTCTCGCGGGTCGGCGGTCAGGTGGCCTACGCCGTCCTGCCCGACGTCGCGGTTTACGCCGAAGCGGAAGTCAACCAGCGCGACTATGACGAACTAACCCCACTTGCTGGCGGCACAATTCTCGCCGACCGCGACAGCGACGGCTACCGCCTCGAAGTGGGCGCGGACTTCGAACTGCCAAACCTGCTCCGCGGGGACGTGGCGGTCGGCTACCTTGAAGAAACCCGGGACGACCCGAGCTTCGTGGATTTCGACGGCCTTTCTCTCGATGCAACGCTCAACTGGTTCCCCTCGCGCCTCACCACAGTGACCTTCGCCGCCGGCCGGCGCACTGTGGATGTCGGTGTCGTGGCGGCGGGTGCCGCGCTTGAAACCGATGGTGGCGTGCGGGTCGACCATGAGCTTCGCCGCAATATCCTGCTGTTCGGCCGAGCCGAATATCGCAACCGCGCTTTCGACGACATCACTCTTGATGGCGGCGGCACGCGGGACGACGACACATGGCTCGCCGGTTTCGGGGCAACCTACAAGATCAACAAGCGTTTCCACCTGGACGCTGCCTATGATCTCTTCGACCGGAGCTCCAATCTTGAGCCCGTCGAGTTCACCCGCAATGCCTTTACAGTAACCCTGCGCGTATTCCCTTAGCCGCTCGCGCCAGATGGGCCAGAATAGCCCAAAGGAGTCCTCCCTCGTGAACAAGCAGAGCGCCTTCACCATCCCCGCTTCGGTTCCGACCAAGGCGACGGCGATGGACATCCATGCCGATGACAATCTGGTTGATGTCAAAGCCCTGATCCGCACCGTTCGGCGGCGGTTCTGGCTCGGCCTGATAAGCGCTCTGCTCACATTCCTCGCCGTGGCGGTCTACACTTTCCAGCAAACCCCGATGTTCTCGGCCACCACGCGCCTGGTGCTCGACACCCAGCAAGACGCGTTCGAAGTCGGTAACAATTTGCTCGGTCTGCCAGCTAACACCGCCGCGATCGATACCGAATTGGAGATCATGCGGTCTGAAACGCTGCTCCAGAAAGTCGTGCCCCGCCTGTCGCTTTCGGACTATGCCGAGTTCAACTGGCGTCTACAGGACCCTTCTCTGATCGACACGGTGACCGACCAGGTGACCGGACTATTCAGCGGCAATGCCGATGCCGGCCCGCCGCCCACCGCGGAGCAGCAGGCGGAAGGCCTGTTGCGATACGCGACTTTCCGCCTCGGGCAGTCGATCAACGTGGCGCGTCTCGGGCCCACCTACGTTATCGACGTCACCGCCGAGAGCGAAAACCCCCAACTCGCTGCCGATATCGCGAATGCCGTTGCCGATCAGTACCTGGTCGAACAGCTGGAAGCAAAACTGGAAGCTACCCGCAGGGCGAATGATTGGCTCTCAGACCGACTATCAAGCCTCAAAGACGAAGTGGATGCGAAAGAACGCGCCGTGGAGATCTACCGCAACGACAATGGCTTGCTTGTGTCCGAAGGCTCCACGCTCACCGAACAAGAAATCTCGGACCTCACCGCGCAACGGTCCTTGCAATCAGCTGATCTCAGCGAAGCGCAGGCCCGGCTGACCCAGGTCCGCAGCGTCATCCGAAGCGGGCAGGGCGCAGAATCCACAGCCGAAGTGCTCAACTCGGCCGTGATCAGCCAGCTTCGCGCCCAGCAGTCGGAAGTCCAGCGCCGTCGGGCAGACCTTCTCACCACTCGCGGACCCCGCCACCCTGACGTGCTGGCGGTCAATGCCGAAGCGGCCGACATCACCCAACAGATCAATTCTGAAGTAAACCGGATCGTCACGAGCCTGGAAAACCAGGTCTCTATCGCACGAGGCCGCCTGGAGTCGATCGACCGGGACCTCGGCAATGCCCGTGGGCGCCTTGCCAGTAACAATCGCGCCGAGGTCACTCTGCGCCAATTGGAGCGGGAAGCTGAAGCCAGCCGCGCGCTCTACGAAAACTTCCTAGAACAGTTCAAGCAGACTTCGGAAGAGAGCGATCTGGTTCAGGCCGACGCGCGGGTCCTGTCCTCGGCCAAGCTGCCGACGCGGCCCAGTTCACCGCGCACCAACGTCAATTTGATGCTTGGTCTCCTGATGGGTCTGGTGGTCGCTGGGGGGCTGATCTTCCTGGCAGAACTTGGCGAGAACCATTTCAGCTCTGGCGAGGAAGTGGAACGCCTACTGCGCGCCCCGGCGCTTGGCTCCATCCCGCTGCTCACTGGGCTTCGCGGCTTCGGGAAACAGCGCAAGAGCCCAGCTGACTATGCCATCGAAAACCCGCTATCGGCGTTTTCCGAAAGCATCCGGAACCTGCGCGCGTCCATCATCTTCGCTGACCTTGATAATCCGGCGAAAACGGTCGCCGTCTGCTCGTCCCTGCCCAATGAAGGCAAGACCATGACCACCTATGCGCTCGGTCGGATGTCGGCGGTGTCAGGTTCAAGGACGCTGGTGATTGATGGCGACTTCCGGCGCCGCCAATTGACCGAGGCGACCGGCGTCGAGCCCGAAGTCGGCCTGATCGAGCACCTCTTCGGTGAAGTCGCGCTTGAACAGGCGCTCCTGACCGATGAGGCGTCGGGCTTGGACATCCTACCACTATCAAACCAGCGCAATACGCCGCGCGACGTGTTCGGGTCGCGGTCCTTCGATGCCCTGCTTCAGCGCCTTGAAGAACATTACGATCTGATCGTCATCGATACCGGCCCGCTCCTGCTGATGGCAGAGAGCCGTGTGATCGTCTCGAAGGTTGATCAGGTGATTGTTGTTGCGAAATGGCGCAGCACCACCCGCACGGCGCTCAAGCAGACCATGGGCATTCTGAATCAGTTCCATGCGAATGTGGCCGGCGTCGTCCTCAACTTTGTGGACCTGCGGAAGAAGCGCCTCCTGGAGAACGGCGGCGCAACCTACAAAGCCTACTCGAAATACTATTCGGAAGGCGCCGTTTAGCACCGCAACCAGCGCGAGGCATCGCGCGTCACCGCACGCACGATGCCTCGGCCATCAGCAGCTTAACCCGGTTCAACATCGACGAACCGGCCGCCATTTTTCGCTATCGCTTTCAAGGTCTCCGCCGGCGCGAAGCGATCATCCGTAGCAGCAATCCGCTCCATCGTCTCCAACACGGCGTTCGCGCCAATCAAGTCGCCGTAGAACATCGGCCCACCCTTGTCTGCGGGCCAGCCGTATCCGTTCAGCCACACCACATCGATGTCAGACGCGCGTTGTGCCTTGCTTTCTTCCAATATCTTCAGCCCTTCATTGATCATCGGGTGAATGCATTGGGCAATGATCGCTTGTGTGGACGGCGCCGTGCTCGCGGCTTGTCCAGTTTGCTCACGAATGATTCTCGCCGTCACGTCTGAAGGGATCGGGCGTCGGTTCTCATCATAGTCATAGTATCCTGCGCCCGTCTTCTGCCCGCGTCGGCCCGCCTCGCACAGGGCATCCCGGATCGGGTTCGCTGTCCGCGCCCCGGGCTTCCAGCCAATATCCAGGCCGGCCAGGTCCGACATCTGGTAAGGCCCCATTCTGAACCCGAAATCATTGAGCGCCTTGTCCACGTCCCACGGCATCGCTCCGTTAGTGAGGAACTTTTGAGCCTGGGCCCTGCGGGCGTACAGGATTCGGTTGCCAACAAATCCCGGGCAAACGCCAACAAGAACGGCGACCTTGTTGATCGACCTTGCGAGATCCATGCAGGTTACGATGACGTCATCGGCAGTGTGCTCCGCCCGCACGATCTCCAGCAGCTTCATGACATTCGCCGGGGAGAAGAAATGCAAACCGATAACGTCCTCAGGTCGCCGGGTAACGCTTGCGATTTCGTTGATATCGAGCGCGGATGTGTTGGTGGCCAGAATAGCGCCGGGCTTCATCACCCGGTCCAGGTCCGTGAACAATCGCTTCTTGAGGTCCATGTCCTCGAACACAGCCTCGATCACCAGGTCGCACTCGCCGAGTGCATCAATGTCCAGCACGCCGGCAAGCCGGCCCATCCGCAAGTCGACTTCGTCCTGAGGGAAACGCCCACGATCAGCTGAGCGCTGATAATTCTTGCGAACCACATCAAGTCCCCGGTCAAGCGCGTCCTGCCGGGTCTCCAGGATCGTCACGGGGATCTCGGCCGTCGCGAAATTCATTGAGATCCCGCCACCCATCGTTCCAGCGCCAATGATGCCAACTTTCTCAATTGCGCGGCGCGGCGTGTTCGCTGGCACGTCCGGCACAATCCAGGCCTTTCGGCCCGCTTCGGCGATATAGTCTGACACCTCTTGCGGTGATGGATCCGGCATGGCGTGCTTCCTCTCGATTGTCTTGCTCATGATTGAACGCGACCAGCCCACCAAGGACAAGTTTCAATCGATGAAAGCTGAGGTGGCGGTGTCACTCGGCGGCGGTTGCCAAGGAGCCAACGCTATCGGTCGACCCGGAAGGTCGCAGCGAACGCGTCCACCAGGTCGAGAGTTTCGGCTAGGTCGGTCAGGCCCTGGCGAACGGACTTATCGGACCATGCGCCGGTGGCAGGGTCGAGCAAAGCAAATCGATTCTCGCCCTCGATATCAAAGACAAGATACTCACCGCGGGCGACGGCCCGAAATGGGCCATCATGGGCGATGGCCAGCAACCGCTCGATCACAGCGGGATCGAATAGCGCGCGGGCTTCTACCTGGTCGTTTGTCCGCAATCGGTACTGATCGCGGAAGGCTTCCGGTCCCAGGTCGACAGGCTTCATCTCCGCCTGGTCCCGGAAAACGAGCCATGAAAGGTTCCGCGCCCGCAATTCGGTAATGCCGTGGAATGGTCGGAGCGCCGTCAGCACGATGATGAGATGTGGATCGTCGGGCGCGTCATCGACATCTTCGATCCACTCGAATGCGTCGAACGCAACTCCGTTGCGCTCGCCATGAAACCCATCTTCTATACGAAGGACCTGTCGCGCTTGAGCCTCGATCTGCGCTTTCTGCTCGGCCGTTCCGATCACAATGGGATCGCGGCCCATGATGCGGGCCTCCCTCGCGGCCTCCACGGCCGGGGTCATTGACAGGTCCGATTGGGGCATCTTGTCGAGCGCCGCTCTTGCGTCCGCTGGCAGCCAGTCCTGCTTCATGAGCCATTCGAACACCGGATGCTCCCCGCCGGGGCGCGGAACATAGGCCACGCCGATGTGCCGAGCGATCTTCTCCAATGCCTGGGAGCGAGCGATGTACCGGGTCTGGCTGCGCAACAGCCAGTCGATCAGCGTGCGCTTATTCAGCCAGGCAACCGCTGCAAATGCCAGCAATGACAGAGGGATGAACAAGACAAAGCGCAAAACCTCCCCAATGAATCCGCTCGGCAAAACGAGGAAGGTGAACCCGAACAGGACAACGAAAAGCGCGGTCCCCCACCCCATCATTTGCGCGAGCATCTTGGGCCCGCCTGAGTGGTCGGCGCTGTCAATTGGCACGGCCTCGAACGCCGGGATGACTTCCCGGTCGATCAGGGACTTTATGCCCTCGAATTCCGCCCGTTTGGCAAGCTGCGTCCATGATCGTGCCATCTCGACACACTATCAGCGGGACGTTACGGAAGTCTCAGCGACACGCTCAGCGGGCCGCCGGAACGAACAGGCGCGTGATTTGC
>JBCCBN010000097.1:0-11192 GCA_039034035.1 Pseudomonadota bacterium
CAGCATCCCGCTGGCCGGTGGTGAGTTCTATGCGTTCACCGATTGGGCCTATAAGGGCGAGACGAACTTCTTCCTGTATGAAAGCGTGGAGTTTGGTGAGGACGGATACTGGGAAGGCGGGCTGCGCCTTGGCTACGCGTCCGATGACGGGTTTGACCTGTCGCTGTTCGGGCGGAATATCACCGAGGAAGAGCGCCTGACCGGCGGGATCGACTTCAACAATCTCACCGGTTTCGTGAACGAGCCCCGGGTGTTCGGCATTGAACTCCGCGTCGAGCGGTAGGCGGGCCATCGCCAGGCGCCGAGCTCAAAGGAAGGGGATGAAACCCCGCCTGAGCCGGCGTTCGCAGCGTTCCAGCTGACGATCATAGCGCGCGGCGGTATTGGCGACCTCGCCCGCGCGGGTCACCAGCCAGGCCTTACTGCGATAGCTGCCGCGCTGGTAGCCGCCGATGCCCTCATGGTAGGCGAGGTATTGGCCTCGGGCGTCAGAGCGGGCGAGGCCGGTGCGGCGCGCGGTGCGATCCACATACCACGCGACGAAATCGGTGGCGTCGTCGATGTCGTCCCGCTCGGCATTACGGTTGCCGCTGCCGCGCCTGTACTCGGCCCAGGTCTCGTTGACCGCCTGGGCATAGCCATAGGCCGAAGAGGGGCGTCGTCCGGGGAGCAAGCCGAAGAAGGTGCGCCCGCGGGGCGGTCGCGCATCGGCATCGAAACTGCTCTCTGCTTGCAGCACCGCCATTTGCAGCGCTATGGGCGCCCCCCATTTGTCCTCGGCTCGCGCTGCGGCGCGGTACCACGCTTTCCGGTCATCGAAGATATCGCAGATATCGGCCTGCTCCGCGGCGGAGGGGGGACGGGATTCGCAAGCGGCCATGAACAGCATGGCCGCACAGGCGAGAATAGAAGTCAGCTTCATCCTAAGCGCCCTCCTCAACCAGTCTCAAGGTCAATACGTCGATCCGCGGCGGCATCAAGAACCGGAAGGGCAGCCCCACCATGCCCGTACCGGGCGTTACGAAAACACGGCGCTCACCGCTCGGTGCAGCGAAAGTGTGTAGGCCCAGATCGAATGGGTGATCGGTGGGAATGGCGTCCTGGTACAGGCCGGGCAGCCTGATTTGGCCGCCATGTGTGTGACCGGCCAGCATCAAGTCGTACTCGAAGTCTGCGGGCACAAACGCTGCGGTGTCGGGGTTGTGCGTGAGGAGCAAGGTGGGTTGGTCAGGCAGAGACGACCGGTATTCGAAATCATACGCGTCTTGCCACAGGTCTGAGGCTCCGGCGATGGTGATCACATGTCCGCCGAGCTCTGCGTCGACAGCCCTGTTCTCGACAATCGTAACGCCGGCACGGTCGAGCGCCTTCAGCACGGGCGCGCTCAGATCGGGGCCGGGAAATCCAACATCATGATTGCCAAGCACGGCATAGACCGGAGCATCCGCCTCCGCCAGCGCACGGATCTCGTCGTCGATCTGGCGCTGACTGGGATGGTACACAAAATCTCCGGCAACCAGCACTGCGTCGACCTCCAACTGGTTGATCCGCCCGATGATGGTTTCGATGGGAATGGCGTTGCCGAACACGCCGATATGAGGGTCGCCAAACAGGGCGATTCGGATGGACGGATAAGCACTGGCATCGACGGGGTCGCCCGCAGCGGCCGCGGGTTGGGGGGCCATGGCACCGATGAGAATCTCAGTTTCCACCACCGTGAGCATGCGCGGTTCGACAAAGCGGGCATAGGCCAACACTGACAGGCCAGCGAAGATCGCCGCCGCAAACCACCGCCGCGCGCCCCTTGCCCTGGCGATGTAGACCAGCAGCAAAACTGCAGCCGGCCAATACGCATAGCTGGCATAGTAGATCGCAAGCTTCATCACCGAGGCCCGTACACTTCCCCCATGGCCATCTCATGGCGGTGTTCACAAAAAGAAAATCGCCGGGCCTGCACGAAGGCGGCCCGGCGATCATCAAGGACTGGTCGAGGAGGAAGACCTAGACCTTGTAATACATGTCGAACTCGACGGGATGGGGGTGGAGCTGCAGACGCTCGACCTCTTCCATCTTCAGCTCGATATAGGCGTCGATCTGGTCGTCATCCATCACGCCGCCCTTCTTGAGGAAGTCACGGTCACCATCCAGCGCATCAAGCGCTTCGCGGAGCGATCCGCAGACCTGGGGAATGGCTTTCGCTTCTTCCGGGGGCAGGTCGTAGAGATCCTTGTCCATGGCGTCGCCAGGATGGATCTTGTTCTCGATCCCGTCGAGGCCCGCCATGAGCAGGGCGCCGAACGCGAGATAGGGGTTCGCCGTGGGGTCGGGGAACCGGGTCTCGATCCGCTTCGCCTTGGCGCCCGAACCGAAGGGGATCCGGATCGATGCAGACCGGTTGCGCGCCGAGTAAGCGAGCATGACCGGCGCTTCGAAGCCCGGCACCAGTCGCTTGTAGGAGTTGGTCGACGCATTTGTCAGAGCGTTCAGCGCGCGGGCATGCTTGATGATGCCGCCGATATAGTGGAGGCACGTTTCGCTGAGCCCGGCATAGTGGTCGCCCGCAAACAGAGGCGAGTCGCCGTTCCAGATCGACTGGTGCACGTGCATGCCCGAGCCATTGTCGTTGAAATAGGGCTTCGGCATAAACGTGGCGGTCTTGCCATAGGACGCCGCCACATTGTGGATCACGTATTTGTAGAGCTGGAGGTTGTCCGCCATCTTGGTGAGCGTGGAGAACTTCATGCCAAGCTCGTGCTGGGCCGGCGCCACCTCATGGTGGTGCTTTTCAGGCTGGAGGCCGATTTCGTCCATCACCGTGAGCATTTCGGACCGCATGTCCTGTTCGCTATCGACGGGTGGGACGGGGAAATAGCCGCCCTTGGGACCGGGGCGGTGCCCCATATTGCCGACTTCATATTCGCGATCGGTATTGGCGGGCAATTCGGTGCTGTCGAAGCTGTAGCCGGTCTTGTGCGGTTCGGTCGACCAGCGCACATCGTCGAACACGAAGAACTCAGCTTCCGGTCCGAAGAAGGCGGTGGTGCCGACGCCGGTAGACTGGAGGTAGGCTTCGGCCTTCTTGGCCGTGGTCCGCGGGTCGCGGTTGTAGGCCTGGCCTGTAACCGGGTCGAGAATATCGCACATCACGGCAAGGGTGGTTTGCTGGAAGAACGGATCAATCATCACCGTGTCCATGTCCGGCATGAGCAGCATGTCGGACTCGTTGATGGCTTTCCAGCCGGCGACCGACGAGCCATCGAACATCTGGCCCTCGGTAAAGAAATCGGCCTCGACCATGTTCTTGTGGAAGGTCACGTGCTGCATCTTCCCGCGCGGGTCGGTAAAGCGCAGGTCGACATACTCGACGTCTTTCTCCTGCATCATTTTCTGAATGTCGTCGGACATGGTCATCCCTCCTCAAGGATAGTGTGTGTGTTGAAAAGCATGGAAGTACCCTGGCCCAGCGCCAGTGCTAAAGGGCCTGCTGCCCCCGCTCCCCCGTTCTGATCCGCACTGCTTCTGCAATGTCGGACACGAAGATTTTCCCGTCGCCGATCTTACCCGTCTGGGCGGCCTTGGAAATCGCATCGATTGCGGCATCGACCGTATCATCACCGACGACGACCTCAATCTTCAACTTCGGCAGGAAGTCGACCACGTATTCAGCGCCGCGATAGAGTTCAGTGTGCCCGCGCTGGCGCCCAAACCCCTTGGCTTCGACAACCGTCATGCCTTGAAGTCCCACCTCGTGAAGGGCCTCCTTCACATCATCGAGTTTGAACGGCTTCACGATCGCTTCGATCTTTTTCACTTGTCACTCCCGCATTTGTTGCCCCGTCTCCTATGCCTCCCGTGCCGCCCTCGCCAGTCCGAGACGCACCGGGCCGGGCGGCCAGCATTTGCTGCACAATTTTCAGGCGAATGCGACCAATGATTAGGCGATGAAAGTTGACGCGCGCGTCATTGTTTTGAGCGCGCCGTCATGGTATGGGGCAGTGAACCGGGAGTTGCCCATGAATTCGACACCGATGATCCATCCGGACCGGAAACGGCCCCAGTTCAAGCCGTTCACGGCCATGTCGAGAATGCAGAAGCTGATCCGGAACAAGGAAGACACCGAACAGGTGTTCCATATCATCGAGGCGTTGAACGGTGCGCACCTGTTGCGCGAGCTGGAAGCGTTTCAGGTAACCGACGCTGGGCGCACCCGAATTGCTGAGCGGCGTTTTCTGCCGCCGTTGCTCGATGACCATGATTGGATCCGCAAGCTACCGGCCGACAGTGTAGGGCGTGCCTATATCGACTTCATGGAGCGCGAAGGGCTAACTGCTCAGGGGCTGGTTGATGAGTCCCAGAAATTCTACCGCACAACCCATGATGACCTCATCCAATGGTATGGACACCGTAAGCGCGATACCCATGATCTGTTTCACGTCCTGTCCGGGTATGGCCGCGACGCGCTGGGTGAGGCGTGCCTGCTGGCGTTTACGCACGGACAGTCAGGCGGTGGGCGCGGCGTGATCTTCATCGCCTATATGGGCTGCCGCCAGATCCGAAAGGAACTGCCTCGCAATATCGACGTGATGGCTTGCTATCGCGAGGGGCGGCGAAACGGAGCGGCTGCGGAAAAGATCATCGCACAGGATATCCTGGCCCTCCTCGAAGAGCCGCTCGAAGCGGCGCGGGCCCGGCTCGGCATTGCGCCGCCGGTGGCCTACCGTGATGCGCTGGCGCAAATCCACGCCATATCCAGTGTTGATACATTGATGGCGCCCGCCTGACCTCCATATGTCGCTCAGTGGGATCGCAAGAGCGGCATCTCCTGCGTGCGCCCAACGCACATCCAACCCGGCACGCGGCCATCAATCCTGGTCGCAGGCTGACCCCTTTTCCCCTCGACCTTGGGGCAACCTCCGTCCTATAGCAGCGCGATGAACGAGTTTCAGCCACCCCAGAGCCCGACCGGCTCGGTGACCTCGCAGGACAATGGGCCTCACCTGTGGCTCGATGCCCTGCCGCGGCCCAATTCCGACAGCCACAAGCATTCGCGGGGCCATCTGACGTGCGTGACGGGGCCGGCATCACAGACCGGCGCGGCGCGGCTGGCCGCCCGTGGGGGATTGCGGGTTGGGGCGGGGCTGGTGACCCTGTTGTCGCCGCCCGACGCGGTGTTGATCAATGCCGCGCAGGTGACCGCCATTATGGTGCGCGGGTTCGAGACCCCCAGCGAGTTGACGGGCGAGGTGCTTGACGCGACAGCCTGCGTGATCGGCCCGGCCGCCGGCGTGAATGACAAGACCCGGGAGAACGTCCTCGCCGTGCTGCGCATTCGCCGGCCCACCGTGGTCGATGCGGACGCGCTGACAGTGTTTGAGAACAGCCCGAAATCGCTGTTTCGAGAGCTTCATGGCGGCTGTGTGCTGACCCCCCATCCGGGCGAGTTCAGGCGATTGTTCCCGGGTCTGGTCGAACGCTATCCCCTACATCTGGACGCAACCAAGGCTGCCGCTGACAGTACTGGCGCGGTTGTGGTGCTCAAGAGTGCGACCACGATTATCGCTTCCCCGGGCGGTGAAGTGTATGCCAATGAGCATGCCAGCCCCTATCTTGCCACGGCCGGGTCCGGCGACGTGCTGGCCGGCTTCATCGGCGGGCTCCTCGCCCAGGGCATGGACACGCTGCCCGCTGCCCTGGCGGGCGTCTGGCTGCATGGCGAAGCGGGTCTCCGGCTCGGACCAGGCCTGATTGCCGAAGATCTGCCCGAGATCCTGCCCTCGATCCTTGGAGCGATGCTGAACAGCGCGCTTGAAAACCGGCAAGCCAGCAGCTAGCTCAACCCGTGCCCCGGTCGCGGGGCCAATGCGGATGTGGCGGAATTGGTAGACGCACTGGTTTTAGGTACCAGCGCCGCAAGGCGTGGGGGTTCGAGTCCCTTCATCCGCACCATTCCTGATCGATCGCCCGCTGGGCTCGGCTTTGCCTCGCTACGCGATGGATCGCGCTCAGGGCTGAGGCGCGGTTCGAGACAAGGTCTACTCAACCGCATCAACTCTGTTCCAGCTTGGCCTGAAGCGCCGGTCCAGATCGGGTCTGTCGCGTCGGCACCACAGATTGCGGCAGATTATCAACAATCGGTACCGGAATGTTGCGCCGCTCCGCCCGCACCTTTAACAACAGATTAACGGGTACGGTCTGAAGCGCTCGTTACACGGGCAGAAGCCTCATTTGCTGTGCCCGCGTGACGGCCAAAGAAAGACCGGCCTCGTATGCAAGGTGGGTGAACTAGCATGGCTGGTGAGATCGAACCGTGGCTCGGGGACGAAGCCATTCTGTTGAAGGGGCTCGGCGGCGCCGATCTCGCACGGGTCGATGACCAGGCGAGCGGAGCGCCCGAGACCGCGCTTGCAGGCGCAAGCGCTACCCAGGGCACAACGCTCGCAGCGACCCCCGCGGCGGTTTCTTCCCAATTTTCTCCGGCCCTCTTCGCGCCGCCGGTTATCGGCACCGGCGTTTCCGAAGCCGAAGACCTGGAACTCACCAATTACGTTGTCGAAACCCGGGCCGATGCATCGGGCGGAGAAGCGGTGCGCCTTGAACCCGCCCCCGCTGCAGATATCGGCACCGTCGCCGGAACTTTTGCAGGCAATGCCGACACCTATCACGTCATCATCAACTATATCGATGAGGATGACGGCGTCTCGACCTGGACGCTCCTGATCAACGGGGTTGCCATCGGTGACTTTCAAGGCGTTGGCGGCACCGGCGCCGGGCTGGCCCGGTCGAGCCTCTTCGGCGTGGCGCTTGATCCGGGCGACGTGATTGCAGTCCAGGGCGAACGCGACGGCGGCGAACTCGCCCGGATCGACAGTATAGAGATCCAGGATGTCCCGATCGAAACCAAGGAAATCCGCTCCGGCATTACCGAATTCGAAGACCTGAACCTCATCGGCTACCAGATCGAGGATCGCGCAGGCGTATCGGGCGGCCAGTCTGTGTTCACGCTCGCCACCGGCACAGCCTTCGGCACCTTCACCGGGACCAGCGGGCGCTATGAGCTGGACATTGACCATCTCATCGAGTCTGACGGCGTCGCCCAGTGGGTGGTGAAGATCAATGATGTGGAAGTGGCCAGCTTTGACGGCGCCGGGGCGACCCAGGCGCTGCAACTGGCTGAATTCATCATCGATATCGACCTTGTCACCGGCGACACGATCCTGGTGGAAGGCACCCGGGTCGATGGCGCGACAGCCCGTCTTGATGCCCTGAAGCTGACCCCCCTGTCAGCCGGGATCAACCGGGCACCGATTGCCGTCAATGATGCCGGCCAGATGGTCGACACCGAAGTGCTGGCGTTCGACGTGATCTCGAACGATTCCGATCCCGATGGTGACCCGATTTCCGTGACGGGCCTGGTCACCGATTTCGGCATCGTCAGTCTCGCCCCCGGCGAAAGCGTCACGTTCGACGATGCGGTGGCCACGCTGAATGCGGACAGTTCAATCACCCTTGACCCGAATGCCGGGTTCGAGGGGCGGCTAACCATCGAGTACGTGCTCTCCGATGGCGAAGACACCGACATCGGCGCGCTTGTGGTCGATGTGTTCCCCGCCACCGCCCTGCCGCCGGTGGCGGCCACCTTCGATGTTAGCGAGGACGGCGGCCGCTCGGTACAACTCACCGTTCTCGGCGCGCCGATTGCCAGCCGCGATATCACCGTGGACTGGCGCGATGGCACCGCAGACTCAGAGGCGACGCTGGCCAGCGGCATTGCCGGTCAATTCGACCATACCTTCTCC
Organism: Pseudomonadota bacterium; assembly: GCA_039034035.1. Classification (GTDB taxonomy): domain Bacteria; phylum Pseudomonadota; class Alphaproteobacteria; order Caulobacterales; family Hyphomonadaceae; genus UBA5336. Next base: position 7,797 of record JBCCBN010000097.1, read on the forward strand.
ACCGGTGGGATATTCGACGTTACGATCTCGTCAGTATCGGATGTGGCGAACCAGGAAAGTACGGTCCGCGTGGTCGCCGCCGCGCCTGGCACCCCGCCCGGTGATGGGTCGATCCTAGCCGGGACGGAAGGCATCAATGCTCTGCTCGGCGATGGCGGGAACGACATTCTGAACGGGGAAGCCGGTGACGATCTGTTGCGCGGCGAAGCGGGGGTCGATCTCCTCTCTGGCGGCCTCGGCGCCGACATCCTAGTGGGCGGGGACGGTCGCGACGAGTTTCGATACAGCAGCACCGACGAAGGCGGCGATCGGATTGTCGATTTCACGCCCGGCATCGACAAGATCCGGGTCGATGCCGCCGGGTTCGGCGGGGACCTCTTCCCCGGTCAGCGGGTCGAACTCGTGGTCGCAACCGGCGCTGCGACATTCAATGAGGACGGGGCGTTTCTGTACAATCCCGTCTCAGGCGACCTGTTCTACGATGTCAGCGGCGCAGGGTTCTCCCCGCCGGTGTTGCTCGCCACGCTGGAAGGCGCGCCGGCCATTACCGCGCGGGACATCCTGGTGGCCGGCGGCCAGACCCTTGGCTTGACGGTAACCGGTCCCGGCGACGATCCACGCGGAGATGGGCCAGCCAGCGCCCCATCCCTCGGCGACGAGGGCGCAGCACCGGCCGCCGTCTCCGACCAGGGCCATGCGTCCCAATCCCTTGAGCGGATGTCCATCGATGACACGTTCGATTTTTCCGTGCTCCCTGCCCCGGCATCCGGCAGCGCAACCGCGTCCGTCACTCCGGAACCCCTTACGGTGACAGATGCGGCCGAAAGCACCCTTTCGCCGCTGCCGGCCAGCCCCGATCCGGCGCTGGACGCGTTCATCGAGAGCCTGGCGCTGGAGACCCCGGATGACGGGTTCGCGATGTAGCGATCACCCGTCCCGATAGCCAATGCAGCACGACGCCGAAAACGACCGTCTGGCGCGTGGACACACCAGCGGGCCTATGTCATAGCCCGTCGCTTCACATTCAGGCACCACACCCAGACAGACCACGGCGCCGCGCCTTGAAAGCGCCCGCGCCCGCCCCGCAAGGATCAGAACGATGGACGTCACCCAAACCCAGGCCGAAGGGCTGAGCCGCACTTTCCAGGTTAGCGTGCCCGCCTCTGAACTCCAGGCCAAGCTGGACGCGAAGATCGCCGAAATCCGGCCACAGATGCGGTTGAAGGGTTTCCGACCCGGCAAGGTGCCGGCCTCCCATGTGAAGCAGATGTATGGCCGCTCGATCATGGGGGAACTGGTCGAGGATCTGGTGAAGCAAACCAATGAAAAGGCCATCGAGGATGCGGCCGTGCGTGCCGCCTCTCAGCCTGACATGCACTGGGACAATGAAGTCGATGAAATCCTCGCCGGCAAGGCTGACCTGAACTACCGGTTCGACGTGGACATCATGCCGGAGTTCGAGCCCATTGATCCGGCAACCCTGAGCATTGATCGACCCGTGGCAGAGGTGGCCGACACCGAAGTCGAGGAGTCGCTGCAGAAACTGGCCGAGCAGAACGCCCAGTACGAGGCGCGCGGCAAGACGGCAAAAGCCCGCGATGGCGATGCGGTGGTCATCGATTTTCTCGGCAAGATCGACGGCGAACCGTTCGATGGCGGCGCGGCAGAAGACGCCTCGGTCGTGATCGGTGCCGGGCGCTTCATCCCCGGCTTCGAAGAACAGCTCGTCGGCGTGAAAGCGGGCCAGGAGACCGAGCTCAACGTCTCATTCCCTGACGATTATCCGTCCGAAAACCTCGCCGGTAAGGATGCGGTGTTCGAAGTGAAAGTGAAAGAAGTGCGCGCACCGAAGACCCCCGAGATCGACGATGATTTCGCCAAGGGCCTCGGCGTCGATAGTCTCGACGATCTCAAGGAAATGTTCCGCACCCAGATCTCTGGCCAATACGACCAGGCCTCGCGCCAGAAGGCCAAGCGCTACCTCCTCGACCTGCTCGACGAGGCCCATGATTTCGGCCTGCCGCCAAAGATGGTGGACCAGGAGTTCAATCAGATATGGGCCCAACTCCAGCAGGAGAAGGAACAGGGCCGGCTGTCGGAAGAGGATGCGGCCAAGTCCGACGACGATCTCAAGAGCGAGTACCGCAAGATCTCCGAACGCCGCGTGCGGCTCGGCCTCGTTCTGGCCGAGATTGGCCGGCTCAACGACATCCAGATCACCGAGCAGGAAGTGCAGCAGGCCGTTATCGCCGAAGCCCGCCGCTATCCGGGACAGGAACGCGAAGTGGTTGAATTCATCCAGAAAAATCCCGACGCCCTGGCCGGTATCCGCGCTCCGATCTATGAGGAAAAGGTTGTCGACCACATTTTCGATGTCGCCACGATGAACGACAAGACCGTCACCAAGGACGAACTTTTCGAAGAAGAAGAGGGTTTGGGCTAGAGCATCGGGCGCAAAATCTGATGCACTTGATGGCGCGTCAGGTTACGGCCGCGCCGAACCAGCTCTGGATGATACCCCAGGTGCTCTTTGACCCCTGCATGGCCATTTCGGTGGCCCGGGCCGCGCTGGCGGTGAGCCCGCCGCAACGCTTCATCAGGTCACCGACGACGGCGGAGCTGTCACGCTTGACCCGTTCTAGCGCTTCAGCCGAGATCGAGCGCGCCTTTGCCGGTGTCCACGCCTCGAAGCTGCGACAGCGGCGCTTGGCGAGGTAGCCGAGCTTGAGGGTCATGGTGGCGTTCACCGCCCCATCCATCACGGGCCCCGCAACCAGCCCACCCATTCGGCCAAGCACCCCACCAATCACATCGCCGGTAATGTCCGTAACGTCTTCCAGCGCGCGGCTGACCACGACAATAGCGGCCACGTCTCGCAAGATGAGCAGGCTTCCGCGGAGGTGTGGGCGCCCGAAGTAAAGGCGCGCAATCCGGCTGACCAGATTGGCGTTCCTCCACAGCACGATGAACGCGTCCACGGTGCCATTCATCGAAACCGCCGTGGCAACCCCGACCGCGACCGCTTCCGCGCGGATGACTTGATCCACCTTTGCGTCCAGCGCCTTCAGCTGCGCTTCGATATGCTGGGCTTCAAACGCATGGATGTCTGCAAGGCGAGCCTGGGCCCAGCCCGATTTAAGGGTGCGCGCCTGTAGCTGCTGCCCGGCTGCGATTGACGCATCGATGGCGGCAGATTCCGCCGTCAGGTGCGGATTGCGGCGCAACGCCTTGAGGTATTTCACGTCATACGCCAACCGGGCGCGCATGGCCGCGGGATCAGGATTGGCTGGATCGATATCGATATGAGGCGGCTGGGCCATGCGCGCCGCGGGTGCCGCCGCGGTCGCTTTCGCGTTCTACGCCATTTGGGGCGCGTGGGCGAACCGCTCGCACGGC
>JBCCBN010000098.1:0-11081 GCA_039034035.1 Pseudomonadota bacterium
CAGGTGGCGGGCCGGGCCGGCCGGGCCGAACATCCGGGTCGGGCGCTGATCCAGACCTACCAGCCGGACAATCCCGCCATGCTCGCCCTGGCCTTCGGCGACCGGGACGGCTTTCTCGCCATCGAGCGCGATGTGCGCAACGAGATGGGCATGCCGCCCTTTGGCCGCTTGGCCGCGATGATCCTCTCGGCACCCTCGGCCGAACTGGTTGACCTCTTTGCCAATGAAGTGCTCAAGGCCGCCCCCAATGGCGAGGGGATCGAAGTGTTCGGCCCCGCCCCGGCTCCCATCGCCATTGTCCGCGGCCGGCACCGGCGCCGTTTCCTGATCAAATCCCCGCGCGACGTAGACCTCTCGGCCTATATGGCTGCCTGGCAAGCGAAGCTGAAAATCCCCAATTCGGCGCGGCTCAGCGTGGATATCGAGCCCTATTCCTTCCTGTGAGATCGAAGCCTGCGGGGCTCGCGGGACTGGTAGGCCTCAGCGGACATCGAACTTGTCTTCCTTGCGCTCGCCGAAAAGCATGCGCTGCTCCAGCCTCTGGCGCAGAGCGGCATAATACGCTTCCAGGAAGTCCCCATCGCGTTCGCCCGGCGTGGCTTGCCAGCCGATCTTGTTGCGAATCCGCTCGGCCACTTCGGCGCGCGTTTTGCCATCGGCACGCCGCAGCACCCCTTCCAGCACCTGCAGTTCGTGGATGCCATACGCATCGGCCTGCTGCGGGGTGAAGGCAAAGCGTTCGCGCTGGCCGCTCCGAGTGCTGGACTGGCTGATGTCACCCGCCAGTTTCACCTTCGGCGCATGCAGCACCCACGTCCCAGCGATCAGGTCGCCAACCCGCAACCGGTCCTTGTTGAACAGCGGAAAGAACATGAACACCCCGGCCCAGACCAGACCGAAGATCCCGATCCACGCACTCACTTCATCGCCGCCCATGAACAGGAAGCTCACCGGCAGGCCGATCTCGATCTCCCGGCTGAAATTCCGCGCCATCACAGCATCCGCGCGCAGCTGTCCCCCATCCCGGGACGCCACCCGTAGCCCCACCAAGCGCTTACCCGGCGTGGCCGCTCGCCGCCCGATCTCGAAGAACACGAAGTAGAAATTGCGCAGCAGGAAGACGAACACGGCAATGAAGCCATACCCCAGGCTTTCGGCCTCAAACCCCATCTGATCAACCGTGTACGCAATCGTGAACACCACGATCAGCACTACCGACCACTGGATCACGAAATCGATCACGAATGCGCCCGCCCGCTCGGCAAAGGTCCCGATCTTGAGGCTCAGCGCCGCCCCTTCCGGCGTCACCAGGGTGCGCATCCGCTTGGCGTCTTCGGCACTGCGTATGCGGCGCAGCCGGCGCTGCATCGCCGCCTCGGCCGTCATCGTGGAGGTCGGCGCCGCGCCCGGTGGATGAGACGCCGCGTCAGCCAAGACCACGCCCCACCCCGCGCCTCGGCAAGTAGAAATAGCCGAGCCACGCCACCAGGCTCAGCGCCGCAATCGCATACCGGATCTCATCCACATTGATCATCTGCCGCCCAAACCCTTCCAGAAGGGCCGCCGCGAACAGCATCACCATGCACCCCACCGCGATCAGCGCCGCCTGATTGCCCGCCCGCTTGGCCGATTGCAGGCGAGACAACCGTCCCGGAAAAGCCACCGCCCCGCCAATCACAAACCCCGCCGCCCCCGCCAATGCGATGGCAAACAGCTCCGTGACACCATGGATCAACAGCCAGCCCATCACCTCATAGCCCAGCCCCCGGTCGAAGAAGAGCGCGCAGAACGCCCCGATGATCGCTCCATTATAGGCCAGGATCAGCGCGGTCGGCACACCAAAGGCGAACCCCAGCGCAAAGGCATAAAGCGCCACCTGGCTATTGTTCGAAAACAGCTTCCCTGCAAAACCAGCCATCAAGTCCTCGGACGCGTAGCCATCGGTATAGAGGGTCGAGCGGAGATACTCGGTCGATGCATTCGGCGTCCGTTCCCCCAGGATCGGGGCGTGGAAACTCCAGAACCATTCCATGTCGCTGAGGCACAGCAGGAACGCCAGAAAACCGACCCCGAAGAAACATACCGACGCCAGCAGCGTCGCGCCCCAGGCTGCCGAAACCGCCGCCGGCCAATCCACCGCAAAGAACTGCTTCAGCCGCTGGCTCAGCGTCATCCGCGTGCCATAGACGAAGAAGTACGCCCGCGTGCACAGGCTTTCGAGATAGTCGGTCAGGTTCCGGTCCAGCGAGATCGTCCGCGCCACCGAAAGCGACGACACCGCCTGGCGGTAGAGCCCCGGCAAGGCCATCATGTCCTCGTCGCTCAACGCGCGCACGCCCCGGCTCTCGGCGCGCTTCAGGATCGCCTCCAGCGCCTGCCACCCCGCTTCCCGCTCCTCCCGGAAGCGGTAGGATTTTAGCACGTCGCTCACAGCATTTCCCTCTGCTTGATCTGGAGGTACCGGGACACAAGCGCCGCGCCAAAACCCTTTGGCGTCGTCTCGATCACCTGCGCGCCCATCCGCTGCAGCTTGCGGAACACGATCTCCCGGTCCCGCAACAGACCATCGGCAATCACCGCCCGGCCCACGTCTTCAGCCTCCAGCGGCGGCGCATCGATGAAGGTCTGCAGCGCCGCATCCTCAAAGCTCGCAAACACAACCAGGTGCCGATCGGCGAGCCGGCGCACATTCTCCAGCATCAGTTCCGCCGAAATCGTATCCACAAAGTCGGTAAACAGGATCACCAGGCTGCGCCGGTTCAGCCGGCCCGCCAGGTCCGACAGGGCCAGCGTATAGTTCGCTTCCTCGCTGGAATAATCCAGCCGCGAGGCCAGCATCTCCAGGCGGGGAAAGGCCCGGGTCCCGGCCAACGTCCCGGTCGCCAACCCCGGCTGGGCATCAAACCCGAACACCATCGTCTTGTCCCCCGACCGGAGCGAGACATAGGCCAGCAACAGCGCCGCATTGATCGCCCGGTCGAGCTTGGCCACCCCGTCCAGCGGCTCGCTCATCAGGCGGCCGGTGTCGAAGGCGAACACGATATTATGGTTCCGCTCGGTCCGAAATTCCTTGGCCAGCAGGCTGCGGTGGCGGGCCGAGTGCTTCCAGTCGATGGCCCGGGGGTCCATACCGGCCGCAAACTCGCGCAGCGCATCGAACTCCGACCCATCGCCCCGGTCGATCTGGGCCTTGATGCCGAAATCAGCGTCGCGCGAGTAAAGCCGGATCGCCTCCTCCTTCACCCAACGTGTGTTCGGCGTCACCGGCATGGTGATATCCAGCGTCTCCCGATAGCGCTTCACCGCCAGGCCCAGAGGCCCTCGCCACCGCGCCCAGACCTCGACAATCTCGGCGGTGCCGCGCCGAACCGGCACCAGCACACATTCGGTCTCATGAACCCCGCCCGGAAACCCCTTCAGCCGAAGTGTCGGCAGCGGTGCCAAACGCTCTCCCACCTCCAAGCGCAGCTCCGCCCGGTCAGGCACAGGTCCGCTGGCAAACGCCATGCGCACTGGCAGCGGATCGCTCGCGCCCATATAAAGCAGCGGCAGCGCATCCACATCGATCCGCACCGCCCGCAGCCGTGCGCCCAGCACCGCATCGCCATAGATCAGCGCTGCTACGCCCGCGATCCAACCCGCCGACAGCACCCACAGCCCCGGCGCCAGCACCGCCAGCACCAGCGCCACCGGAACGCCCAGCGCCATCAGCGCAATTGCAAGCGGGCTCGGATAGATCAACGCGGCGCCGCCGTTTGTTCGATAATCGCAGCCAGGGTCTCATCGGTGGTCCGCCCCTCGATCTCGGCCGCTGGCGACAGCAAGACCCGGTGGCGCAGGGCCGGAAAGGCCAGCAATTTCACATCGTCGGGGATCACATAGTCCCGGCCCTCCAGCGCCGCCCGCGCCCGTGATGCGGCCGCCAGGGCCGCTGCGGCCCGGGGGCTGGCGCCCGCTTCCAGCGACGGGTTCTCCCGCGTCGCGCGCACCAGGTCGACGATATAGGCGACGATCTCATCATTGATCCGCGCGCTGCCCACGGCGGCGACCGCCGCGGCCAGCTCGTCTGCCGAAACCACCGGCTCCACCCCCATGGATTTGGCCGTCGTCATCCCGGTGCGCCGGCCATGGCCGCCAACAATCGCGATCTCTTCTTCCCGGTTCGGAAGGGCCAGGACATGCTTGAACAGGAACCGGTCGAGCTGAGCTTCGGGCAGGGGATAAGTGCCCTGTTGTTCCAGCGGGTTCTGGGTCGCAATCACCATGAACCGGTCGTTCAGCCCATACCGTTCGCCATCGATGGTCACCTTGCGCTCCTGCATGGCTTCCAGCAGGGCCGCCTGGGTCTTCGGCGGGGTCCGGTTGATCTCGTCCGCCAGCAGGATGTCGGTAAAGATCGGCCCCTTGGTCAGGGCGAACGCGTTGGTCTGGAAGTTGAAGATGTTCGTGCCCAGCACATCGCCCGGCATCAGGTCCGGTGTGAACTGGATGCGCCCGAACACCAGCGAAATCGCTTCGGCGAAGGTCTGCGCCAACAGCGTCTTGGCCGTCCCCGGCGGACCCTCCAGCAGGATATGGCCCGACGAGAACAGGCTCACCAGCATCAGGTCCACACTGTCGGCCTGGCCAATAATCGCCTTGCGAACCTCGCCGCGGATCCGTTCGGCCACGGCGCCAACGTCGCGAATGTCCATTGTCTGGGTATCTGGCATGGTCGGGGGTCCACTATTGTCCATGGGTGATGTCCTTGCGCCATTGGAACAGGCGCCGGGCCTTGATCAGTAGGTCTTCGCGGGAGGTGGCAGGGTTCGCCGCCGCATCGGCCAGCGCGGTAAAGCCGTTCTTGCCGCCCGGTCCCATCCGGTCCAGCAGATCATTGAGCTGGTCGTCGGTGAGGGTCCGGGGGGCCGCTATCGCCCGGGCGGCGGCGCGCTTGGTCAGCGCCAGATAGCCCGGCGCGAGCCTCGGCTCGCGATGGGTCATGGTGATCAGCCCGGCCGTACTGTCGGTCAGCGCTTCCTTGCCCAGCGCAATCGCCCGCTCAGCCCGAACCGGGGCACCGAACCGGACCGCGCCGGCCCATCCGAACATCAGGAACACCGCCAGCCCGACCAGTGTCGCGCCCAGGAACGGAATATCGAACATCATCTGCAACACAGACCGCGCCTGTTCGAACCCATGCAGCGTTGCGTCGAACACGATCGGCGTTTCCCGGTCATCATAGCGCAGCCAATCGACCATGGCCGTCGCCATTTCCGCCCGGCCCAATCCCGCCAGCCCCACCGTGTTGATGAGGTCCGGCTCGGACAGGATATAGATTTCCTGGTCCGGCACCTTGGCCAGGAACATCCCGCCCGCAGTCGCCACCACCGGTTCCAGCCGGTCTGACCGGATCAGCTGGATGTCCTCGTCAAAGCCCGGGCGGAAAAAGCCGAAATCGGTCGCGAACTCCGCCGGCGCCCGCACCCGCCAGACTTCCGCCTCGTCATCGAACGGCTCCAGCAGGGCCGCGATCTGTTCGGCCGAGGGGATCCAGACATCGCGCTGCCATTTCGGGTTTTCCCGGTCCGGATTGCCCACCCGCTTGGGCAGGACAACGAGGGCCAACCCCTGCAGCTCCAGCTCTTCCAACGCTTTGTCCATGCCCACCGGCGCCAGCGTCACGACTTTCAGCGTATCGGTGTATTCGGGCAGGAACCGGTCGAACCGCGACACCGAAACCGGGTCCCCCCGCGCCTCCAGCAAGCGGACAAAGCCGCCATACCCTATCGCCGACGTCGAGTAGGGGTGCTGGCCGGCCACGTTCCGGTCGCGCAGTTCCGGTGACCAGGCGGTCAGCACCATCACGGCCATGAAGCCGAACCTCGAAACCGCGATCATCAGGCCGACAAACTGGCTCGAAAAGGGTGCCCCCCCCGCATGCTCGCCCCTCCTCGCGCACCCCCCATCACAGGCCCCGTCACGCGCCCCCCGGTCACGCCCAAGCCTCGCCAAAGGCAAACGCCTCGTAGGATTGCCGCGCCGACGTCCAGCCGCCAGCATCCACGCTCCGGCCACCGAAAAAGCTCCGCTCGACCAGCTCGATGATCGGCGCCAGGCCGGTTCGCGCCCGGTCCGGCAAGGCGTCCAGCCGGGCGATCTCCCGCGCCGTCAGGCTCTGTGGTACACCGCCCTCCCGCCGGGTCTGGATGTCCTCGATGGAGCGGAACAGCAACAAGTGCACCGCCTCAGCAAACTGCCCGGCAGCGGCCAGCGCATCGGCCTCTTCCAGCAGCGAGCGGGCCACCGCCGCATCGGGCCGGTACGGCGCCTCCGCCACACTGTCCACGTGCTCGGTATCGGACTTGCGCCGAAGGCTCGGGAACCGCTTCTCCCACAGGCTCCGGCCCACGAAGTACACGATCGACACCACGCCCAGCGCGAGCGCCAGATAGAACGCTAATCGCAGCAACGGCCCGATGAACCCAAACACATTGCCCAGAAACCGAAAGACCGCCTCCAGCCAGCCCGGCGGCGGCTCCTGAGCCTCCTCCGGCTCCGGTTCCGGCCATTCCAGTTGTAGATCCTCGTCTTCCAGGAACGCCGCATGGATCTCTTCCAGCGACCGTTCGGCGCCCGCGCCGGCCTCCTGCGCCTCAACCGAGACGGCCAGAAGTCCCACCAGGATCACCCCCGCTGCCAAACCCGCAAAGCGCGCAACAGCGAGCCATCCCACCGGAAAAACCCTTGAAGCTGCCAAGGTTTCTCCCACGCAAGTGTGCTCCTCGAACGCCTGCCACCCCACTGTTCAAGACGATGCCAAACCCCTTCGCCCGCGTCCATCTCTATTGTAGGGCCGTTTCGGGGCCCTCTTGTGTTGCCCGCCCATGGCTGCCTATTGGCGCCCATGACCGTGCAGCAAACCTATGCCGCCCTCAGGGCCGAGATCGTGAGCGTCGTCGCCGGGGAAAGCTACATCCCCGCCCGCTACGCCACCGCTGCCTGCCTGCTTGCCGAAGCGTTCCGCCCCCGCTTCTTCTGGACCGGCTTCTATGTGGTCGACCCCGAAAAGCCCGATGAGCTTGTAGTCGGCCCTTACCAGGGCACGCTGGGCTGCCTGCGGATCCCGTTCGGCAAGGGCGTCTGCGGCACCGTCGCTGCCTCCCGCGAGACGCTCATCGTCCCCGACGTGCACGCCTTCCCCGGCCACATCGCCTGCGACAGCGCCACCAATTCCGAAATCGTCGTGCCGGTATTCGACCAGGCCGGCACCCTCGCCGCCGTGCTCGACGTGGACTCCACACAACCGGACGCCTTCAACACCGATGACCAGGCCGGCCTCGAAGCCATCTGCGCCATCCTGCTCACCGCCTGATCAGCCCGGCTGCCGCTCCCCATGCAGCCAGACCGGCCGCGTCACCAGCAATTCCTGGCACAACAGGCCCGCATCCCGGTGCCGGCTCATCGCCTTGTAGCCGGTATGGTTCAGCGTCGCGATAAAGGCCTGCCGGCTCGGAAAGCTGTTCACCAGCACCCCGTCCCAATCTCCGCCGCCAATGAAATACCGCTCCACTGACGCGAGAAGGCTCGTCGTCCCGCCCACTTCCGCCGCCGCCGCCGTGAACGCTTCCGAATAGCGCACATAAGCCTCCTGGCCGCTGATCGCCTCGCCGAATTCAGGGTCGTCGGGCCGGTATTCCGCCGTCACCCGGAACTTCAGCAGGTTCACCTGCGACACCGGCCCATCATGGGGATCATCCCGAAACGCGCGGAACTGGACTGCAGTCGGTTGGAATGCGGGCATGGAACGCTCCTCCTCTTGTGGCCTATCGCTTGGCGCCCAGCGCTTCGGGCCTATTCGGTATCCGGCATCAGGTGCCGGTCCAGGAACGCCATCCGCGTTTGCATCAGATGCACCCGCGTCGCCTCGCCCTGAATGCCGTGCCGCTTGCCAGGATAGGTCATCAGCTCGAACGGCAAGGCCCGGTCCTGCATCTCCGCCATCAGCCGCGTGGAATTGTCGAACGTCACATTGTCATCAGCCATGCCATGGACCAGCAATAGCGGCGCCAACTTCCCCTCCCACCGGTCCAGATGATGGAACACCGATGACCGGTCATAACCCTCCGGATTGTCCTGCGGCCGGTCCATATAGCGCTCGGTGTAGGCGGTGTCATACAGCGCCCAATCGGTCACCGGCGCCACTGCCACACCCGCCGCAAACGTCCCCTCCGGCGCCTGAAGCATCGCCATCAGCGTCATATACCCGCCATAGCTCCAGCCCTGGATCGCGATCCGCTCGGGATCAACAAAGGCCTGCGCCTTCAGCCAATCCACCCCCACAAGCTGGTCGCGCACCTCCGGGATGCCCATCTGGCGATAGATCACATCCTCGAACGCCTTGCCCCGGTTCGCGCTGCCGCGATTGTCCAGCCGGAACACGATATAGCCCCGATGGGTATAGAACTGGTCAGCCATCCGCTCCCAGTCCCGGGTCACCGTCTGCGCATGGGGCCCGCCATACACATCGACGATCACCGGATAGGTCCGCGCCGGATCGAAATCCGGCGGCGTCTGGATCGAATAGTGGAGCGTCTGCCCATCCTCCGCCGCCAGCGTCCCATATGTCGGCACGGTGTGGCTTTCCAGATAAGGCGCGTAGGGATGATCCCCATCCAGCGCATTCTCCTCGATCCACGCAATCAGCGATCCATCAGCCCGGTAAAGCCCCGTTTGCGGCGGCTGGTCCGGGCTGGAACCCGTGCCGACAAAGCTCTTGCCATCCGGCGCCATCGCCACAGACCAGGACAGCCCCGCCTCGGTCACCCGGACCGGCCGGTCGCCTTTCCGCATCCGGTAGAGGTGCCGCTCCAGCGGCGTGTCCGCATATCCCGTGAAAAACAGCTCCACATCTCCCGCAGGCGCCCCATTGCCGCCGGGGACCGGCACCACACCCAGCACTTGCGCCACATCCCACGGCCCAGCCGTCACCTGCCCCTCGACGGAGCCGAACTCGACCACATGGCGATGCCCGCTGGCTTCGCTGGTCGTGTAGTATCCGGCGCCTACCGGGGTGAAATCATGGCTGAGATTGACCCAGTTGGGCTGGGTTTCCACATGGATTGTCTCGCCGCTGGTGGCGACCCCGCCCAACGAACCGCCAATCCTGTATCGCTCATAGCGGATCGATGTCTGGTCCCGCCCCACCGCTTGCACAATCATCGCCTGCTCGCCGCCATGGCTGTGCCAGTTGACCCGCGCCAGATACTCCGGGGCCCCAGCACCATCGCCGCCAAACGCGCCAATCTCGACCGTTTCCCCCGTCTCCACATCCCGCACGAACAGCGACACCTGCGCGTTGGGCCGTCCGGCGCGCGGATAGCGCTGCTCGATCACGGTCGTCTCACCGGCGGCAATTTCATAGCGCGGGACCACATCCACGCCGCTTTCATCCACCCGCGTATAGGCGAGATAGCGGTCATCGGAGCTCCACCAATATCCGGTATACCGGTCCAGCTCCTCCTGGGCCACGAACTCGGCCACGCCGTAGCGCACCGCCGCGTCCGGGTCGGCCTCTGGCGTCAACCGCGTCTCTGCGCCGGTTCCCAGATCAATCGCCCACACTGCTTCATCGCGAATGAAGCTCACAAAGCGTCCGCCGGGTGAAACCTTGGCGTCATACTCAAATGCCCCCGTAATGGTCAGTTGCCGGACGGACGGCGCGGCCTCGCCACCCCCTGCGTCGCCGCCGGCAAGTGTCACCAGGTGCAAATCGCCCCCGATCGGCACCAGGATCGTATCCGCCGTCCCCCATTGATAGCTGACAATCCCGGAAAAGCCGGCAATCCGCTTGCGCTCCCTCAGCGCCTTTTCCTCTTCTGAAAGCGCCCCTTCATCGGGCGCCAGCAGGGCCGCATCCACCAGCAGGGATGGCGCCCCCGTCGCTACGTCAAACTGCCACAAATCCAGCCGGGTCGCGTCGTCCTCGCGCCCCTTCAGAAAGGTCACCCGCCCGCCATCAGGCGAGAACTGCACCCCCCGCGGGCTCGGCCCTGACAGGCTGGGGCTGGCATAAAGCCGCTCGATGGAGAGCTTGGGCACATCGGGCATGGCAGCCTCTCTGGTCGGGGGTGCGGGATCGGGGCTCGCGGCCTGGCACGCCGAAAGGACGAGCGTGGCCAGGGTAGCAGGGAACATTTTCATGACTGCACCGTAACCCGTGGCGACGCAGGCGCAAGATTCCCGCGTCGGCGGCCCCCTCGAAACGGTTGGGGGAAACAGCCATGGGAAATGGTCGTGAAAACCGACCCTGCGAAACTTTGATGAAACTTGCGCGATTCACCTCCCGCTAACGCTTTTCTCACCAGCCATTAAGGCCTCGGCGCCTAGGATAGGCCAATGTCGCGTTCTGTAGAGTACCCCGCCTATGCCGACGGTGATCCCGCCGCCTATGGTCGCCCATCCGGCGGCGCCAGCGATCCCGTATGGCGCATCATCACCGGCACGGCTGCCTTTGGCGCTGGCGTGTTCATCTGCGGCAGCGTGGCGTCCTACGTGCCCACCGACCCCAGCCTCAACGCAGCCACAGGCCTGTCGGCGGAAAACCTGTTTGGCGCCGGCGGGGCGATCTTCGCCGATCTCGCACGCCAGACCCTGGGCTGGTCAAGCTGGGCCGGCGGCATTGGCCTGATGATCGTGCGTGCGTGCGTGCGTGCTTGCTTGCTTGCTTGCTTGGTTGCTTGCTGTCGATCGCTCGTTGGTGGGCAGAGCGGTCCTGCTTGTATGTCCAAAGAGAGAGAGGAAGCACGCATGGCAGGTCGAGTGGTACCACCAATCCGAACCCTGAGGACAACGCACAGAGCAACGCCTCCAGCCCACGTCCACTCTGTCCTAAGGGAGACTAAGTAGAGGGGAACTGCAGAGTCACCGATCTCTGTCGCGTGAAGCACAAGCGGGTAAGGAGGTGGATAATGGGATGCTGTCGACTTGCTTGGTGGAGGAGGGTTGTTCGACGTGTTGTTCGGTACAGATGAGAGACGTCGTCGCAAGTTGCTCGAAAGAACAACTTCAGCGCCGACGAACGGACGATGGCGGACTACGTC
>JBCCBN010000099.1:0-11044 GCA_039034035.1 Pseudomonadota bacterium
TCTTCCGCACGCCGCGCCCGAGATCGACCTTGCCGCGGCCATAGCTTGGCGAACCTGCCCCGGCGCCGCTGACCGCACCGGACCCACCGCCCGCGCCCGGTGCCCGCATTGTCTGACGCGTCAGCGGGGGGACCGCCATGGCTTCGGGATGGGGGCCTTCAGGATCGAACAGGGCAGCGAGTTGCTCGGTCATCACTCCGCCCAACTGCTCGGCATCCACGATTGTGACCGCTCGCTTGTAGTATCGGGTCACATCATGGCCGATACCGATGGCGATCAGCTCCACGGGGCTCCGCGTTTCGATCTCCGCGATGACCTGCCTCAGGTGCCGCTCGAGATAGTTCCCGACATTCACACTCAGCGTACTGTCATCCACTGGCGCGCCATCAGAAATAACCATCAGGATCTTGCGCTGTTCGGGCCGGCCCAGCAGCCGGTCATGGGCCCAGAGAACGGCTTCGCCGTCGATGTTTTCCTTGAGCAGGCCCTCGCGCATCATCAGCCCGAGGTTCCGCCTCGCCCGGCGCCAAGGCGCATCGGCCGATTTGTAGATGATGTGCCTAAGATCGTTCAGCCGTCCCGGATTGCCGGGCTTGCCCGCCTTCACCCATTCCTCACGCGCCGCCCCGCCTTTCCAGGCCTTGGTGGTGAAGCCGAGGATTTCGACCTTCACCCCACACCGCTCTAGCGTCCGTGCCAGGATATCGGCACAGAGGGCTGCAACCATGATCGGCCGCCCGCGCATGGAGCCGGAATTGTCGAGCAACAGCGTCACCACCGTGTCGCGGAATTTGCTCTCGTCTTCCTGTTTGAATGAAAGGGGTGCGGTCGGGTCGATCACCACCCGAGTAAGCCGGGCAGTATCAAGCACGCCTTCTTCCAGGTCGAAACTCCATGACCGGTTCTGCTGCGCCATGAGGCGGCGCTGCAGCTTGTTGGCGAGTTTCGACACCGCTCCCTGCAGGCCTTGCAACTGGTGGTCGAGATAGGCTCGGAGCCTCGCGAGTTCTTCAGGGTCGCAGAGATCGGGCGCGCTGGCGGTTTCGTCATTGGCTTGGGAGAAGGCGCGGTAGAGGAAATCGTCCCGGTCGTCGCCATCCAGGTAGTTTGGCCGCAGCGGTTTGGAGCCGTCATCGCTTTCATCGGGCGTGTCGTCGGCCTCCATATCGGCATCTGCCTCGACAGAGACGTTGACCTCTTCGCCGTCCATCTCGTCGCTTTCGCCGGCTTCCAGCTCTTCCATGCTCGAACCCATCGGCTCATCGGGCATTTCCTGGTCGGCGCCGTCGCTGTCATTCGGGGCCTGGCTGTCATCCTCTGCGCTGGCTTCGTCATTGTCTTCGCCATCGTCGGGATGGCTGTCGCCCGCGGTCAGGTCGCGGATCATTGTCTTTACGGTCTTTGCAAAAGCCGGCTGGTCATGGAGTTGCTCGACCAGTTGTTCGATTGCGCCGCCGGCCTTGTCATTCACCTCGTCTCGCCACAGGGCGGCAATGCCTTCAGCGGCTGGCGGGAGCGGGCGCCCGGTCAACCGTTCGCGCAACAGGAACTCGACAGCGGCCGAGAGCGGCGCGTCCTGTCGGTCCTCCATCCGCGCCAAGCCATCCCGCTCGCACCGAGCCGTCAGGGCCGCGTCGAGATTGTCCGCCGTGCCTTCCATCGCTCGCGCACCGAGGCTCTCGATGCGTGCGGTTTCGGCGGCCTCGTAGACTTCTCGCGGCAATTCCCCCTGCGGCTTGTGCATCGAATGGGCGTCCGGGTCATGGTGAGCGAGCCGCAAGGACAGGGCGTCGGCTTCGCCCCGGACGCGGGAGGCCAAGAGTGGCGAGAGTTCCCGTGGCGGAGGGGGCAAGACCAGTCGGCCGGTGGCCACGCGCGGACCATCGGACGCGAACGTCACTTCCACGTCGCGCTGAGCTGACATGGCCTTCGCCGTGATTGCGAGCGATTGGCGGAACAATTCCTGGATCGTGTCTTCGGGACTCTTTGCCATGGGTTCGACATAGCGCGCCCGTCCATCCTTGCGAAGGGCCCGAATAGACGCGCTCGCCCTCGTTCGCGGGTCTGCCGAAATTGACCACATCTTGAGAGTTTCGCGCTAGGTCCAGTGCCATGGACCTGCGTGCCGTACTTCTGGCAATGGGCATCATGACAGCGCTGCTCGGTGTGGCGATGATCCCTTCGGCATGGATCGACATCATGGACCAGCGTGCCGATTGGGCCGTGTTCGCGATCACGTCTTTCCTGTCGATCCTGGCTGGCGGGCTGGTCTATCTTCTGATGCGAGGTCCCAGACCGCCGCGTACGGGGCAGCGAGAGGCGTTCCTGCTGACCGTGTTGGTCTGGCTCGTCCTGCCGTTGGTAGCGGCAGCGCCGTTCATCGGATCAGGGATGGGGTTCACCGATGCCATGTTCGAGAGCATTTCCGGGCTGACAACCACGGGCGCCACTGTGATCACAGGGCTGGACGACCAGCCTCGGGGCATCCTGCTCTGGCGGGCGATCCTTCAATGGATCGGCGGTATTGGGATCATCGTGACGGCCATCGCGATCCTGCCGACCTTGCGGGTTGGCGGGATGCAGCTGTTCCAGCTTGAAAGTTCGGACCAGTCAGGGAAGTTCCTTCCAAGGGTGGCGGACATCGCCGCGCAGACCGGTCTTGTCTACCTGATCCTGTCGGTCCTTTGCGCTGCCGGATACCTGACCGCGGGCATGAGCGGCTTCGACGCGGTGGCCCATGCGATGACCACCGTCTCCGCCGGCGGATATTCGACCCATGATGCATCTTTCCGCTTTTTCGCCGATAGCGGGGCAATTCACGTCGCGATCGTCTTCATGTTCGCAGCCGGCCTGCCGTTCAGCCTGTTGGCATTGGCCTTGTTGCGGGGGGCTCCCCGGCGCCTGCTGACCGATAGCCAGCCCCGGCTCTATGCAGCGCTGATCGTGATCTTCACCCTGCTTATTGTTGTGCTGGCGCAGAACCAGCCTACGCCGCCATTCGAGGACACTGGTACATTGCTGACCCATAGCAGCTTCAACGTGATCTCGATCATGACTGGTACAGGCTACGCGTCGGCCGACTATGACCTCTGGGGCAATCCGGTGGTGATCCTGTTTCTCGCGCTGACCTTTCTTGGCGGCTGTGCTGGCTCGGCGGCCTGCGGCATCAAGATGTTCCGCCTGGAAATCTCGGTGAAGGCGATCTGGGCCCATGCGCAGCGGGTTGTCCGTCCCCACCAATTGGCACCGGTGCGATACAATGGCCGGCGGGTCGATGAAGACACGCTCCAGTCGGTGATGGTGTTTGTGTGGCTGTATCTCGCAACGTTCCTGATCGCCGCGATGTTGATCGGCACCCAGGTCGACGAGCCGCTGACGGCGATATCGGCAGCGGCAGCGTCGGTTTCGAATGTTGGTCCGGGGCTTGGTCCCGAGATTGGACCTAACGGGACATTCCAGACGCTTTCGAGCTTCGCGAAGTGGGTTTGCGCGATTGCGATGTTGCTAGGCCGACTGGAATTCATCGCGGTGTTTGTGGTGCTGTCTCGGCGGTTTTGGCAAGGGTGACAGCTTGGCGAAAGAGAAGCCGGCCTCCCTTTCGGGAGACCGGCTTTTCCGCTGCGTCTCAGTCCCAGAGCTCACCGAGTTCCAGGCGGTCAACGAAGCTTTCGCCCACATGCTCGACATGGCCGTTCGCGTGACTGTTCAGCCGCCGAACCAGCGTTCCAAGCCCCGGACCGGCGCGAATGCCGACTTTCGCCAGGATCTGGACCAGTTCGCGGAGCTGGGCTTCTTCCGCCAGCTCATTGGCCGCCTGTTCGGCTTCCGCAAGGCGCCAGCCGGCCGCGTCCCAGCGCAGGGCCAGGGCGATGGCAGGCTCGACCCGCCAGGCGAAAACCGCCATCCGGCCCATCGCCAGGTCGTAGGCGAAGTCGCGCAGGCAGTTCTGAAACTCCAGCGCGATGGCGCCCAACTGCTTGCGCGATGTCACCGGCTCGAACACGGCCGGAAGCACGGGCACTTCAGGCGGGCGGACGAAGCGCTGGGGTTCCAGATCCTCGACCGCCATGGCCAGCAGTTTCTGGGTGTCCTTGGCCCGGCTCCAACGCGCCGCAAGGCGACGGCCTTCGCCGGTGCCCTGGATCCGGCCTGCCAGGTTGAAGGCAAGGCCAAGATCGCGAGCAGCGCCCAGATTGGGGACCATGGCCACGACTTTTGCGTCCCGAAGCCCTGCAGGCAGGGCTCCGATCAGCGCAAGCTGTTCGGGCCGGATCTCCGCCATGTGGCGAAGCACAGGGCTCGCCTGGGCATCCCCGAACAGGTCGAGGAACAGGGCGTAGTCATCCAGCCGCCACTGGGTTTCTCCCATGCGGGCCATCGCTTTCATCAGTCCGGGCGGGACATCGCGCCCCGCCATCAGGCGGTTGGCGATATCCGCATCCTTGTGACGCTCCACGATGCGGGCAAGGGCGCCGAGATCTTCGGCACCCTGGGCCAACAGGACCACTGCGGCGTGCCGGCGGGCAGCCGGAAGCGCAAAGAAGCGGTCATGCGGGGCTGGCCAGCACGCGGCCACCGCGTCGGCATGGGGGCCGGCGAGGAAGCTGAGCAGGGGCGTTGGGCCTTTGGCGGCCTTGCCGATCTGGGCAAGGCGCATTGCCATTCCGTCTGCCATGGCAGACCTCCATCACAAGCCGGATGACTGGCATCCCCATGGGGCATTGCCAGCAGCACCGGTAAACCGTTTCAGGGTTTCAAAGTGACGTCAGCGCAGCCCGGCCAATGCGCGGGGAGCACTCACGCGCCCCCTCAGAGTCGAGAGGGCTGTACACGATCGATATCGTTGTCGCCTCATATGGATCTCGCGATTGCCTCAACGCCGGCGAAGCGCCGACCATGGTGTGGTTGCCAACAGAATGGGGCGAGGATGGGGCCGGCGCCGACATTTCCGGAAATTGCCACATTCGGGGTGCTGGCGCTGGTGTTGTGGTGGGGGCTGAAACCAAAAGCGCCACCCCGAAGGGTGGCGCCCGTGAGCCGGATCAGCTCTTGGATCTTTGGTGCAGGGGTCAAACGATCCCTGCCTCCGGTGTTGGTTCAGACGGCCCGCAGAGGCTGCTCCACGTCACCCCAAACCAATATCGACCCAACGGCCTCACCTGGTTTCTCACTCGACATTGGATCACCTCCTTTCTGCTGTTAACGACAGTGCCGCCGACCCAACGAGGATATCGGCGACACTCTAGAGTAAGCACGACTCGTGCCTTCGAAAAGGTGAATGACGTGCCGAGCGCTGATTTTTATGGTTCAGCGCCTGCGCTTGCGGCAATCGAGGTCATCGTTTCGGCGCTGGCCCTGTCGGTGTGATCGCACAAGGGGCGCGAGTACGGCGCCTTCAGTCCGTCAGGATACCGATGGCCAGGCCGATAATGGCGCCCGTCGCCACCGATGCGAGGATGGCGTCGCCCCGGTCCCGGTCGCGGATCCAGTGGTAGCCATAGGGCGGATCGTAGAGCCCATAGGAATAGTAGTCGTGCAGAATGATCGTTCGGCCATGATAGTGCCGGTAGACCCCGCCGATGTGGTAGCGCGGGGTGTAGTGGCGCTTGGGATAATGGTTGTAGAAGGGCCGGTCGATATAGCGCGGTGACCGGTAATGGGTTCGCTTGTGCCGGGGGTAGTAATAGCTGTCGCGATACCGGTTGGAGTGGTGGCGATGGCCCTTGTGGTGCTTGCTGTGCCCATAGCCGTAATAGTCGCGGCTGACGTGGCGGGGCAGGGTGTTGAGGTGGCGCGGGGTACCATAGTAGCGGGTGTCGCGCCGGGCGTCGCGGTAACCGTCCCGGTATGCCGAGCGGACGTTACGGCGGTCTTTCTTGCCATGGTGGTGGTCCCCGCGGCGACCGTCCCGATAGCGGTGACCATGTCCACGGTCTGCGTAGTGGCGGCCATTGTGCCCGTCATGGCGGCGTCCGTCGTCGCGCCGGCCTTCATGTCGTCTGTTGTCACCGCCGCGACGGCCATCGCCGCGGGTTCCGTCGCTGCGGTGTCTGCGATCACCGCGCGTGCCGTCTCCACCAGAGCCGGGCCCACCGGAGAGCCGGGTCATCCGGTCTCCGCGGTGTCCCTGTTCGCGGGCCTGACCACGGTCGCGGCGTTCGCCTCTGTCCCGTCGATCGCCCCTGTCACCGCGTTCGGCGCGTTCCATACGGTCACCGCGTTCGCGTTGCTGGGCTTCGGCGAGTGGGGTGAGGGCTGTGCTGGAAAGCGCCATCGCGGTGATCGCCAGGGTGAGCAATTTCACCAGGCTGGTCGTGTTCGTCAGGTTCATCTGCGGCCTCCATGTCTGGCCAATCAGCGCGGCTTGGGCCAAGGGGATCATCCCTACTTCATCTGTGAGCTTACGCTCGCGACCTGAATTCCGTCTGAACACGGCGTTAACCCATGCCCGAGCCGACTTTTGGAGACCTTGAGATCAGCGGCGATGTGCGCATCGGCGCCTGGGAACTGGAGGAGACGTTCATCCGCGCGGGGGGTCCCGGCGGGCAGAATGTCAACAAGGTGGCGACGGCGGTGCAATTGAAGTGGCATGTGGACCGGTCTTCGCTGCCGACGCCTGTGAAAGCACGCTTCAGGCGGCTTTACCGGTCGCGGCTGACGGGCGACGGTGCACTTGTGATTGAGGCCAAGCAGCATCGCCAGCAGGGCCTGAACCGCCAGGCCGCGCGTGATCGTTTGGTCGAGTTGGTGAAGAAGGCGCTCGACCCGCCCAAGCGTCGGATCAAGACGCGCCCTACGGCAGGATCGGTGCGGCGCCGGATCGCTGGAAAGAAGCAGCGCGGCGCGGTCAAGGCGCTCCGCGGGAAAGTGACGGACGAGGAGTAGGGGCGCCCAGGCGAGGGCCTGATCGGTCCGCGCGGCGGTGCGGGCGCGCTCAGGCCGAGCAGCTTGCGCCGCCGAGCACGCAGAAAGTGGCGCACCAGGCGTGGTTGAGGAGCACCGGCGCGGCCGTGGCGTCGGCCAGCGTGCGGCCAAGCTGGAACGCCGGTGACTGGGTGAGAAGCGTGCAGGCAGTGACCGTGGCATGGGCCGCCCCCTTCCGACGAATGACCATGCGCTGGTCAGCACACATGATGCTGGCCGGATCCTTGTTGAGGATGTCCCAGCAACTGGTGGTGATTTCGGGCGGATCGTCATTGGCGATCATCTCGGGGAACAGGACAAGCTGGCGCGTGTCGCCGGGATCGATGTTCAGGCGCTGGGCCCTGATCAGCGCACCATAGCTGGCCCGGGCTGCGGGTTCGTCTTCAGCAAGGTCCTGGCGGCCGGCAATCGCCAGGCGGAAGCGATTGTCCGACAGCCATTTGAGGCCTTTCAGAGCTTCGGCGAACGCCCCGTCTCCGCGCTCAGCGTCGTGGACGGGCTGGGTGTGGTGGTCGAGCGAAACCCGGACCGTCATGCGACCGGGATGGCGCGCGTGGAGGTCGAGCAGGCCGGCCTGTACCCGCGGGCGCATCATCGGCCGCATGGCATTGGTGAGGATAAGCAGGTCGTGCCCACGGGCGAGGCACGCATCGAGGATGGAGATGATCTCGGGCGCAAGGAAGGGTTCCCCGCCGGTCACGCCGATCTCGATGGGACCGGCGGCCACTGCTTCCACCTCGTCGAGATAGGGCAGCACGTCAGCCAGGGTCAGGTAGACCAGCGCGTCATTGGTTGGCGAGCTTTCGATATAGCAGTTGGTGCACTGAATATTGCAGAGCGTCCCGGTATTGAGCCACAGGGTTTTCAGGCCGCGCCAATCGACGCTGGCCCGTGTTTCTCCCTTCGCCGTGATCCGGGGATGTTCAAACTTTTCAGCAGGATGGAGAAGTGTCGTCATGGGCGCGACCGTATTCGCGCGCCCTGCTCGCGGTCCAGTCACAATTGCTTGGGCGCTGCTAACCGCTGTGGAAGTGCCCATAGATGCGTTCGGCCAGGGCCTGGTTGATGCCATCCACATCGGCGATATCGGTGAGCTTGGCGCGGGCGACACCGCGGGCGGAGCCGAACCGGTGGAGCAGGGCTTTCTTGCGGGTCGGTCCGATGCCGTCGATTTCGTCCAGCGGGCTCTTCTTGATATCGGCGCTGCGCTTGGCCCTGTGGGCGCCGATGGCCCAGCGATGGGCCTCATCGCGCAGGCGCTGGAGGTAGTAGAGGACCGGACTATCAATCGGCATCTGGAACGGCGCCCGGCCGGGCCGGTAGAATTTCTCGCGGCCGGCGTTCCGGTCTGGGCCTTTCGCGATGGCGACGATGTTGAGGTCTGAGGGACTGAGCCCGATATTGGCAAGGCTTTCAAGGACAGAAGAGAGCTGTCCTGGGCCGCCATCGATCAGCACGAGGTCGGGATAGGTCGGGAGGTCGCGCAATTCACAGGCCTCGCTCTCGTCCTCGCGGCTGTCCTCTCGCTTGGCCGACGCCTCTTCCGCCGATTTCAGGAGCCGCGAAAACCGGCGGCGCATGACTTCGCGCATCATGCCGTAATCGTCGCCGGGTTCGAGGTCGGCATCCTTGATGTTGAATTTGCGGTATTGCGATTTGTCGAACCCTTCCGGGCCGGCCACCACCATGCCGCCCACCGCATTCGACCCCTGAATGTGGGAGTTGTCGTAAATCTCGATGCGGCGTGGCGGGGCCGACAGGTCCAGCGCCTTGGCCAGGTCGGTGAGCAGGCGCGCCTGGCTGGCTGCTTCTGCCATCTTCCGGGCGAGGGCCTCTTTCGCATTGCGCTCGGCCTGGACCACCAATTCCCGTTTCCCGCCGCGTTGGGGGTAGTGAACCTGCACCTTATGGGGGGCGCGAAGGCCCAATGCATCCTCGATCAGCGCGGACTGTTCAGGGGCTTCATTGACCAGGATCAGGCGGGGGGCAGGCCGCTTGTCATAGAACTGCACGAGGAAGGCGGCGAGGATTTCCGCGCAAGGTTGGTCATCTTCATGCCGGGGAAAGTGTTGAGATGTCCCCCAGTTCTGACCGGCCCGGATGAAGAAAGCCTGCACGCAGGACTGCCCGCCTTCCTTGGTGATCGCGAAAACGTCGGCTTCCTCGATACCGTCCGGGTTCACGTCCTGACTCGCACGAACGACGGCGAGCGCGCGGATCCGGTCTCGCAGCATGGCCGCCTGTTCGAAATCCATCGCCTCGGCGGCGGCGTCCATTTCGCGCGCCAGCCGGTCCTGCAGCGCGGCAGACCGGCCCTGGAGGAAATCGGCAGCCTGGTCGGCCAGGTCGGCGTAGTCCGCTTCATTGATCAGGCCCACACAGGGAGCGGCACAGCGCTTGATCTGGTGCAGCATGCAGGGCCGGGTCCGCTGGGAAAAGACCGTATCCTCGCAGGTGCGCAAGAGGAATGCCTTCTGCAGCGTGTCGAGGGTGCGCATGACGGCGTTGGCGCTGGCGAACGGGCCGAAATAGTTGCCCCGGTCGCGTTTCTCGCCGCGATATTTGAGGATTTGCGGCGCTTCATGGTCTCTGCGGATCAGAATGTAGGGAAAGGATTTGTCGTCGCGCAGCAGGATGTTGAAGCGCGGCTTGAGCTGCTTGATCAGGTTGGCTTCCAGCAACAGGGCTTCGGTTTCGGTTTCGGTGACCACGAACTCCATGCTCGCGGTCGTCGCGATCATCGCAGCGATGCGCTGTGTGTGGCCGCCCATGCGGGCATAGTTGGAGACCCGGTTCCTGAGGTTCTTGGCCTTGCCAACATAGAGCACCTCACCGGCGCCGTCATACATCCGGTAGACGCCAGGCTTGCCGGGCAGGCGCTTGAGATTGTCCTTGATGACATCGACGCCGCGCACCGGGCGGGTCTGTTGTTCACTCTGCGGGGCCATCGGACCAAGATAGGCAGCTTTGGCGGCGAGCGTAAGCGCAATTGGACGCGCGGCACAGAACGGATTGGCTGAATACCGCGATGTGGGCGGTAATCAGATCGAGATTGGCAGCGTCCGCGCCATGGCTTCGATATCACCGCCATAGACCCAGCCTATGCCGAACCCCATCAGCATCACGATGGTGAGGGCAAAGAGGAATTGCCGGCCCATGCCGCCCCCTTCCTCATAGGTCTTGGGTTTGCGAATGATGAAATACATCAACACCAGGCCAAACACACAGACCGCAAAGGCCTTCTCGGCCGGCGTCACGGCCTGCAGATAGCGCTCGGTATCTTCCAGAAAGGCGAAGAAGAACCGCTCCGACTTGGTAAGGTATTGCTGATACACGGACATCGATCATGGCCTGGTTGATGGTGGACTGAGCACCCACTGATTTCGCGTTTGAGTATCACAACAGGGTTTCCCAACGGTGAAGCGGACCTTGGCAATTGCACCGGCCCGCCAGCCGGCCTATCGCTTCTACACGAGAAGGAGAGCGCCATGGTGCACATCACATTGTCCGATGCCGTGAACCGGGTTCAGCCATCTGCGACGATTGCGGTCAGCACGAAGGCGAAAGAGCTCAAACGGGCCGGTATCGACGTTATCGGGCTGGGCGCGGGCGAGCCTGATTTCGACACGCCGGATCACATCAAGGCTGCTGCTATCGAGGCGATCGGGGCCGGTCAGACGAAGTACACGCCCGCCGACGGCATTCCCGAGTTGAAGGAGGCGATCTGCGCCAAGTTCGAGCGCGACAATGGCCTCGCCTACACGCCTGACCAGGTGAACGTGTCGCCAGGCGGCAAGCCGGTCATCTTCAACGCCTTCGTGGCGACGCTGAATCCGGGCGACGAGGTGATCATTCCGGCACCCTATTGGGTCAGCTATCCTGAGATGGTGCGGATTACCGGGGCCAAGCCAGTGGAGGTGCCATGCGGCGCCAATGCCAGCTACAAACTGACGCCCGAGGCCCTGGAAGACGCCATCACGCCAAACACGAAATGGCTGATCCTGAACTCCCCCTCCAACCCCACCGGCAATGCCTATTCCCGCGCTGAACTGAAGGGGCTGGCCGACGTGCTTCTTCGCCATCCCCAGGTGCTTATCTTAACCGACGACATGTATGAGCA
>JBCCBN010000100.1:0-10979 GCA_039034035.1 Pseudomonadota bacterium
GCAAAAGGCTAATTGGCGAGCATGCGCTGCAACCTGAATCGCTGGTGATGGGGTATGGCTATGACCCCCACATGTCGGAAGGGGCGATCAAGCCGCCGATCTTCATGACATCGACCTTCGCGTTCAAGTCTGCGGCCGATGGCGAGGCGCTGTTTCGGGCGATGGGTGGGCGCGCCGAACCGGGCGATCCGACAGAGGACCTGATCTACACCCGCTTCAACAATCCCAACATGGAAGTGCTGGAAGACCGGTTGACGCTTTTCGATGGCGGCGACGATGCGCTGGTGTTCTCGTCGGGCATGGGAGCGATCACCACCAGCCTGCTGGCGTGCCTAGCGCCGGGCTGCACGATCCTGCATTCGAGCCCACTTTACGGCGCGTCGGAAGTGTTCATTCGGTCCATGGTCCAGAACTATGGCGTCACGCCGTTTGCGTTTGATTCCTGGGCCGATGAGGACACGATCATCGCCCAGGCTCGGACGGCTGTGGAGACCGGGGCGGTGGCGGTGATCTATACGGAATCCCCGGCCAACCCGACCAATGCGCTGGTGGATATCGCGGCCTGCGCGCGGGTACGCGACCTGCTGGAGGTGGAAACCGGGCACCGGCCGGTTCTGATGTGCGACAATACGATGATGGGACCGATTGGGCACAAGCCGCTGGCCCATGGCGCCGACCTGTCGCTGTACTCGCTGACGAAGTATGTGGGCGGGCATTCGGACCTGATCGCCGGGGGCGCGATTGGAGACGACGGAACGATTGCGAAGATCCGCCGGATGCGGAATTTCCTTGGTACGACGCTAGATGCCCACTCGTGCTGGCTGATCACACGGTCGCTGGAGACTGTATCGCTCCGCATGCGCCGCTCGTTTGAGACCGCGCGGGCGTGTGCAGATCGGTTGCGGGAGCACCCGAAGGTGGAGCGTGTGTTGTATCTGGGCCATCTGGAAGAAGGCGATCCCCAGAAGGACGTGTTCGATACGCAATGCGATGGCGCCGGCTCGACCTTTTCGATTGACGTGGCGGGCGGGAAGATGGGGGCGTTCCGTTTCCTCGATAGCCTGCAGTTGATCAAGCTGGCGGTCAGTTTGGGCGGGACCGAGAGCTTGGCGTGCCACCCGGGCTCAACCACCCATTCGAGCGTCCCAGCCGATGTGCGGGCCCATATCGGGTTCACCGATGGCATGGTCCGGCTCTCGATCGGACTGGAAGCGCCGGAGGACCTGATTGCCGACCTGAAGCAGGCGCTGGACGCCGTATAGGCGCCGTGGCGCAGCTGGAGGCGATTACACGAACCGGCCCTCCGCTTGGCAGGAGAGGCCGGCCAGCAATCTGACGCCGACCTCTCCCGCGCACCCTTGGTCGCGCGTCGCGCCTCGGCGCCTAAGGAGTACCCATAGTGTAGACGAGCGAGACGCGGGTGGCCGTGTCCGTGCTCTCGAAGCCTTCGGGCGGGTTGGTGTCATGGCGCACATCGAAGGAGAAGCGGGCCGACAGGGCATCGATCAGCGTGGCGGTCAGGGCGGCGCTGTTGGTGAACTGCGTTGATTCTTCGGCATAGAGCGCGTCGGTGTCATTCGTGAAGCGGACGGCGTCGTTGAAGGCGAAGGCATAGTTCGATGCCGCGATGAAAGAGAAACTCTCTACCGTTTCGCCGGGGACGGCTTGTAGCATCCCGAGCATGTCGATGGACATGTTGTCGCCGATCTAGTCGATCTTGATACCGGGACCGCCTTCGATGGACCAGGTCGTGCGGTCGGTTTCGACCAATTGATACCCGAGACCGCCACCGATGAACGAGCGGGAATCGAAGCCGGAGAACTCGTCGCGCTCGTGTGAGAGGCGGCCGAACGCGTATGACCGGTCGGTGAGTTGGCGATCAAGCTGGCCGGCGAGGAAGAGCCGGTTCTTGGTCTCCAGTCCGTCCGTCTCGGCATAGTCGGCAAAGGCTTCGACACCGGTTTTCCAGAGCTGGGTTGTCCGAGCGGCCTTCAGGCCGATGCCGATATCTGTGGTTTCGGTGTTGCCGGTGGTGGTCCCGGCGCTGAGGGAGCCTTCACCGCTCCAGCCGAGGGCGTCTTCGGCATGGGACGGGGCGGTGACAGCGATGAGCATGGCACCGGCAGCGAGGCAGCAGAATTTCGACATGGTAAGTACTCCTGTATCGGGTCGGCAGCCCGACTAATCCCTGTTCGCCTTAGTGACCAGTTAACCTCTGTACGGGAGGGGGTTGTGGCTGCACACGCGCCTGTCGCGTGACCGTACAGACACACTCGGCAGCGTCGGCTGGGCCTTGCCAGAACAGGGAACGCATGGAACCCATGGCGGATGGAAAATCTGACTGTTCTCACCCGAGATGATGAAGCGGCGCGCGAGCGCCTGCTGGATGCCAATGCCGATATGGTGGCGCGGACCTGTGACTGGTCTGCGGTGAACACCGGGAGCTGGAACCGGGATGGGCTGTTGGCTTTCGCGCCGCGGCTGGCCGATGCGTTCTCGGCGCTGGAGGCTGATATTGTGGCCCATCCTTCGCGACCGTTCGAGACGGTTACCGCGAAGGGCGAGTTGGAAACGATCGAGACCGGGCCGGTGATCGAGGTGACGGGCCGGGTCGATGCGCCGGTGCAGGTCGTGATGAGCGGGCACTATGACACGGTGTTCCCGCCGGGCGCGTTCGAGACGATTGAGGATATCGGAGATGGGCGCCTGAACGGGCCGGGCCTTGCGGACATGAAGGGCGGCCTGTGCGTCATGCTGGAGGCGCTGAAAGCGTTCGAAGCGGGACCGCTGAAGGAGCGGGTGGGTTACCGGATCGTGATGACGCCGGATGAGGAGATCGGCAATTTTGCCAGCGCATGGGCCCTGGAGGCGGCAGCGAAATCTGGTGCGGTGATCGGCATGACCTATGAGCCCGCCATGGAGACCGGCGCCATGTCTGGCGGGCGGAAGGGCTCGGCGGTGTATGATATCGTCCTGCGGGGGTTGGCGGCCCATGCTGGCCGCGCCAAGGAAGCGGGCCGAAGTGCGATCGAAGCGGCCGCGGAACTTGTGCTGGGTCTGGAGGCGTTGAACGGGGGCGAGGCCGGCGTGAGCTTCAATGTGGGTGCAATCGATGGCGGGGGCGCGGTGAACATCGTGCCGGATCTTGCGATTGTCCGGTTCGGGGCGCGGGCACCCGATGCAGAAGCGGCGAGCTGGGCGCAGGCGCAGGTTGAAGGGCTGTTGGCGAAAGCGACGGCGCGGGACGGGATTTCAGGGCATTTACATGGCGGTTTCTACCGCCCGCCCAAGCCGCGCAATGCGGCACAGCAGGCCTTGTTTGATGCGGTGGCAGCGACGGGCGAGGCGATTGGCTTGACCTTGACATTCGAGGATACAGGCGGGGTTTGTGAGGGGAACAATATCTTCGCAGCCGGGGTGCCGAATGTGGATACGCTGGGTGTGCTGGGTGGACGTATCCATTCGGCGGAGGAGTATGTTGTGAGCGATAGTTTCGCCGAGCGTGCGACGCTGTCGGCGCTGCTGCTGAACCGGTTAGCCGATGGTCGGCTCGATGGAGCAGCCATCAAGGCGATGATGGAGTAGGCGCGATGGCCGATCTGGTGATGCGGCCAGCGTGCAGCGGTGATCTCGCCGCGTTGATGGAACTTGCTGAGCTATCGGGGCCGGGATTCACCAGTTTACCCGTGAATGAGCCGCTCTTGAGCGAACGGTTACGCCGGTCTGAGGCCGCCTTCGCGGGCGACGTGGACGCGCCGACATCGGGCAAGTTCCTGCTGATGATGGAGGATGTCGGCACTGGGGCAGTGGTCGGATGCTCGGCGGTGAAAGCAGGGATCGGGCTGAAGCAGCCATTCTTCAACTATCGCATCATCACCGTGACCCAGGCGAGCCAGATCGCCGGACGCCGTACCGATATGGATGCGCTGGTGCTGACCAATGAGTTCCAGGGCTATACCGAGGTGGGCACACTATTCGTGAAGGCCAATTCGCGGGGCGGGGGCGCAGGCCGGCTCGCTGCCCAGTGCCGGTATCTGCTGATGGCAGCGGCGCCGGAGCGGTTCAACACCCATGTCTTGTCGGAATTGCGGGGCGTGGTCGATGGGGCGGGGATAGCGCCGTTCTGGGAGTGTCTGGGGCGGCATTTCTTCCGGATGGATTTCGATGAGGCGGATTTTCTTTCGGCCACGAGGGGAAACCAGTTCATCCTCGATCTTATGCCAAAGTACCCGATCTATGTGGACTTATTGCCTGCGGAGGGGCGTGAAGTGATCGGCCGGGTGCATGCGGACGGTGTGGGGGCGTTGAAACTGCTGGAGTGGGAGGGCTTCGAATTTGAGCGGGTGGTGGACGTGTTCGATGGCGGCCCACTGGTGTCGGCGCGGCGGGACAGGATCCGCACGATTCAAGAAAGCGCGGTTGTGACGTTGGTCGCCGGTGACAGCGACAAGGACGGGGAGGGTGATGGCATACAGGGCCTGGCGTCGAACGATGTGTTGCCCGATTTCAGGACGACATTGGCGCGGTTTTCGGCTGCGGGAGAGGGCGCTTACCGGGTCGATCCTGGGGTGCTTGAACGGTTGAAACTCAAATCCGGCGCACGGGCCAGGATCTGGATGAGGAGCGGTTGATGGAAAAGGGTGCATACATTTCTGGGACCTGGCATGCGGGTGAAGGCCCGGTTTTCGAAAACCTTTGTCCAGCGACTGGAGACCAGGTTTGGCAGGGTCAGGCGGCGTCACCAGATCAGGTTAATCAGGCCGTGGCTGCAGCACACGCTGCGTTTCCGGCGTGGCGAGACACGCCTCAACATGCCCGCACCGCCGTGCTGGAAGCCTATGCGGAGGCGCTGGAAGCGCGGACAGAGACCATCGCCGAAGCGATCAGCCGAGACATGGGCAAAGCATTTTGGGAATCGCGAGCCGAAGCCGGCGCGATGGTCGGCAAGGTGGCGATCTCGATCAGGGCACAGGCGGAACGGGCCGGCACGCAGCAGTTGGAGGCGGCCTTTGGGTCCATGCACCTGACCCATCGGCCCCATGGCGTGATGGCGGTGTTGGGGCCGTTCAATTTTCCGGGGCACTTGCCGAATGGACACATGGTTCCCGCCCTGCTGGCGGGGAATACCTGCGTCTTCAAACCATCCGAGCTAGCGCCATCTGTAGCGGCCATCATGGTTGAGGCGTTCGAGGCGGCGGGATTGCCGGCAGGGTGCGTGAATGTGGTTCAGGGGGGGCGTGAGGCCGGGGCGGCCCTTGTCGAGGGAGACATTGACGGGCTGTTGTTTACCGGATCTGCGCGCACCGGGACCCATTTTCACAAACTGTTCGGCGGGAGGCCCGATGTGCTGCTGGCCCTCGAAATGGGCGGCAATAACCCCCTCATTGTATGGGATCCGGCGGATGTGGACGCCGCAGCGGACATCGCTGCGCAGTCGGCGTTCCTGACCACCGGTCAGCGTTGTTCGTGCGCGCGCCGGCTGATCGTACCCGATAGTGATTTCGGCGACGATGTGGTTGCAGCGATTGCAGCACGGATCGACGGGTTGACCATCGGCGCCTGGGATGAACCGGACCGGTTCATGGGGCCGCTGGTGTCAGAAGCGGCGGCTGAAGCGGCGGTGGCGTTCCAGGAGCGGTTGCTGGAGCGCGGCGCTGAACCGGTGCGGAGGTTGGCCCGAACCGAGCGGGGCGGCGGCTTTGTAACGGCGGGCCTGGTGGATGTGACCGATGCCGTGGACGTCCCAGATGAGGAGTTGTTTGGCCCGCTATTGCAGGTGATCCGGGTGCCGGATTTCCATCTTGGGGTCGGGCGGGCGAATGATACACGGTTTGGGCTCTCGGGTGGGCTGGTGTGTGATGATGATGCCCGCTGGATCACCGCAACCCAGCAGATGCGCGCCGGCATCCTGAACCGGAACCGGCCGACGGCGGGCGCATCCGGTGCGATGCCGTTTGGGGGACCGGGCCTTTCCGGCAATCACCGGCCGAGCGCTTACTATGCCGCCGACTATTGTGCCTGGCCCCAGGCGAGCCAGGTGTCTGACACGGCCCAGCGGATGACGGCGGTGGGTTTCCCGGGCTAGGGGCAAGGCTAGCGCGACGTCATGCGTTGATTTCGCCGGTTGGGGCCGGCATCCTCTTCTCCAACGAGCCGGCCGGGCCTACCGGCTGCCGAATGGGAGGACGCGCCGCCATGGCAATTGCCGAGGCAGAAGATTTCCGCGCCGAGAGCGATGCGTTGCACAGACTGCTGGTGCAGCTGGATGACGGCGATTTCGCGCGGCCGACCGGTTTCAAGGGCTGGACGATCAATGACGTCCTGACTCACCTCTATTTCTGGAACCAGATGGCGCGCTTCCAGCTGACTGATGAAGCCAAGTTGATAGCGCGGATGAAGGCGGCAATGGACGCGCCGGCCGGGTTCCGCGCGTTTGAAGGCGGCAATTGCGACGATCTCGCGGGCCGAGCGCTGCTTGAAGCCTGGCATGGCGATGTGCAGGCGACGGCTGACCAGTATACCGGCGCCGATCCCAAGCGGCGCCTGAAATGGGTCGGGCCGGATATGAGTGCGCGGTCGTCGATCACGGCACGGCTGATGGAGACCTGGGCCCATGGACAGGCTGTCTATGACGAGTTGGGAGTCCGCCGGGACGATGCAGACCGCATCCGGAATATCGTGGTGTTGGGGGTGAATACCTATGGCTGGACGTTCAAGAACCGGAAGCAGGTGCCGCCGGGCGAAATGCCGTATCTTGTGCTGACAGCGCCTTCGGGCGCGGTGTGGACGTATGGCGCCGAAAGCGAAACCGAGCGGATCGAGGGGCCAGCGACAGCGTTTTGTCAGGTGGTGACCCAGACCCGGAACATTGCCGATGTGCCACTGGTGGTGACCGGGCCAGCCGCGACGGCGTGGATGGCGAACGCCCAGTGCTTCGCCGGACCGCCCAATGATCCGCCTCCACCGGGTCTGCGCAAGATCAAGGAGCCAGCCTGATGGACCTGTCACTGAGTGAAGAGCATATTGCGTTTCGAGCCGAACTGGGGGCGTTTCTAGAGGCCTATCGCCATGAGGCGCCGACGCCGGATGATAAAGGCCTGAAACATCCCCGGCGACTGGCCTGGCAGAAGCGGCTGATCGAGCAGGGCTATGCCGCCCGTACAGTGCCTGCGGCTTACGGCGGGTATGGTGCGGCGCCCGAGATCCTGAAGTCGCGGATCATTGCCGAAGGGTTTGCGCGGGCGAAAGTGCCGGCTGGCCTTGCGGGGCAGGGGATCTCGATGTTTGTGCCGACGCTGCTGGAATGTGGGAGCGAGGCGCAGAAGCAGGCCTGGATCAAGCCGACCCTGCTGGGCGAAACGGTCTGGTGCCAGGGCTATTCGGAGCCCGGGGCGGGGTCGGATCTCGCCAATCTGACCACGCGGGCGCACATTGATGGCGAAGATTACGTGATCAATGGTCAAAAGATCTGGACCTCGACCGCGCGGCAGGCCGACATGATGTTCTGCCTGGTGCGGACCGAACCCGACGCGAAGAAGCATGCTGGCATTTCCTATCTTGTGTTCTCGATGGATACGCCAGGGATTGAAGTTCGGCCCCTGGTCGACATGACGGGGGCTGCAAACTTCAACGAAGTGTTCTTCACCGATGTGCGGGTGCCGCGGACGCAAATGGTCGGCGCGCCCGGTGAGGGTTGGAAAGTAGCAAACGCGACACTGACCCATGAACGCGGAATGCTCGGCGATCCGAACGCAGCAAAGGCGCGGCTATTGGCGATTGCAGACCTGATGGCGCGGGAAACGGTGGGCGGGCAACGCGTGATCGACAATCCGGTGATGCGGGACAGGTTGTTGACGCTGCAGGCCCGGGTCTATGCGATGCAAGCCAATGGCCTGCGCACGATGACTGCCCGGGGCAAGGGCGAAAGCGCCGGCATGGCGGGGCTGATCGTGAAGCTGCAGGGCTGTGAGCTGAACCATGAGCTGGCGCGGCTGGCGATT
The DNA here is from genome assembly GCA_039034035.1 of Pseudomonadota bacterium. Lineage (GTDB taxonomy): Bacteria > Pseudomonadota > Alphaproteobacteria > Caulobacterales > Hyphomonadaceae > UBA5336. The sequence goes on from JBCCBN010000100.1 coordinate 8,001, forward strand.
GATGCGATGGGGGAGCTGGGTTTGCTTTATGGGGAAGACACGCCATACCTGCGCGACTTCGCCCAATGGCAATGGCGGTACATGTACGATCTTGGGCTGATCATTGGTGGGGGGACAGCGCAGATCCAGAAGAACATCATTGCGGAACGTGGGCTCGGTATGCCACGCGAACCCAAGCCCGTGAAGGTATAGGGGATCGCTATGGAGTTTGCACTTTCAGAAGACCAGCTGATGGTTCGGGACTCGCTTTCTGGTGTTCTGGCGAGCGCAAGCGCGCTGGATGAGGTCCGCAAGGTTGCCGATGGAGATGGTGGGGCGCGGGCGAGGATCTCCGACGCTGTTGGCGCGCTGGGGCTTGGTTCGATGTTGGTGCCGGAAACCCTTGGCGGATTGGGCCTGGGGTTGCTGGACGCGGTGGTAGTGCAGGAGCAGTTGGGCGGCGCGGTGGCGCCGGTGCCTTTCCTCGGCCGATCGGTCATGGTGCCGGCAGCGATTGCGCGAGCGGGGACCGCGGATGGGCGGGCGGAATGGTTCGGAAGAATCGCGAACGGCGAAGTGCGGTTTGCGGTGGCGTTGATGGAGCAGATCGGTGCGCGCGAGGATGCCGGGCTTGTCGCCGATGACGGGCGTCTAACAGGCAAGGTCTTGTTCGCCATGGATGTTGAGGATGCGAGCCATGTGTTGGTCGCAGACCGGACGGGGCGGTTGCATATCTGCGCCATGAATGCGGCCGATGTGGTGGAACGGATTCTTACGACGATCGACCGGACACGGCGGTTCAGCGAACTGACCTTCAATGGTACGCCAACGACAGTTCTCACAGGTGAAACTGAAGCGGGTGCTGGGGCGGATGCGGCGATTTCGGCGGGGCGCCTGATGATTGCGGCGGATACGCTGGGCGCGGGGCAGGCCATGCTGGACAAGGCGGTGGCCTATGCGATGGAGCGCAAGCAGTTCGGGCGCACCATTGGCAGCTTCCAGGCGGTAAAGCATCTGTGCGCCGAGATGGTGGCGGACCTGGAGCCCTGCCGGTCTCTGGTTTGGCACGCCGCGCACGCGGTAGATGAAGAAATGGAGGAGGCTGCGGTCATGGTGTGTCTGGCGAAGGCACACCTGGCAGAAGTCGGCACCTTCGTGGCACGGACGGCGACGGAGGTGCATGGCGGGATGGGCTTCACCGATCTTCTGGGCCTGCACTACTGGTTCAAGCGGATCGGCGCGAACCGGCAGTTGCTGGGTGGGTCGGAACAGGTGCGTGAGCATGCGGCGCGGTTGCAGGGCTGGGCGTAGAGCCGGGCGTCCCTGGCGCAGTCGTATTCTATTGCACGGGGACGACGAGTTGGATGCTGTCATCACCGCCCGTGGACCCTGCCTGGATATCGAAAAGGATACGCAGGAGGTAGAGCGTGTTCTGGGACGCTACATCGTCGGCCGCGATCCAGAACCAATGCCCTCTGTAGCGGATCGCAGTATTGGCACCACGCGGCGGGCGCTCGCCGGACCGGATGCGGATCGGCGGTGTACCACTCCGGGTCGATGACCCAGACCAGACCCAGCTTGCATGGTCAGCAGGCGTTTCCACGTGGGCGGAGAGGTCGTTGAGGATCGAGAGGAGCGACCGGGTCGCGAACGGGATGTGGGTGCCGGATTCAACGTCGCTGGACCGGCTGACAAGGTCGATGCGAGGGGAGCCTTCCTTGATTGACAGGGCGTCCTGAAGCGTCGCGAATTCTGCGGTATCGTAGGCCGTGTCCCTGAAATCCAAGGTGAACCCCGCTGCCTGGCCGTCACTGTCGGTGCGCAGACCGAGGCGGGCATCTCGGCGTGTGAGCAGGGTTTCCATTGCTGCGACGAGGCTGGAGAACCGGGTGCGTTCGGCCACACTCGTGGAACGAGCATTCGAGATATCGCCGATCGAGAGGAACATGAGATCGGCTACCGTGGAGAAGTCGAAGCCATTGTTGAGCATCAGGAAGACGGGCCGCGGCCCCGTGGGGGTGAGAAGTTCATTGGCGAACGCCTTTCCCTGCACCGGTTCATAGAAGATCGTTGGCGATTGCTGGTACGTGAAGGCCGGGAGAAGTTGCGCTGCGGGTGGGGGGATGTCGCCCCCACCAATCCCGATCTCCGCCCCTCCACCAATGCCGATACTGGGTTGTGCGGTGACGGTTTTGACCTTCAGGAAAATCGGCGCCTCATTGTATTTCGCGCGGACGATGTTGGAGAGAAGTTCTTCCGTGTTTGTCCGCGCGAGCGCATCGATATAGTCACCACGCTGCATGCGGATGGTTTCGGACCCCAGGCTCACACAGGCGCCTGGACCAGTGGCCAGAAGCAGGCACACGGCTGCGACCAGACCTGATTTGCGTTGCTTTCGGCGTGCCATGGCGCCGTCCCCTCCCCATTTCTCTGCCCAGAAGAGAGCTTAGCAAAGGTGGAGGGGCGCCGCCACGGTGGACGCGTGGTGCGGGAAAACGGGCGGAAGGGACGCGGGAAAAGCCGGGCGGCTCAGGCGTCGCGGAGGAGCTCGTTGATGCTGACCTTGCTGCGGGTTTGGGCGTCGACCTGTTTGACGATGACGGCGCAGTAGAGGCTGGGTCCGCCGTTTGGATCGGGTAGATTTCCGGGTACGAGGACGGCGTAGGGCGGGACTTTGCCGCGGGTGACCGCACCGCTCGCCCGGTCGACAATCTTGGTCGATTGGCCGAGATAAACACCCATGGAGAGGACGGCGCCTTCGCGGACGATGACGCCTTCTGCGACTTCGGAACGGGCGCCGATGAAGCAATTGTCCTCAATGATGACCGGGTTTGCCTGGAGCGGTTCGAGGACACCGCCAATCCCGGCACCGCCGGAGATATGCACATTCTTGCCAATCTGGGCGCACGAGCCAACCGTGGCACAGGTGTCGATCATACTACCCTCGTCCACATAGGCGCCGATATTGACGTAGGAGGGCATCAGCACCGCGTTTTTCGC
>JBCCBN010000101.1:0-10914 GCA_039034035.1 Pseudomonadota bacterium
CTGGTATCAGCACGGCGAGGGCCGTTGCTGGTGAATTGCAAACCGCGGCTAGTACAGGCGCACCGGATGAAATTCAAGGGTAAATCGCCGGCCATGCTGCCGACAAACGCCCGGTCCTCGGGACAAGAACGCTCGGCCTCGCCCCGGCGCCGACTTCAGCTGGCGACCTTGTCGAGGCGTTGGCGCATGACGAAACGCTCAAGCGGCATATCCACTTCGACCCGCTCGCCATTACTGAGCGAGACGACCGTGGTGCCAGCTGGCGACTCCAGGGCCGCGGTGATGTGCTCAACATACAGCACGGCCTGGTGGAAGCCGTCATCGGTTCCAGCCAGGCGGGCCTGGTAGAGCGTGAGCGTATTGGGGCCGGCATTGACGTCGGACATGGGGAACCATCCTTCTCAAGAAGCTGGGACCGACCTTGGCACAGGAGGCTTAAGATCACCCTTCCCCAAACCGCCAAGTTTGGGCAGTTTCGCGAGGCTCCGAGGGCCGGCGGTTTGGCGGCTAGACCAGCCGGCTTTGCTTGACGGCAGCCTGGATGAAGCTGGCGAAGAGGGGGTGAGGCTCGAACGGGCGGGATTTGAGCTCGGGGTGGAACTGGACGCCGATGAACCAGGGATGGTCCGGAATTTCCATGATTTCCGGCAAGGCGCCATCGGGAGAAAGACCGGAAAACCGGACCCCAGCAGCCTCGAGCGTGGGAATGAAGCTGGCATTCACCTCGTAGCGGTGGCGGTGGCGCTCGGAAATATCGTGTGCGCCATAGATCTCCGCCACGCGGCTGCCCTCGCCCAGCCGGGCGGGATAGGCACCGAGCCGCATGGTGCCGCCCTTGTCATCGGTGGCTCGGCGGGTCTCCTTGACGTTGCCGCGGGTCCATTCCTCCATCAGCCCGACAAGCGGTGTCTCGGCCTGTTCGAATTCAGACGTAGCCGCATCCTTGAGGCCGGCCAGGTTCCGCGCCGCTTCGACGACTGAGAGCTGCATACCGTAGCAGATCCCGAAACAGGGAACCCCTTTCTCGCGGGCGAACCCGGCGGCTCGCATCTTGCCCCGGGCGCCGCGTTCGCCGAAGCCGCCGGGCAGGATCACCCCGTGTACCCCTTCGAGAATATCGAGAGGGCGGGACTCGTCGTCAAACTCCTCGCTGTTGATCAACCGGATGTCGACCTTGACCCGATTGGCCAGACCGCCATGGTCGAGCGCCTCCATCACCGATTTGTAGGCGTCGGGCACATCGGTGTACTTGCCCACCAGGCCGATGCAGACCGCGCCGTCCGGATTGTGGATTGTTTCGGCGATATCATTCCAGCGCGTAAGGTCTGGCGGCGGGGCATCGCTGACCCGGAAATGGTGGAGCACTTCAGCGTCGAGCCCTTCGCGATGGTAGGCGCTGGGGACGTCGTAGATATGGCCCACATCGCGGGCTTCGATCACGCTGGTGGGCCGGACATTACAGAAGCTCGCAATCTTCTGCTTCTCGGTTTCCGGAATCTCCCGGTCGCAGCGGCAGAGCAGGACATCGGGCTGGATGCCGATGGACCGGAGTTCCTTGACCGAGTGCTGGGTCGGCTTGGTCTTCATCTCGCCGGCGGCGGGGATGTAGGGCAGCAGGGTCAGGTGAATGAAGACAGCGCGCTCGGGGCCGAGTTCCTGGCCAAGCTGGCGGATCGCCTCGAAAAACGGCAGCCCTTCAATATCGCCCACCGTGCCGCCGATTTCGCACAAGACGAAGTCGACGCCTTCGCCCGGATCGCTGAGCACGAACTCCTTGATCGCGTTGGTGACGTGGGGAATGACCTGGATCGTGGCGCCGAGATAATCGCCGCGGCGCTCCTTCTGCAGGATTTCGCGGTAAATCTGACCGGTGGTGACATTGTCCGACTTCTGCGCCGAGACGCCCGTAAACCGCTCATAATGGCCGAGATCGAGATCGGTTTCTGCGCCGTCATCGGTGACAAACACTTCGCCGTGCTGGCGGGGACTCATCGTTCCGGGGTCGACGTTCAGATAGGGATCGAGCTTCCTCAAGCGAACCCGATAGCCGCGTGCTTGCAAGAGCGCGCCAAGTGCAGCGGACGCTATCCCTTTGCCCAGGGAGGACACCACGCCGCCAGTAATGAAGATATAGCGGATCATGGGACTTGACCCTGACCTGATTCGGAGCCGGTGCGCATCCGCCCGATCTCCCGCCAATCTAGTTTGGTGGATCGGCGAAGGGGTCAGATTCGCCGGGCGCAGTCGTGCCAGAGGGTTCGTCGCCGGTATCGGCGCCCGGAGCGGAGGCGGCGCTTGTGTCTTCCGGGTCGGCCAGGGGATCGGGCTCGGCGGCCGTGTCGCCGGTCAGGTCGTCGCCGAGAATATTGGCATCGGGATCGAGGATATCGATGGGACCGCTGGCGCCGCCCTCCGATTCGGCCGCGCGTTCGACAGCGGACCGTTCGGGGTCGCGGCTGGCGAGCGTCGTAAGCACGAGGCTGGTGATGAAGAAAATGCCGGCGAAAATCATGGTGGTCCGCACCAGCGCGCCCGCAGCGCCGCGGCCTGACAGCATGCTGCCGCTGCCGCCGCCAATGCCGAGGGCCCCGCCCTCAGAGCGCTGGAGCAGCACGATGATCGTAATGGCCAGGCAGGCGAGGATATGAACGGCGAGAATGACGTTTTGCATGGGGGGTCCTGAATGGCAGCCGATACCGGCGCGCGGGCGTTCAAGCGCGCTCGATAGGCGGAAATTACGCTCGCGCCAAGCCTTGGGGCGGCGGGTTTGTCAGTGTGCGGGTGACGGCTTTCTAGCCGCGCGCTGCGCCGTAGATGGCGAGAAAATCATCTGCCTTCAAGCTGGCACCGCCGATCAGCCCACCATTCACATTCGGAATGGCGAGGATTTCGGCGGCATTGGCGGGCTTCATCGAGCCGCCATAGAGGATCGGGGTCAGCGCGCCAGCGGCCCCATGGTGCTCGACGAGAATCGTCCGGATATGTGCATGGGCGCTTTCGATTTCCGCTAGCGTCGGGGTCTCGCCGGTCCCGATGGCCCATTTCGGTTCATAGGCAACGACGAAGGACGCTTCATCCCGCGGCGGGTCGAAATACGGCATCGATTTGAGCAGGACCCGTGCGTTCACACGGTCGGTTTCGCCGCGCTGGCGCTCATTGTAGTTCTCACCGATGCAGATGATCGGGACAAGGCCCGCATCGAGGGCGGCATAGGCCTGTTCCTGGACATAGGCGCTGCGCTCGGCATGGTCTTCGCGGCGCTCGGAATGGCCGATGATGACATGGCTGGCCCCGGCATCCTTGAGCATGGGCGCGGAAATGTCGCCTGTGTGAGCACCGCTGGTGGCAGGATGGCAGGATTGTCCGCCCACCATCAGCGGCGAACCGGAGGCCATCTCGGCCATGGCGGCGATCAAGGTGGTGGGCGGGCACAGAAGGCAGTCGGCGTCGCTATGGGCGCTATCGAGGCCGGCAATGACCTTACCGGCTTCGTCGAGGGCACTGCGCAGCCCGTTCATCTTCCAGTTTCCGGCGATCAACGTTCGTGCCATGCCTCGGCTCCTTGCAACTCATACGGCGCTCGCCTAGCAAGCAAGCCTCATGCAAACAAGACGCGGCCCAGGACCACTGCCATGCTGACAATGATGCGAAACATGCTTCGGTCGAAGTTTTCCGGGCTGTTGTTTCTCCTGATCATCATTTCGATGGCCGTTTGGGGGACCACAGATATCTTCGCGCCCAGCACGGGCGGCAATATCATCAAGGCGGGCGACCGGGCGCTGACGGTGCGCGATATCGACCGTACGTTGGAATTTTTCCTGTCGCGCCAACGCAATGAAGGCGGCACGGTACTGACCCGGGAGCAAGCGGTTGAACAGGGGGTGATCGACCAATTGTTCGCGGTGGAAGCCTCACGAACCGCCAACCTTGGTTATGCCTCACAGATCGGCGCAGTGGCGACCGACGCGGCCGTACTGGCTGACATCCAGAAGACCCCCGCCTTCCAGAGCGAGATCACTGGCGCCTTTGACCTCGACACCTACCGATTGGCTCTCAGGCGTGCGGACCTGACGCCGACGCTCTATGAGCAGGATGTGAAAGACGCCATGACGCTCAGCTATATCAGCGGCGCGGCCAATGGTGCGCTGCAGCCGCCATCGATCCTCGGGCGAATCCGGGCGATACAGCTTGCGGAGACGCGGACCGTGTCCTGGTTCACGGTGGATGCGGACACGGTGGGTCCGATCGAGCCGCCGAGCGATGCGGACCTAGCGGCGTACTATGAAGCGAACCAGGCCGTGTTCGGTGTCCCCGAGTTGCGGACGGTGGATGTCATAAGTCTTTCTGCCGATGATTTCGTCCACCAGGTAGCGGTGCCCGACGAGGATTTGCAGACGTTCTACGAAGCCACCAAGGCCCAGCGGTTTTCGACACCGGAACAGCGGAGCTTCACCGAAGTGGTGGCGAGCAATGAAGCGGACGCCCGGATCCTTTTCGGCAAAATGGCGGGCGGGGCTTCCCTGTCCGAAAGTACCGATCCGGAACTGGTGAGCCTTTCGGAGCGCACTGCGCTGCGGAGTGACCTGGTGATCGAGGCGCTGGCAGAGGGCCTGTTCGCGCCCACCAGTCGGGAGGGATCGGTGGTTGGACCGGTCGAGCAGGATGGGTTGTGGATCGTTGCGCGCTTGAACGCGGTGATCCCGGGCGATCCGTTTCCGTTCGAGGACGTGCGGAGCACAATTGCCGGTGAGTTGGCGGTGACCGAGGCGGAGGGGCTCTATTTCAACGCAACAGCGGAAATCCAGTCACTGATCGGCGCGGGGCTGAGCCTGCGGGAAATGGCCGAACAATTGGGCGTACCGGTCATCCGGCGGCTGCCGATTGCGGAGAATGGGCGGACCCGCGAAGGGGGGCCGTATCTCGGACTGACGGATGCGCCGGAGTTGGTCGAAGAGATCTTCGGAACGCCGGAAGGGTTTGTCACCAATCCGGTGGAATATGGCGAGAACGTCACGCTAATCGCTGAGGTCCAGGCGATTGCTGAGGCCTATACGCCGCCGCTGGAAGAGATTCGCGAGCAAGTCGAGGCGCGTTACCGGGCCGAGACGATGAATACCGCCGTCCAGGCGCTGGCCGATGATCTGAGGGAGCGGGTTGTGAGCGGTGCGGTGGACTTTGAAGCCGCCGCCGACGGTGTTGGCCGGGATTTGGTGGTGCCCGACCAGGCCATCAGCCGGGCGAATTTCGATGTGGGCCTGCCGCCCTCCTCGCTGCAGGCGGTGTTTTCGGCCAGCGAAGATAATGTGATCACCGCGGCTGGCCCCCTGCCCGGCCAGGTGACGCTGGTTCGGGTGAACACGATCACCGCGCCGACGGACGAGGAAATCGAGTTCCTGAGCGGCGCTGAGTTGCCGCGCCTGACCAGTGCCCTGCAGAACGACATGCTGGCTGCGCTCGATAGCCAGGTGCGCGATGCCGTGGGTTTTGAAGCCAACACCGCTGCGCTGGAGGCTTACAAAACCAGCATCGCCACGCCGCAATGAGCACGAACGCATCGCCCGGGAAAGGCTCGGGGCGCACCGGAAAAAGCGCGAGCGGAAACCGGGGGCGCAAGGCCGCTGGCGCATCGCTTGCCAAGCTGATCGTCCGGCGCCGGATCGGTGATGTGGAAACTCCGGTTGGGGCCGCATTGAAACTCGGGCCGACCGAGCCGGGCTCGTTCCTGTTTGAGTCGATCCATGGCGGCGAACGGTTGGGCCGGTATTCCTTTGTCGGGCTCAAGCCATTGCGTTGGTTCCGTGTTGTCGACGGCCGGGCGGAAACCGGCACCGAAATGGATTTCTCCGATGCCGCCCCGGTGAAGGCCGAACCGGTTGATGCGCTGCGCACCTTTGCCAAAAACGCCCGGGCAGAAACCGGGGAAGACCTGCCGCCCATGGCGTCAGGCGCGTTCGGCTATATCGGCTATGACATGATCCGGCATGTGGAGCCCGTCACAATCGCGGCCGATGATGCTCTGGGCGTGCCCGAAGCGTTGTTGGTGGTTCCGTCGCTGGTGATCATATTCGACCATCTCTATCAGGAACTGATCCTGGTGGCCCGGGTCGAAGGCGGCGAGACGACGGCCGCGGAAGCCGCACTCGACGGGCTTGAGCAGGCACTCGACAGCCCCGCACCGATGGCGCCGAGCGGAGCAAACGCGGCCGATGCGCCAGCGTTCTCCTCCAATACCAGCCAGGCGCGGTATCACGAGTTCGTCGAAGAGGCGCAGGACTACATCAAGGCGGGCGACATCTTCCAGGTGGTGCCAAGCCAGCGCTTTTCAGCGCGCTATGACCGGCAGTCGATTTCGATGTACCGGGCGCTGAGGGGCCTCAACCCCAGCGCGTTCATGTTTCATATGGCGCTGGGACCGCTGACGCTGGTCGGGTCGAGCCCGGAGATTCTCGTGCGGGTTCGGGATGGACGGGTGGCCATTCGCCCGATTGCCGGCACGCGGCCCCGGTCCGGCGATCCCGACGAGGATGCGCGCCGCGCTGCGGACCTACTGGCGGATGAGAAGGAGTGCGCCGAGCATCTCATGCTGCTGGACCTGGGGCGGAACGATGTTGGCCGCGTGGCGGCCTGGGGGTCGGTAACGGTGACCGAGCAATTCATTGTCGAGCGCTATTCCCATGTCATGCACATCGTCTCCCACGTGGAGGGCGACCTGCGCGAGGGGCTGGATGCGGTGGATGCGCTTTTCGCCGGCTTTCCAGCGGGCACCGTTTCGGGCGCGCCGAAGATCAGAGCGATGCAGATCATCGACGCGCTGGAGACCAGCCGGCGCGGCGTCTATGGCGGCGCGGTGGGCTATTTCGGCTGGAACGGCGATCTCGACACCTGTATTGCCCTGCGCACGGCGGTGCTGAAGGATGACCAGGTGCATATTCAGGCCGGCGGAGGGGTCGTGCTCGATAGCGACCCGCAATACGAATATGAAGAGACGCTGCACAAGGCGAATGCGCTAAAGCGGGCCGTGCAGCAGGCCGCGAGGTTCGAGTTCGACCAATGACCCAGCAGATCCTCGTCATCGACAATTATGACAGCTTCACCTGGAACCTCGTCCACTATCTCCACGATGTGGGGGCTGACACCGAAGTTGTTCGCAATGACGCGCTCACCACCGATGAGGCCCTGGCCCAGGGCGCCGATGGGGTGCTTCTGTCGCCGGGGCCGTGCACCCCGAATGAGGCTGGCATCTGCATGGATGTGGTGAAGAAAGCGCCGGCGGGACTGCCTATTCTGGGCGTCTGTCTCGGGCACCAGGCGATCGGCCAGGCGCTGGGCGGCACCGTGGTCACCGCGAAGGAAATCCGCCATGGCAAGATCTCGACGATCCGGACGTCGAAACAGGGCCTGTTCGAGGACTTGCCGGAGCAGTTTGATGTGGTGCGCTATCATTCGCTATCGGTGCTGAGCTCTGCCATGCCGCAATCGCTCCGAACCGATGCGACGACCCCGGATGGAGACGTCATGGCTGTGAGACACGTGACCCGGCCGGTGTATGGGCTGCAGTTTCACCCAGAGAGCATCGCCACCGACCACGGGCATACGATATTGGAGAATTGGTTGGGCGTGTTTGCGGGTTAGGGCCGGGCTCGCTTGGCGGCCGTTGCCGGGCCCACCCCCTCTTCCCACGGCTCGACCGACCCGCTACCCCCTATGACCATGACTGACACCCCTGCCCCCCATCTTGCCGACGCCGTCAAAGCCATTGCCCGGCGCGAGACGTTGGCGCCGGAGACCGTGGAAGCGGCGATTGGCGAATTGCTGGCTGGGGAGGCTGCGCCGGAGCAGGTGGGCGCGTTCCTGACAGGGTTGGCCGTGCGGGGGGAGACGGCGGCGGAACTGATTGCGGGAGCGCGGGCGATGCGGGGGGCCGCGCGGGCGCTGGATGTGCCGACCGGTCCGGATGCGCCCTTGCTCGATACGTGCGGGACGGGGGGCCTGCCGTGGAAATCGCTCAATACGTCGACCGCGAGCGCGCTGGTGCTCGCCGCCTGCGGGGCGCGGGTGGCCAAGCATGGCAACCGGTCGGTGCCGCCCAAAACCGGCTCGGCGGACGTGCTCGAAGCCCTCGGCGTCAATCTCGACATGGATGATGGGCGCCAGATGCTCTGCCTCGACCAGGCCGGCGTGACGTTCCTCTATGCCCGTAGCCATCACAGCGCCATGCGCCATGTGGCACCGATCCGCGCGCGACTGGGTATTCGGACGTTGTTCAACCTGCTGGGGCCGCTGTCGAACCCGGCGGCGGCATCCCACCAGGTGCTCGGCGTGTTTGCAGCTGAGTGGGTGGAGCCGATGGCTGAAGCCCTGCTGGCACTGGGGGTCGAGCGCGCTTGGGTGGTCCATGGGATTGACGGGATCGACGAGGTGTCGATTGCTGGCGAGACGGCGGTGTGCGAGGTGCGCGATGGCGCGTTGCACCGGCACACGGTGACGCCAGAGGATGCCGGCTTGGCGCCCGCCCCGCTCGCCGCGCTGGAAGGGTCGGGCGTGGAGGACAATGCCAGCGCCATTCTCACCTTGCTGGAGGGCCAGGCCGGGCCGTTCCGCGATGCGGTGTGCCTGAACGCGGCGGCGGGACTGGTTATCCTGGACCGCGCGCCAGACCTCAAGACGGGCGCGGCATTGGCCGCAGAGGCGATCGATAGCGGACGGGCGCGGGCAACGCTCACGGCGCTGGTGAACGCCTCCCATGGGCGCGAGGCTTGAGCGGCGATGGCAGAGGGCGGCACCCCATTGGCAACCGGCACGGCGCTGGACCGTATCCTGGCCTACAAGGCGGGGGAAGTTGCCGAGGCCAAGGCAGCTATACCTGTCACAGGGCTTGAGGCGCGGTTGGTGGACGCGCCGCGTCCCCGCGGATTTGTTGCCGCGCTGGACCGTGTGGCCGCAAGCGGTGAGAACGCGCTGATCTGTGAATTGAAACGAAAGAGCCCTTCGGCGGGCGAGATCCTGCCCGGCGCGGATCCGGCCGCGATCGCCCGAGACTATGCCGCCGGCGGCGCCGCATGCCTCTCGGTCCTGACCGATGGTCCGAGCTTTGGCGGCGAAATGGCGGACCTCGCTCGGGTGCGCGAGGCTGTGGACCTCCCCGTGCTGCGCAAGGATTTCATGATCGACCCCTACCAGGTCATCGAAGCGCGCGCCCATGGAGCCGATGCGGTGTTGGTGATTCTCGCCGCCCTCGACGATGCCACCGCCGCTGAGCTGACCGGATTGGCGCTCGATCTGGGTATGGATGTGCTGCTCGAAACCCATGATGACGCTGAAGTCCGGCGGGCCTTTGCCCTCGATCCGCAGGGTCTGCTGGGGATAAATAATCGTAACCTCAAGACCATGACGACGGACCTGGCAACCAGTGAAACACTCGCTCGGACTCTCCCGGCGGGACGGGCATTTGTGGCCGAAAGCGGGGTGAGGACGCCGGCTGACATCCAGCGATTGCAAGCAGCCGGCGCCCGGCGGTTCCTGATCGGGGAAAGCCTCATGCTGGCCCCTGACCGGCAATCACAAACACGGGCCCTCCGCACCGCCTGATCGTGAACGCCACTTGACCCACAACGGGAACGATGGCAGAACACTTGTGAACAAACGATCCTGCTGGAGGTGCGCCCCGTGTTAACGGTGAAACAAAAAGAACTGCTTCTCTTCATTCATGAACGCATCAAGGAAGATGGCGTGTCGCCGTCGTTTGATGAGATGAAGGAAGCGCTCAATCTGGCGTCGAAATCGGGTATCCACCGCCTGATCACGGCCCGTGAAGAGCGCGGCTTCATCCGCCGCTTGCCGAACCGCGCCCGGGCACTGGAAGTCGTCAAGCTACCGGAATCGGCGACGCCATCCGCGCCTCCGGGTGGGCGGTATCCGTTCCGGCCGAGCGTGATTGATGGCGGTGCGCCGGCTGCAGGCGGCGGGCCGCGCATGTTGCCGGTGCTTGGCAAAATCGCCGCCGGTGTTCCAATCGCGGCGATCCAGCATGAGCAGGACCGCATTCAGGTGCCGACTGAGTATACCGACAATGACGACCATTACGCCCTCCAGGTGGAAGGTGAATCGATGATCGATGCCGGTATTCAGGACGGCGACTATATCGTGTTGAAGCGGACCGACGACGCCAATACCGGCGACATTGTGGTGGCGCTGATCGATGAGGAAGAGGCCACCCTCAAACGCCTGCGCAAGAAGGGTGAATCCGTGGCCCTCGAGGCGGCGAACCCGGCCTTCGAGACGCGGATCTTCGGACCCGACCGCGTTCGGATTCAGGGCCGGCTGGTCGCCCTGATACGGCGGTACGAATAGATCCCGACGCCCCGGCCGGCGCAGAATGCGAGGGTCTGGGCGGATTTGCGGGGCGCCAGTGCCGGTCTGGGCATCCGTGCCGGGCGGCTGTTAAGGGGGATGGCCTGGCGTAGGCGGTTTTGGGTGGAGTGGTTCTGGAGACCGTGCCGGTTTATCCCGCGCGAGTACGTCAGGAGCGCGCATCAGAGCATTTGATCCAAGGCCTCGGATTACAACTTAGCGATGGGTCGGCAATGCGGCTTTTGCCGCCTGGGCGCAGGGTGACCGAGATCCCACTCATCGTACCGACATCGCTCCAACGGAGGTGGGCGGCACAGGATTTCTGGTGAGGGATCGGTGAAGCGGTGCTGGTCGGATCGGATGCGGTCGGCCCCGGTGACGGTGAACCCGGCGAGCGTTGAGCAAGCGCGTTGGGTTCGCTTGCAGGGCTCGGGTTCGCGCAGACGGAGGGCTCCCCGTCTCGCCAGGCCACGGCGACGGTACCCCGATGGGAAGGATAGACGCAGGTGCCTGTTTCGCACCGGGCACCAGCTGGGAGCCAGTCCAGATCCTCACCCCAGACGC
>JBCCBN010000102.1:0-10847 GCA_039034035.1 Pseudomonadota bacterium
ACTTCTCGCACGCGATCAGCGAGCGGTAGAACCGGAAAAATTCCGGATCGCGATTATACGCATCGGCATAGATCTCGTTGCGCAGGGCGTCGCCCTCACCACGGATCTTCTCGGCTTCCTCGCGGGCATTGGCCTGGATGACCACCGATTGCCGCTCAGCCTCGGCGCGGATCCGGCGGGCCTGCTCGTTGCCCTCCGCGCGGATGCGCTGGGCTTCCGATTCCCGGGCGGACCGCATCCGGCTGTAGACCCCTTCGGCAATCGCTTCGGGAAGGTCGGCCTGGCGGATCCGAACATCGATGATGTCGATGCCCGATTGTTCGAGATTGTCGTTCACTGTGCCGCGGATCCGGTTCATCAGCTGAGCCCGCTGGCCCGACACGATTTCTGGTACCGGCACATCGCCGAGCGCTTCCCGGATCGCCGATTCAGTAAAGCGCTGGAGCTGCGCTTCAGCCGCTGGCTCCGTGCGCAGGCGCTGGTAGAAGCGGAGCGGGTCATTGATCCGCCAGCGCACAAACGCATCCACCCGCAACCGCCGTTGGTCAGATGCCAGCACTTCGATATCGGAAATATCGGTGCCGAGATTCTTGCGGTCGAGAATGGTCACCTGCTGGATCAGCGGGATCTTGAAGTAGAGCCCCGCCTCATCGGTGCCGGGCGAGTTACGGACGGCAACCGGTTCACCCAACTGCAGCACCAAAGCCTGCTGGTCCTGGCGGACAACATAAAAGGAATTGAGGGCAATGATCACCGTCAGGGCGATCAGCGCACCAAGGGTCCAGATGAATACACGCATGGTCTGAACTCCTACTGACGGGCGACGCGGTCGAGCGGCAGGTAAGGCACCGCGCCGGACTCGCTATCGAGAATGGTCTTGTCGGCCGAACCGAGGACCTTCTCCATGGTTTCAAGATACATCCGCTCGCGGGTCACTTGGGGCGCCTGGCGGTACTCGTCATAGATCGAGATGAAGCGCGCGGCTTCACCATTGGCATCGGCCACGACCTGTTCGCGATAGCCCTGGGCCTGGAGCAGGATCTGCTCGGCTTCACCGCGCGCACGCGGAACTACCTGGTTCGCATCCCGATTGGCTTCGTTGACATTGGTCTCGGCGTCCTGCTCGGCCCGGTTCACATCGTTGAAGGCCTCGATGACCTGTTGTGGCGGGTCCGATTTCGCGATCTGGACGTCCAGGACCTCGATCCCGGCGCGGTAATCATCAAGCAGCGCCTGGGTCTGGTCGCGCACTTCCTGCTGGACCACGTCCCGCTCGGTCGTGATCACGCTCTGCAGCGGGCTCTTGCCGACAACTTCCCGCATCACGCTCTCTGCCACCATGCGCACCGCGGCCTGGGGGTCCTTCACGTTCAGGACATAATCCTGCGGCGCATCGGTCTTCACTTTCCAGAACACCGAGAACTGGATGTCGGCAATGTTCTCATCCTCGGTTATCATTAGGCTCTCATCGCGGACATCGCCGATCCGGATCTGGTTCTGCGATTCCACGGGCACCAGCACATGCTCCTCAATCGGAACCGGCAGGTGGACGTGGAAGCCCGATGGCAGATTGGTCTGCCATTTGCCGAGCCGGAACACCGCGGCCTGCTCACCGGCATCGACCACGACCACGCCCGTCGACAGCCATGCCAACACCGCCACCAGTCCGACCACGCCGAACCCCACCGGGCCGATGCCCCGTCCACCGCGGCCGCCGCCCTTGCCGCCGCGTCCGCCAAAGCCCTGGCGGAACCGCTCCTGCATGCGGCGCATCTGTTCCTCGATATCGGTCTGGCCTTGGCCACCGCCGCCGCCTCCGCTACCGCCGGGACGGTTCCACGGTGAGCCGCCATCGCCATTGCCGCCACCCTGACCCCAGGGGCCACCGGCCGCCTCGTGTTTGCCTGAGCCTGTCTGGTCCTTCCAGGGCATTAAGGCCCCTCCTGTTTCTTGAACATGCTTGGTTTTCACCGATTGCCCCGCATATGTGCACTACCATGGGGCCCCTTCAAGGAGAATGCCGCGTTGTTTCGCAAAAGGGCGCAGAAGAAAGACCAACTGGCAGGGGAAATCCGACAGGTACTGGGATCGCCGGACTGGCTGATCGCGGTTTCCGTGTCCGAGGATGGCACGGCCGCGCTCACCCTCGAAGCGGTCGCAGGCGATGCTGCCGAAACCGAGCGGCGCCGGCTCGAAACCGAAGCGGCGGCCCGGTCCGTGCGGGGGATTGTGGACGCAACCGCCGAAATCGCCGCCAGCCCATCGCCGCGCACAAACATCGAAACCACCCCCCGCACCCGGCCGAAAACCACCCTGATCGGCGCTCCGCCCAAGACCGAGCGCACACGTGTCGAGCGCGGTGCCAGGCTTTCGGACGAAGCGCTCCGGCAGGGCGCTTTGCCGCAAGTGCCGCAGGCCGGCACCATCCCCGGAATATCCCGTATCCTCGTGGTCGCCAGCGCTAAGGGCGGGGTCGGCAAGTCTACCGTAGCGGTCAATCTCGCCGTATCGATGGCGCGTGCAGGCATGAAGGTCGGCCTGCTGGACGCCGATATTTACGGCCCCTCCCTGCCGACCATGCTCGGCACCCAGGCCGCCCAGCCCGCGACGGGTGAGGACGGAAAACTCGTGCCGGTCCCGGCCCATGGGCTGCAATCGCTCTCCATCGGCTACCTCACCGATGCCGACGCGCCCATGATCTGGCGGGGGCCGATCGTGATATCCGCCATCAAGCAGATGCTGAACGATGCCGCCTGGGGCAGCCCCGGCGATCCGCTCGACCTGCTGATCATGGACACTCCGCCCGGTACAGGCGACGCCCAGCTTGCGATTGCCCAGAATGTGCCGGTCACCGCCGCCATCCTGGTCACCACCCCCCAGGAAGTGGCCCTCGCCGATGTGCGGCGGGGCGCGGCGATGTTTGCCAAGACCCAGGTCCCGGTCCTCGGCATCGTCGAGACCATGTGCTGGTTCGAGGATCCCACCGGCGAGCGGCATCCGATCATGGGCGAAGGCGGGGGCGAGGCCATGGCGCAGGCGCTCGGCCTGCCCCTGATGGCCCAGATCCCGATGCTGACCGCGCTCCGCGCTGGCGGCGATACCGGCCAGCCAGCAGCCCTCACAGACCCGCCATCGCAAAAGTTGTTTCACGCCCTCGCCCGGGACACGGCCATCGCCATTGACCAGTTGGAAAACCGGCCACCGCCCGAAATCGTGTTCGAAGATTAGGCACGCGACGGATTTCGGCGGCTGGAGGGGTTTAAGGCTTGCTGTTCCCTCCAACAGGACCATGTAGGCCCGGTGATCATGTCTTTTCAACTCCCCAGCCCGCTGCCTCGATTGCAGCGTCCCCGGCGCACGCCTCGAGCCCTTGCGCTTGCGCTGCCGCTGCTGGCTGGCTGTGCTGTCGCCCCCGCACCGATTTCGGTGGTCGATCCCGCACCCGAAGCGCTTGAGGCCTTCAGCCCTGAAACCGTCAGTGCCGAACCTGTGGCCGCCGAATGGTGGGACGGATTTCACGACCCGATCCTACCCACCCTGGTCGAGCTAGCCTTCGCGCAGAGCCCTGCGCTGAACGGGGCCGACTTCCAGGTCGCGGCCGCCGAGGCCGAACTTCGCCGCATTACGCTGGACCGCTCACCCGACCTGACCAGCCAGGCTGGCGCCGATGTGGGCCGCCCGGCTGGACCCGGCGGCGATCCCGATGCCAGCATTGATGCCGCCCTTTTCGCATCCTGGGAACTCGACGCCTATGGCCGCATCGCCGCCCTGGTCGACAGCGCTGAAGCTTCCCGCGATGCGATACGCCAGATCCGCCGCGACCTCGCTGTCACCATCGCTAGCGAAACCGCGCTTGCCTATGTCGACCTGCGTGGTGCCCAGCGGCGCCTCTCGGTCGCCCGCCAGAATGCCGATGCCCAGAAGGAAGGGCTCGACCTGATCGCCGCGCTTCGGGACAATGGCCGCGCGACCCAACTCGATTTCGACCGATCCGAAGCGATCTACCGGACCACGCTGGCCTCGATCCCCACCTTCAAGGCCGATATCGACGCCGCCGTGAACCGGTTGTCCGCGCTCACCGGCCAGCCTGCCACCCTGGCCCGCGCCCGGTTTGCAGACCTGCTTGAGGGCGAAAGCCCGCGCATCCCGGAACTGGCCGGCCCGCTAGCCGTCGGCACGCCCCGCGCCCTGCTCCGGCGGCGGCCCGATGTCCGGCTCGCAGAAGCCGACCTCGCCGGCGCCCTGGCCCTGACCGCTGCGGCGCGGGCCGACCTGTTTCCGGAAATCACCCTCAATGCCAATGCGTCGGCCCTGTTCAACACCAATGGCGATTTCTTCGACGAGGACGGGCTCGGCTTTTCCATCGGCCCCGCCCTGCGCTGGGCCGGGCCCGACCTGCGGCGCGTTCGCGCCAACATTGACGCCGCCGATGCGCGGGCCGGAATCGCCGCTGCCAGCTACGAACAAGCGGTGTTTGACGCATTGTCAGATGTCGAAACCGCACTTTCGCTCTATATCAACGAACTCAGCCGCCGAGCCGACCTTGTGGCAGCGGCGGAAGCTTCCCAGCGGGCACTGGCGCTCGCGACCCTCCGGTTCCAGGAAGGGCTCGATGACTATCTCGACGTCCTGGACGCCCAGAGAACCCGCCTCGACGCCGAGGACAGGCTGGCTGCAAGCCGGCTGGAAACCGCACGCCGTGCCATTCGGGCCTATCGCAGCCTGGGCGGCATTTGGGACGATGACACCTTGACGGCCAGACGCGCCAGTTAGGACACAATAATGACCCTGCTCAGATCCGGCATCCGCCCGTTCGGCCGCCCGCTCACCGTGCAGTCGCTCGCCGCCGCCATCCTGCTAGCCGCCGCACCTTTCCTCGCCGCAATGCCGGCGCAGGCCCAATTCCGCGGCCCAGCCAGCGTCTTCGTCGAACCGGTGGGCGAGCAAACCTTCTCCAACACGATCGAAGCCCTCGGCACGCTGGAGCCGAACGAGCGGGTCGAGCTGACCCTGAACGCGGCAGACCGGGTGACCGAGATCTATTTCGATGACGGCCAGCGTGTACCAGCGGGCAAGACCCTCCTCTCCCTCGCCCAGCGTGAGCAGGCCGCCCTGGTCGAAGCCGCCGAAGCCGATGTGGACGAGGCCCGCCGCCAGCTTGAACGGGTCGAACGCCTGGCCAATGACAACGCCGTCTCGCAATCGGAGCTCGACCAGGCCCAGCGCAACTTCAATTCCGCCTCGGCCCAGCTTCGCGCCGTCCAGTCCCGCCAGCGCGACCGGGTGCTTGTGGCGCCCTTCGACGGCGTGCTCGGCTTTCGCCAGGTCAGCGTCGGTTCCTATGTCCGGCCCGGCGACGTGGTTGCGACCCTGATCGATGACAGCGTGATGAACCTCGATTTCTCGGTCCCTTCCACCTTTCTCACGGCCGTCGAGCCAGGTCTCGAAATTGAAGGCTTCACCGACGACCTGCCAGGTCAGACCTTCACCGGCACGGTCGCCAGCGTCGACAATGCGATCGATCCAATATCCCGCGCCGTCCGGGTACGCGCCGAATTGCCCAATGAAAACGGGTTGCTGAAGGCCGGCATGTTCATGGCCGTCAATCTCATCGCCAATCCGCGGACCGCCCTGGCGGTACCTGAAGAAGCGATCCAGTCGGTTGGCCCGCGGACCTTTGTCTGGGTCGCCGCCGAGGGGGACAACGGCCCCATCGCGGCCCGGCGCGAAGTCAACACCGGCACCCGGCAGGCCGGCCGCGTGGAGATCCTGGCAGGACTGGAAACCGGCCAGCGCGTGATCACTGAAGGGATCATCCGCGTGCGCGAAGGCGCCCCGCTACGGATCGAGGACAAGAGCCTGCTCACCCCCGACCCGGCATTGCGGCCATCCTCATCGGCGGCGGTACCCGGCTCAGGCGGCGGCGCCTCTGCCGGCGCTGGACAATAGGGGACCGGCGCCATGCTGATCTCGGACGTCTCGGTCAAGCGCCCCGTCTTCGCCTCGGTCATCGCCCTGCTGCTGATCGTGTTCGGCGTCACCTCGTTCAACCAGCTTCCCCTGCGCGAATATCCCGACATCGACGCCCCGATCGTCACCATTGACACCCGCTATCCCGGCGCCTCGGCGAGCGTTGTCGAAACCCGCATCACCCAAGTGATCGAAGACCGGATCGCCGGCGTCGAAGGCATCCGCTTTGTCGATTCCGGCTCCAGCGACGGCCGCTCAAGGATCAGTGTCGAGTTCTCCATCAACCGCGACATCGATGCCGCCGCCAACGACATGCGCGACCGCGTCCAGGGCATCCTCGACAATCTCCCCCCCGAAGCCGACCCGCCCGAGATCCAGAAGGAAGACGGCAATAATGACGTCATCATGTGGCTCAACCTTGCCAGCGAAACCCTGACCACGGCGGAGCTGTCAGACTATGCCGAGCGGACGCTGGTTGACCGCTTCTCGGCGCTGGACGGGGTCGCTCGGGTCCGTGTCGGCGGTGCCCGCAACTATGCCATGCGGGTCTGGATCGACCGCCGCGCCCTTGCCGCCCGCAGCCTTGCCGTCAGCGATATCGAGCGCGCCCTGCGCAGCGAGAACATCGAAGCGCCCGCCGGTAGTCTCGAATCCCAGACCCGAACCTTCACCGTCCGCATCGACCGCGCGTTTCAGACCGCCGATGATTTCGCCAGCCTCGTCATCGCCGAAGGGGATGATGGCTATCTGGTCCGGCTCGGCGATGTCGCGCGGGTTGAACGCGGCACCGCCGAAGACCGCAACCTCTTTCGCGGCAATGGCATCCCCATGGTCGGCATGGGCATCGTCAAGCAATCGACCGCCAACACGGTTGATGTCGCCCGCGCCGCCAAGGACCTCGCCGCCCAGCTCAACACCACCCTGCCCGACGGTATCCAGATCTATCAGAGCTTTGATAGCTCGGTGTTCATCGAAGCCTCGATCCGCGAGGTTTACATCACCCTGGCCATTGCCGTGGCGCTCGTCACGCTGGTGATCTTCCTGTTCCTCGGCAGCATCCGAACCACCTTCATCCCCGCCATTACGGTACCGATCTCGATCACCGCCACCTTCATCGTTCTGTTCGCGCTCGGGCTGTCGGTGAACCTCCTCACCCTTCTCGCCCTCGTCCTAGCGATCGGCCTGGTCGTCGATGACGCGATCGTCGTGCTCGAAAACATCCACCGCCGCATGGACGCCTATGGCGAGACGCCCCTGGTCGCGGCCTATCGTGGTGCCCGGCAGGTCGGGTTTGCTGTGGTCGCCACCACGCTGGTGCTGATCGCCGTCTTCGTGCCGATCACCTTCCTTGAAGGCGATATCGGCCGGCTGTTCACCGAGTTTGCCTTCACCATGGCGGCCGCTGTCGCCTTCTCCAGCCTGGTGGCGCTCACCCTCTCGCCGATGCTGGCCTCAAAGCTGGTCAAGCCGAAAACCGATGACACCAGCATCTGGCTTGCCCTGCCGCGCGGCATGGACTGGATCTTCAACAAGCTCCGAGACGGCTATGCCCGCGTCTTCGACCTGTTGGTCAAGCGCGCGGTGGTGGTCGCCCTCGCCCTGGCCGGCATCACGGCAGGGTCGGTTTGGATGTTCAACAACATCGAGGCCGAATATGTCCCGCAGGAAGACCGAGGGGCATTCTTCGTGGCCGTGCGCGGGCCTGAGGGGGCTTCGTTCAGCTATATGGAGCGCTATCTCGACGAGATCGAGCGCCGGCTGGTGCCCTATACCATGCCTGAGGAAGAGGGCGGCACCGGCGAAGTGAAGCGGCTGTTGATCCGCGCGCCCGGTTTCGGTTCGTCAGCCTTCAACCAGGCCTTCATCATCGTCGTCCTGGAAGATTGGGCGGTCCGCCGGCCGGCCAATGAGATTATCGGCGAGGTCAATCGCAAACTGTCGGACCTGCCCGGCATCCGCGCGTTCGCGATCATGCGCCAGGGCCTCGGCGGGGGAACCGGAAAACCGGTCCAGTTCGTGCTCGGCGGACCGACCTATGAAGAGCTTGTCGATTGGCGGGACACGTACGTCGCCGCCCTGGAAGAAAGCGATCTCGGCCTCTCCGACATCGATTGGGACTACAAGGAAACCCAACCCCAATTCCGCGTGCAGGTCGATTATGACCGAGCCGCCGACCTCGGCGTCACCGTTTCGGAAATCGGCTCCACGCTCCAGACCATGCTCGGCTCGCGCCGCGTCACGACCTATATCGACGACGGTGAGGAGTATGACGTCATCCTCGAAGGCCTGCGCTCGGACCAGAACACACCGAACGACATCCAGAACATCTATGTCCGGTCCCAGCGGTCGGGCGAGCTGATCCCCCTGTCCAATCTGGTCTCAGTCGCGCCGCTGGCCGACAGCCCCAATCTCAACCGCTACAACCGGGTCCGCGCGATCACCATCGAAGCGGGCCTGGAACCGGGCGCATCGCTGGGCGACACCCTGGACGGCATGGAACAGATTGCCCGGGACGTGCTGCCCGACGGGGCGAGCTTTGACTACAAGGGCCAGTCGCTGGACTACAAGACATCCGGCTCTTCCATCGTGTTCGTCTTCGTGATCGGCCTGTTGATCGTGTTCCTCGTCCTGGCTGCCCAGTTCGAAAGCTGGATCCATCCGCTTGTCATCATGCTCTGTGTTCCAGTGACCGTGGGCGGGGGATTGCTCGGGCTGTGGCTGACAGGCGAAAGCCTCAACATCTACACCCAGATCGGTCTGATCATGCTGATCGGCCTTGCTGCCAAGAACGGCATCCTGATCGTCGAGTTCGCCAACCAGCTCCGCGATGGCGGGACCCCGTTCGACGCCGCCTTGCGCGAAGCCGCACTCGCCCGGTTCCGCCCCATCCTGATGACCGGCCTGACGACAGCCGCCGGCGCCGCGCCGCTGATCCTCTCTTCAGGTGCCGGCGCGGAGACCCGCTATGCCATCGGCATCGTCATCCTGTTCGGAGCGATCGCCGCGGTGCTCGTATCACTGCTGATCGTACCCACCGCCTATGCATTGCTCGCGCGCCGGACCGGCAGCCCGGGCGACGTTGCCCGGCGGCTGGAAGCGGAAACCGAAGCCCTGGCCGAGCCAGCTGAATAGGGCCGTTTCGCCCTACTCTCCGGAAGTCTCCGCCGCCGCCAGTGCCTGTGGAAAGATCTGCGGCAGGATCGTTTCGGTCAGTAATTGCTCAGCCATCGGCACCGACAGATGATTGCTGTCAAAGAAGGCCACCGTGTCGCCGCTCATCCCCCGGCACGTGACGTCTCCCCCACACAAAGCCGGCATCAGCGGGATGTACTCCACAGTCTGCCGGCGCAGGATAGCCTCCAGCCGTGGCTTGATCTCATCCCGGATCGCCGCATCCACGGGGAACTGATACGCCGCCGGATCACGCCCCAGCTGGACCTGCTGGGCCAGGGTCAGCGGCAGCGACCCGTTCGGGTCGGTCGGTATAGGCCCCAATACGACCACCCGGTGCCCGGCCTCGGTCAGGGTCGCCAGGGTCTGCTCATAGCCGGTCCAGAACTGTTCGCTCTTGGCCATGCTGTTCCACAATTCATAGTTCGCCTGCACGATCACGGTCGCCGGCTTTTCGCGTGTGATCGCCTTCAGCATCAGGTCGGTATGGCCCGCGCACTGGGCGCGCATATCCGGAAAATACGCCACCGCTGGCGGGCAGGCCGAACCGGTCACCTGCGTCACGCGGAGGCCATGGGCTTTTGCGTGCAGCCGAAAGGCATAGCTCAGCTCGGTGCCATGGCTATCGGAAAACACGATCACCCGCTCACCGCCCCGCGGCCCGAAGCGGCAGGCGCCGCGATACCGGTCTTGCCCGCGCACCTTGGCATGGCACCGGGCCCGGTCTGGACTGCTGGCGGCTTCATACGCAGCAAGGCTCTTGGCCGTGTGCGACAGTCGCTGGGGATAGCCCTCCAGCGCATTCGCGCTGAGCCCGAAGCTCCCAAGGACCGCCGCCGCCGCCCCGGCATAGACCCAGCGCTGGCGCCGCTGCGGCCAGATCCGGTCGCCCCGGCGGAAAGGCTGCTCCACGAACCGCCAGCTGAGATATGCAACCAGCCCCATAGCCGGGATCAGTGCCAGCTTGAAACCGGTCGAGAGCGGCGCGACGCTGGCATGTTCGGCAAACACGATCATCGGCCAGTGCCAGAGATACAGGCTGTAGGACAAGAGCCCGATCCACACCATTGAGTGGTGCGACAACAGCCGCTGCAGCCCCGTGCTCGCCGCGCCGCCGCCCTGTCCAGCCCAGATGATCAGAGCCGTTCCAAGGCAGGGCGCCAGCGCGCCAAAGCCCGGAAACGGTGTGCCATGGCCGAGCCAAACAAAGCTGCCACCAATCATCGCCAGCCCGACCCAACCGGCCAGGTAGCGATGGCAATCCGCCCGCGGCGCAGCGATCGCGCCCAGCGCAAGCAGGCTACCCAGGGTCAGCTCCCACATCCGCGCCGGCGCCAGGTAGAACGCCGCGCTGGGATGGCTCTCCACCCACCATACCGCCAAGGCAAACGAACAGGCCGTCAGCCCCCACACCGCCGGCACCACGGCCCGGCGCGCATACCGGTAAAGGCCATACAGAAGCACCGGGAACACCATATAGAATTGCTCTTCCACTGCCAGGCTCCAGGTATGCAGCAGTGGGAAAGTCTCCGCATCGGCAGCGAAATACCCGCTGTCCAGCCAGAAGGCGATATTGCTGATCGAGAGCAGCGCCGCCACCAGGTGCCGGCCATATTGCTCCAGCGCGCTCGGCATGAGGATGACCGACGCGGCCACACTGGACACCGCCATCATCGCGATCAAGGCCGGCAGGAGGCGCCGGATCC
>JBCCBN010000103.1:0-10769 GCA_039034035.1 Pseudomonadota bacterium
TCGAACAGATTGTCCTGGATGGCGGCTTCAACTTCGCTGTCGAGGGCCGAGGTGGCTTCGTCGAGGACGAGGATGGGCGCGTCCTTCAGGAAGATGCGCGCAATCGCGATACGCTGGCGCTGGCCGCCTGAGAGCTTGACCCCGCGCTCGCCGACCTGGGCATCGAGGCCGGTGCGACCATCCTTGTCCTCAAGGGTTTCGATGAAGGACAGGGCGTTGGCGCGAGTGGCGGCTTCAATGATGTCGGCTTCGGTCGCATCGGGACGGCCATAGGCGATATTCTCGCGGATCGAGCGATGGAGCAGGGAGGTGTCCTGGGTGACCATGCCGATATGGGCGCGGAGGCTATCCTGGGTCACCGCGGAGATGTCCTGGCCGTCGATCATGATGCGCCCGCCCTGGAGGTCGTAGAAGCGCAGGAGCAGGTTGACGAGGGTCGACTTGCCTGCCCCGGAACGGCCGACCAGGCCGATCTTCTCGCCCGGCTTCACGCCCAAGGACAGCGCGTCGATGACACCGGCATCCTTGCCGTAGTGAAACCTGATTGCGTCGAAATCGATGGCGCCGGCGGTGACGTCGAGCGGTTTCGCGTCGGGGGCATCTTCGATGTCGCGGGGCTTGGTCAACATCGAGATGCCGTCATAGGCGACGCCGATATTCTCGAAGAGGGCCGAGACTTCCCACATGATCCATTGCGACATGCCATTGACGCGCAGCGCGAGCGCAACGGCGGTGGCGATGGCGCCGACGCTGATCAGGCCGCCGAGCCAGAAATGGATGCCCAGCCCCGCAATGGCGACCACCAGGAGGCAATTGTTGAAATAGACGATTGAATGGAAGGCGGTCACCAGGCGCATTTGCGGGTGAACCGTATCGAGGAAGGCCTGCATGCCATCCTTTGCATAGGCTTCCTCGCGACGGGCGTGGGAGAACAGTTTGACGGTGGCGATATTGGTATAGCTGTCGACGATGCGGCCGGTCATGGCGGACCGGGCATCGGCCTGTTTCTCGCTGATCGCGGCCAGGCGCGGGACGAACCACCAGATCAACCCGGCATAGACCAGCAGCCAGATCAGGAGCGGCGCGGCGAGCCGCAGGTCTGCCGACGCGATTAGCGCGATCATGGCGATGAAATAGACCGCCACATAGACGAAGATGTCCATCACCTTCATCACCATTTCCCGCACCGCCAGGGCCGATTGCATGACCTTGGTGGCAACGCGACCCGCGAACTCGTTGGCGAAGAAATTCATCGACTGGCCGAGCAGGTAGCGATGCATCCGCCAGCGCGCGCTCATCGGCGTATTCCCCAGGAGGGTCTGGTGCATGAAGAGGCCCGAGACGTAATTTATCAGTGGCAGGCCGATGGCGACGACCGCGCCGATCAGGATCAGGGTGCGGCCCTCGTCGCGGAGGAAGGTTTCCCGGTCAGCCGCAGCGAGCCAGTCCACGATCTGGCCGAGAAAGCCGAACAGGAGAACTTCACCGGCCGCCACCGCCGCTGATAGGAGCGAAAGCGCCAGCACGGACCATTTCGCGTCCCACATATAGTGCCAGGCAAAGGCCCACAGCTTGCGCGGCGGAGCCCCGTGGCGGCTCTCCGGGAATGGCGCGACGAAGCTTTCGAACCAGCGGAACATGCGGCTCATGTGGCATCGGCGCGAGGCGTGGGCAATCGCAGGCGTCAACTATTTGACGGGTGTTGCCATGCCGCCGGTATGGGGGGCGCCCTGTTATCTTGCCGGGTTCAATAGCGCTCGGCTATGGCAAGCAAGGCGGCGTCGATGGCGGGGGTTGCGGTGCGGCTCTCGCGGTCGCGGTCATTTACCATGATGGAGAAGGCGAGCTGGTTGCCCCGGGCAGTTTGCACAAAGCCCGACAGGGTGTTGGTGCCAAACAGTGTGCCTGATTTCGCGAAGACCTTGCCTTCCAATGGGGTGCCGGTGAACCGGCGAGCCAGCGTGCCGTCCACCCCGCCAATGGCCTGGGCAGCGGTCCAGTCGTCGCCCCAGGGCTGGCGGTCGATCCACACCAGCAGCCGGACAATCGACGCCGGAGACAGCCGATTGTAGATCGACATGCCCGATCCGTCGGCAAGGTCGTAGTCTTCCGGATAGATGCCCGCCGATGTGAGCAGGTGTTCCAGTCTTGCGAGGCCGTCGAGGGTTGTGCCCGTGGGGATGTCGATCCCTGGGCCGGCAATCGTGCTCGCGCCGGGATTTGGTGCAGCGATGGTGCTGGCGGTGGGGGCAGGCAGGCGGCCAAGATGGCGGAGCAGGAGTTCTGCCTGGAGGTTGCTGCTGCCTTTCGACACGGTTTCGATCGCTTCATAGAGCGGCGCAGCCGGCAAGATGGCGATGGGTTGGGCGGGGAGTGTGGCGGTTGTGGCCGGTCTCGGTGTGCGGCGGACCCGGACCTCGCCGAGCACAGCAATACCGCGCGCTTTGAGATGGCGGCGGAGTCGCTCCGCGGCGTGGCGGGCCGGATCGTCCATTGCGAGCCGGATGCGGCGGGGGGCGGCGCTTTGCGGGACCGCGCCCGTGAGGAGGACCGTATCGCTGCCGAGCGGACGGGAGACGGCGTAGGCGGCATCGGCGGCGGAACTCGTGGTGAGCTGGTTGTCTATCACCATGCCATTGTCGCCCGGCGCCCAGGCGGCAAGGCCGGCATACCCTCTGCGGGGCCCGGTGCAATATCCAGCGCAACCACGTTCTGGTTGAGGCTGAGGGCAGACACGGGCGCGCCATAGGACCACAGCAGATCGTCCCAGCTCCAACCCTCCACATGCGGCGCTGTCGGGAACCAGCTTTCGTCCCCGATCACCTTATTGACGGCGACAAGACCGGTGGCGGCGACCTGGTCTGCCAGGTCGGCCAGACATTGGGCGGTGCAGTCTGGCTCATCGGAGAGGCTGGGATCACCGCCGCCGACCAAGGCGATATTGGCCAGGTCGCTGTCGGGCTGGGGTTCGAGGTCGATCCGTGTGCCGGGTGCGGCGCGGTCGAGGGCAACGAGGTTGGCAAGGGCGGCGGCGGACGTGACAATTTTCTGGTTCGAGGCCGGCAGGAAGCGGTGATCGCCGTTCACATCAATCAGGATGTCACCGGAGCGAGTGGCGACGACCATGCCCCACTGGGCACCATCGAGGGCGGCAGAGGCAAATGGGGCGGTGATCGGGTCGAACTCGCTCGGAATCGGGGGTGGCGGCGCGCTGGTGCAGGCCGAGAGGGCGGCGAAACCGGCGGCAGCAATGATGCGGCGGGCAGTGGAGCAGGGAAAGCTGCCAATCATGGCGGTCCGCTCCTAATCGATGCGATAGACTGCGGTGGCGGTCATGACACCGGCATTCCCGGCGTGGGCGGTGCCGTTGGCGAAGACGAGGGTGCGCGTGCGCCGGTCGAGCGCGGTGGTGAACGTGATGGGCGCTTCGGCGTCGAGGCGGGCGGTGGTGTCGAGCGTGATCGAGACAGGGTGTACGCTGGCGCCGCCGGCGGCCTGGGATGCAAAAGCCCGAACCGCGCGCAAGAGCAGCAGGCCGAGCTCTTCTTCGCCGATGCTGTCAGCGGGGTTCACGGCCGCCTCGGTGTCGCTGGTCCATTCCAGGGCGGGCACACTGAGCACCTGGCCGGTCATGTTCTGTCCCCCGCACGGTCTGAGGGATCTGGATAGTCAAATGACGGATAGGCGTCCACTCCCGACGCTGGATACGCAAATGCCATTGCGGTCGCTGCTCGCCCAGCCTGCATCGGTGCATCTGACGTGACCGCGTGCCCCACGGCGATAATCGATGCCGATCACCCTGGCGGAGAGACAGGGATTCGAACCCTGGGTACGCTTGCGCGCACAACGGTTTTCGAGACCGCCCCGTTCAGCCACTCCGGCACCTCTCCTTGGGACGAACCGGTGAGATAAAGGCGCTGGCACGACCACGCAAGGGCTTCGTCATTGTGCGGCTGCGTCGGGGCTTGTGAAAGGGGTTTGACAGGGGCGGTCCCATGGTGTTTATCGCCGCTTTCGCCGCAGCCCCATGGGCGCGTGGCGCCTGGGGCATTGGTCTCCCACGGACAACACAAACTCAAGGAACGCGCCATGTTCGCGGTCATCAAGACGGGCGGCAAGCAATACAAGGTTGCCGAGGGCGACGAGATCACCATCGAAAAGCTCGATGCTGAGGCCGGCGCCGACGTCACGTTCGAGACGGTGCTGATGCTCGGCGGTGATAGCGGCGTGTCGGTCGGTGCGCCGACCGTTTCCGGCGCGAGCGTGGTGGGCGAGGTCGTCGACCAGCGCAAGGGCGACAAGGTGATGATCGTAAAGAAGCGCCAGCGGAGCACCTATCGCCGGCGCAAGGGCCACCGCCAGCTCGAAACCGTGGTGGCGATCAAGTCGATCCTCGCCGATGGAAAGAAAGCGTCGGCCAAGAAGAAGGCTGTGGCCAAGCCGAAGGACGAGGCACCTAAACCAGCTGCCAAGGCCGACACCGGCGCTATGGATGCGCGCGGCCGGTTGTCCGGGCCACAGGGCGAAGCGGACGATCTGAAGAAGATTAAGGGCGTTGGTAAGGTCCTCGAGGGTAAACTCAACAGCGCGGGCATCTACCATTTCTGGCAGGTCGCCGCGCTGAATGCCGGCCAGATTGCCGAGCTTGAAGAAGAGATGAGCTTTCCTGGCCGCATCGAGCGGGATGATTGGATCAAGCAGGCCGAAGAATTCGCAAACGAGGCCTAGTCTGGCATAGACCCGGCCGAAGAGTGGAACAGCCCGGATCGCGATATGGACATGCGCCGATCCCGGAGACGAGGAGCAGACCATGGCACACAAGAAATCTGGCGGTTCATCCCGTAACGGTCGCGATTCCAACCCGAAATACCTTGGCGTGAAGAAGTATGGCGGCGAGCATGTGGTGCCCGGCAACATCATCATTCGCCAGCGCGGCACCAAGACCTATCCCGGTGTGAATGTCGGCATGGGCAAGGACCACACCCTGTTTGCCCTGGTCGAAGGCAAGGTCGAGTTCCGCCGCAAATCCGGCAATCGGCAATTTGTCTCTGTCGTCCCGCTGGCGGACGCAGCCGAATAGGCGGCCTGCACCGGCCGCGAGCATCGTGGCCGGATCGCACCATAGCGATCAGTTTCCGAGGGGAGGCCGGCCACGGCGCTCCCCTATCTTGTCTCTCCTCATCAGCCGTGGACGGAGGACACCATGCATGGCGAGATCAGGACCGAGCGGCTTGAACTGAGATTTCCCGCTGAGGCCGATGCCGAAGCGATCTGGACCCATGTCCAGGATCCGCGCATCCATCGCAATGTGGGACGGATCCCGGCGGGCCAATCGCTGGAGGACACCCATGCCTTCATCGCCCGCAGCCGCGAGAGCCGGGAGGCCGGCACCGGGATCGGCTTCGTGATCGTGCAGGGCGGACGGCTGATCGGCATTGTTGGCGGTGGACGGACGGGCGTGCATGGCGGGGTCCATGGCATCTATGATGTTGGCTACTGGATCGCGCCGGATGCCTGGGGGCAGGGATATGCCACCGAGGCCAGTGCCGCACTAGTGGCTTGGCTGACGCGGGAATACGGCCAGCAAGTGTTCACCGCCGGCTACATTCTGGATAATCCCGGCTCTGGCCGTGTGCTGCGCAAGCTCGGATTTCTGCCTTGCGGGCGGTCGCTTTACCCCTGCCTGGGCCGGGACGAAATGGTCGAATGTATCGACACTGTGCGGGTGGTCTGAGGACCGCTCTACCGTTAGGACAGGGCCATGAAGTTTCTTGATCAGTGCAAAGTCTTTGTTGCTTCGGGCTGGGGCGGAAACGGGTGCATCTCGTTCCGGCGGGAGAAATATGTCGAATATGGCGGGCCCGATGGCGGCGATGGCGGTAAGGGCGGCGATGTCTGGGCCGAAGCCGTCGAGGGTCTGAACACGCTGATCGACTATCGCTATAAGCAGCACTTCAAGGCCGAGCGCGGCATGCATGGCATGGGCAAGCAGCGCACTGGGCGCCAGGGCGCAGATACGGTGCTGGCACTGCCGGTGGGGACCCAGATCTTCGAGGATGACCGGGAAACGCTGGTTGCCGATCTCACTGCGATTGGCGACCGGGTGATGCTGGCCCAGGGCGGTAATGGCGGCTGGGGCAATATGCGCTTCAAATCCTCAACCAATCAGGCGCCCCGCCGGGCCAATCCTGGCGAGGAAGGCGAGGAGCGCTGGCTGTGGTTGCGCCTCAAACTGATTGCCGATGCTGGCCTTGTGGGGCTGCCAAACGCAGGTAAGTCGACCTTTCTCAGCGTGGTGTCGGCGGCCAAGCCGAAGATCGCGGACTATCCATTCACGACGCTGAACCCCGGGCTCGGCATGGTTGATCTGGGACCGGGGCAACGCTTCGTGATGGCTGATATTCCGGGATTGATCGAAGGCGCCGCAGACGGGGCCGGGCTCGGCCACCGCTTCCTCGGCCATGTGGAGCGGTGCAAGGTTCTGCTCCACCTGATCGACGGCACCCAGGATGATGTGGCGGGCGCCTACCGCACGATCCGGGCCGAGTTGGCAGAGTATGATGCTGGACTGGCCTACAAGCCTGATGTGGTTGCGCTGAACAAGATCGACGCGCTGGGCCCGGAGCTTGCGGCCGAACAGGCCAGCCTGCTGGAAGCGGAAATCGGGCGGCCACCCTTGCTTGTGTCCGGCGCGGCGGGAGACGGCGTGCGGCCCGCGCTTTACGCGCTGGCGCAACATCTCGATCAGATCGAGGTCTCCGCGCGAGATGCCGAAACCGCCGAGGCGGGATGGCGGCCCGAGCAATGAACGATCCCCGTTGTTTCGGGCCCAAGCGGATCGCGCGATGACCATCTCCGCGCCTTTCGCCCTCGAGACCGCCCGCCGCATCGTGGTGAAAACCGGCTCGGCGCTGATCGCGACCGATGGCGCGCCGCGCACCGATTGGCTCGCGGGATTGGCCAGTGATATCGCGATCTTGCGGGGCCGCGGGCTGGAGGTGTTGTTGGTCACATCCGGAGCGATTGCGCTGGGGCGAGATGCGCTCGGCCCCGACCGGCCACGAAAGCTGGAAGACAAGCAAGCCGCCGCAGCCTTCGGGCAGACCGTGCTGATGCGGACGCTGGAGGCGGCGTTCGCGCCCCATGATATAAGGGTCGCCCAGTCGCTGCTGACGCTGGACGATACCGAGATGCGCCGGCGCTGGCTCAATGCCCGGGCGACGCTGGACACCATTCTGGCGGCGGGCGGGCTGCCGGTGGTGAATGAGAACGACACCGTCGCCACCGACGAGATCCGCTATGGCGACAATGACCGGCTGGCCGCCCGCGTGGCGCAGATGGTGAGTGCCGATACGCTGGTGCTATTGTCGGATGTGGATGGGCTTTACGCTGCCGATCCGCGGCTGGACCCGGGCGCCGAGCATGTCCCCATGGTGCGTGAGATCACTGCTCGGCATGATGCGATGGCGGGCGACACCAATTCTGACGCCGGCGTGGGCAGCGGCGGCATGGCGACAAAGCTCGCTGCCGCCCGGATCGCGTTTGCGGCGGGTTGCCGGACGGTGATCACACGCGGCGACCGGGACCACCCCCTGCTGGCCCTGGAGCAGCGCGATGGGTCGTCATCGGGAGCGCGGGCGACCTGGTTTGTGCCGCCCCTGTCGCCGCAAACC
Organism: Pseudomonadota bacterium; assembly: GCA_039034035.1. Lineage (GTDB taxonomy): Bacteria > Pseudomonadota > Alphaproteobacteria > Caulobacterales > Hyphomonadaceae > UBA5336. The sequence continues at coordinate 7,674 of JBCCBN010000103.1, forward strand.
GCGCGCCTGGCCTGGCTGGAGAGCCATCTCAGCCCCGAAGGCGTGCTAACGGTGGATGCTGGCGCAGCGCGAGCGCTTGTTGAAAAAGGGGCGAGCCTGCTGCCTGTCGGCGTGACCGGCGTGGCCGGACAGTTCGAACGCGGCGCGGCGGTGGAGGTGCAGGGTCCGGACGGGATCGCCATTGCCAAGGGGGTCACCGCCTATGCGTCCAGTGATGTCGCGGATATTGCCGGGCTCAAGAGCGATGCGGTGGCTGACAAGCTCGGCTGGCGGGGGCGCCCGGCGATCATCCACCGCGATGATTTGGTGATCCTGGGGGCCGCCGAGTGAGGCTGGAACTGTTCCTCCCCGATAGCGCGGCGACTGAAGCACTCGGTGCCCGGCTCGCACCCCTGGTGGCGCCGGGCGATGTGGTGTGCCTCCGGGGCGGGTTGGGCGCGGGGAAGACAACGCTGACGCGCGGACTGATTTCGGCGCTGATGGGCGCACCAACCGATGTGCCGAGCCCCACGTTCACGCTGGTCCAGACCTATGAGACGCGCCGCAGCCTGATCTGGCATTTCGATCTCTACCGGCTGGAAGAGGACGCGCGGGCACCGGGAGGCGGGCTCGAAGAGCTTGGTTGGGATGACACCCATACCGGCATCGCCCTTGTCGAATGGCCAGACCGCGCACCAGCCCAAATGCCGCCCCATCGCCTTGATATCACGCTTGAGCCCACCGCCGGCGCTCGTTACGCGGCTCTGGAACCGAAGGGCGAAGACTGGCAGGACCGTCTCCATGGCTTTTGATCAGGCGTTGCGCGCAGCGACTATTCGCGAGTTTCTCGGCCAATATGGCTGGGGTGAGGCGGTGCGCGATCCGCTGGGGCAGGATGCGTCGACCCGCCGGTATGAGCGGCTAAAGCGTCCCGATGGCGGCATTGCGATCCTGATGGACGCGCCGATGGTGGAGGACCAGCCCTGCCCGCCCGGCGCCGATGACGGGGAAAGGCTCGCGCTGGGCTGGAATGCGCTCACCCGGCTGGCGGCTTCGCGGGTCGATGCGTTCGTAGCGATTGCGGGCGAGTTGCAGCGCCGGGGGCTTTCGGCGCCTGTGATCTATGCCCATGACAGTGAGGCCGGCCTCGCGCTGATCGAGGATTTCGGTGCGCTGAACGAGTTTGCGCGCCTGATCGAGCGCGGCGTGGACGAGCGCCTGCTCTACACCGCTGCGGCCGAAACGCTTGCGGGCCTGCACCGCGGCGGCGTGCCGGAGGCGGCGAAGGGCTATGGCGCACGCTGGCCGATCCAGGCGTTTGACCGGCTTGCCCTTGATGCCAATACCGATCTCTTCGCCGAGTGGTTGCCGCAATTCGACACGCGCGTGGCGTTGGACCCCGGTCGGCGCGACCGCTGGCAGGCGGCGCGGGACCGATTGGTGGACCGGGCGCTGGATTTTCCCCGCGCGTTCACCTTGCGCGACTATCATGCGGAGAATTTGGTCTGGCTGCCGAGCCGGACGGGCGTTGCACGGGTCGGCTTGCTGGATTTCCAGGATGCGGTTGTCGGTTGGGACGCCTGGGACCTGACCATGCTTGTCCATGACGCGCGCCGGCCGGTGAGCGAAGCGGCGCGGGAAGCGGTCTTGCGCCGCTATTGCGAACTGACGGGCAAGGATCGCGCCGGGCTGGATGAGAGACTCGCGGTGATCGGCGCGCTGAATGCGATGCGGATCACGGGGCTGTTTGCCCGGCTCGTGAAGCGTGATGGCAAGCCCCGCTATCTCGATTTCATGGCGCGCCAGCAGGCCATGCTGGCCTTGACGCTTCGCCATCCGGCGACAGCGGGGGTTGCGGACGTGCTGAGGGACACCGCGCCGTTCATCCTAGAGACAGCGGCCTGATGGCTGTGCCGCACACGGCGATGCTGCTGGCGGCGGGCTTGGGCACGCGGATGCGCCCTTTGACCGATAACACGCCGAAGCCGCTGATCCCGGTTGCGGGCCGTTCGATCCTGGACCGGCTGATCGATGCGCTGGTCGAGGCAGGGGTGACGCGCCTGGTGATCAATGTCCACTGGCTGGCCGACAAGGTTGAGGCGCATATGGCCGGGATAGGCGGGGTCGAGGTATTGATCTCCGATGAGCGGGACAACCTGCTGGAAACCGGCGGAGGGATCGTGAAAGCTGCGCCGCTGCTGGGGGATGATCCGGTCTGGGTGCTTAATACCGATGCGTTCTGGGCGCCGACTGATATCCAGCCGCTTGTCGACCTTGCCGCGGCCTATGATCCAGCCGCAATGGACGATCTGTTGTTGCTGGCCGACCGGGAACGGACGCTCGGTTATCCGGGGGCTGGCGATTTCCATTGCGAGCCGGATGGTCGCTTGCGCCGGCGCGGAGACGATGTGACCGCACCCTGGGCCTATGCCGGCGTTCGGATCACCAAGCCCCAACTCTACAAGGACGAGCCGTTGGAACCGTTTTCGGCCAACCGGATCTGGGACCGGCTGATCCCGGCGGGTCGGCTGCATGGCTTGGCGATGGACCGGTTCTGGCTGCATGTGGGGGACCCGTCCGCCCTGGCCGATGCGGACATGTGGATGCGTTGCCACGGCCCATGATGGCTCCCGAAACGCTCCTCGATCCTGATATGCCGCGCCTTTGGACGATCCCGGCGGGGGTGCCCTTCCTCAAGGCGCTGGCGCAGGGATTGGCGGCGGCCAGCGATCTGGCGCGCCATCCCGATGCGCTTCAGGACGCGGTGATCTACGTGCCCAACCGGCGCTCGGCCCGCACCCTGGCGCTGGAATTGTTGCATGCGGCGGGGGAAGGCGCTGCCCTGTTGCCGCCCGATATCCGCGCGCTGGGTGATCTGGAAACCGATGAAGCGCCGCATGGTGCGGAAGAGGCAATTGCCGGGCTGGGTCCGGCGCTGGCGGAGGCGAAACGCACCGGTACGCTGATGCGGTTCGTCCTGTCATTCTATGAGCGCACTGGCGACACGATCCCGCTGCCGGGTGCGCTGGCCGCTGCCAATGCGCTGGGGGCGCTGCTCGACCAGGCCGCATTGGCGGGGCTTGAGGATTGGAGCGCGCTGGCGGATCTCGCCACCGA
>JBCCBN010000104.1:0-10709 GCA_039034035.1 Pseudomonadota bacterium
ACCCCTTTTTCGAACGGATTATTTACAATACCGAAGTCATTATTCAAAGATAAGTTGGCTCTGATTGGAATGCGTCGGAATGCTTTGATTGGCATGACTCTGCCTAATTGTAGCTTGGAGTTAAAAATGGGGATTTTGAAGAATTCGCGGGTGGGACAACGCAGGTTCCGTGCCCATTATGGGACACAGGGGGGAGACAGCCCGGCCGATTGCCAGTCATGCAGCAAACCGGCCTGCAACCAGGGGCGCCAGGACACCTGACCGGTGACCGCCCCTCCGCGCGCTTCGTCCGTGGGGAGATTTTCGGTAGGCGTCGGGCCGTCGCTCGGTCCGCAACCAGGGTAACGCCGGTCGGTCACACCCGAGCCACCGGCCAGATTTGGCACACCTCAACACGCCCACATCATTGAAATCATGGGTCCTGCGAAACCCGCGCTCTCATATCGGCACACCGTCCCCTCGCGAGGAGCCCCCGTCCCGCCGAGGCCCGCGCGCGCGAACGCGGCTTGCCGCATGGACAACTCCGCCGGGTCATGGTTCGAGCGTCTTTGAAACTGGCACGGCGCGACACCGGCGCCCCACACCTCACCAGGGAACATGTCCATGAGCAAAGGCCTCGTCACCCTCGTCGGCGGTTCCGGCTTTGTCGGCCGCTATGCTGCCAGGGCTTTCGTCTCGGCCGGATACCGGGTCCGCGTAGCCTGCCGCCGCCCCCATATTGCCGGCGATGTCCGCCTCGCTGGCCCGCCCGGCTGGGTCGACCTGGTCCAGGCCAATGTCCGCGACCTGCCGTCCCTCAAACGGGCCTGCGAGGGCGCCGATATCGTCGTCAACCTGGTCGGCATCCTCACAGAGCATGGCAAGCAAACCTTCCCCTATGCCCAATCCCGTGGCGCGAAGAACGTCGCCGAAGCCGCCAAAGCGTGCGGCGTGGAGCGGTTTATCCAGGTCTCGGCCATCGGGGCAGATGCCGATAGCCGGTCCGAATATGCCCGTTCCAAGGCCGGAGGCGAAACCGCAGTGCGCGAGATCTACCCCGACGCTGTGATCCTCCGGCCCTCCATCGTCTTTGGCCCGGAAGACGGGTTCTTCAACCGCTTCGCCGCCCTCGCTACTTCTCCCGCCATGTCGGTCCTGCCTTTCCTGCCGGCCATGGGCGGCGGCAAGACGCGGTTCCAGCCGATTTATGCCGGCGATGTGGCCGACGCCATCGTCGCCGCCGCCCAACACGCCGATGCGCCAGGCAAGACGTTTGAACTGGGTGGGCCACAGACCTATTCGTTCAACGAACTCTATGATTTCATCTTCAAGACCATCGATGTGCGCCGCTTCAAGCTGCCCCTGCCCTTCTTCGCGGCCAAGCCCATGGGCCTGGCTTTCGGCACCGCCTTCCGCTGGATTGCCCCGCTGCGATGGGTGCTTGGCGAGCCGCCCATCACCGGCGGTCAGGTCGAGATGCTCAAGCGGGACAATGTGGTCGCGCCCGGCGCCCTCACCCTCGCCGATCTCGGCGTTACGGAGCTGGAAAGCATTGAAGCCATCGTGCCGACTTATCTCTGGCGGTTCCGCGACTATGGGCAGTTCCACGAGAAGACCGAGGCCTAGCCAACCCACTCCCAACTCTCTTTGCGCCTCGCCGCCTCCCGCCTCGTCCTGCCCGGCGGCTCGCCCCATTGCGCCCGCCCGCTATCAAGCTATCCTCAGCCTGACCAGGCAACGAGGATTGGCCCCATGGACCTCACTTTCAGCGCGGAAACAGAAGCATTTCGCCAGGACGTCACGCGCTTTCTCGACACCGAATTCCCGCGCGACATCCTCGAAAAGTCCCGCGCCGGCGCCTCCCTTACAACGGCCGAAGTTCGCCGTTCCGAAATGGCGCTGGGCGCCCGCGGCTGGCTCGCAACCGCCTGGCCCGCTGAATATGGCGGCCCGGGCTGGACCCTTGAACAGCAATACGTCTTCGACGAAGTGCTCGAACGCGCCGGCGTGCCGACCGTCACCCCCATGGGCGTCATCTATGTCGGCCCGGTGATCTACACGTTCGGAACAGACGCCCAGAAAGACAAATGGCTCCCCGGCATCCGCGATGGCAGCCAGGGCTGGGCCCAGGGCTATTCCGAACCCTCGTCGGGGTCAGACCTCGCCTCCCTGCAATTCTCCGCCGTCCGCGATGGTGACCACTACATCCTCAATGGCGAAAAGGTCTGGACATCGGCAGCTCAGCATGCGGACTGGATTTTTCTCCTGGCACGGACAGACAATTCCGGGAAAAAGCAGGAAGGCATCACTTTCCTGTGCTGCGAAATGGACCGGGACGGCGTCACCTGCCACCCGATCATCACCCTGGACGGCAAGCACTACCTCAACCGGGTGACTTTCGATAACGTCCGTGTGCCGATCGACTACCGGATCGGCGAGGAGGGCAAGGGCTGGACCTATTCGCAATACCTGCTCGGTTTCGAGCGAACCTCCTATGCGCGCATCGCCGGCAAGCGCCAGATGCTGGCCGGCGTCCGGGCGCTCGCGCGGGCCACCGGCAGCGATCGTGGTGGCGGCGGCAGCAATCACCGCCTGATCGATGACCCCGACTTCGCCCAAAAGCTGGGCCGGGCCGATATCGCAGTGGACGGCCTCGAAATGCAGGTCTTCCGCATCCTGTCCGCCGTCAGCGCGGGCGGGTCCCCGGGCAATGAGGCCTCCATCGTCAAGATCCTCGCCACCGAGACCCACCAGCAGATCACAGAATTGATGCTTGAGGCCGGCGCCCGCGCATCCCTCGCCAAAACCGCCGACGCCACCGCGCCAGACTGGGCCGGCGACAACCTCTCCGCCGCCTATGCGCCGCCCGCAGTCGCCGCCTATCTCGCCGGCCGCGCCCAGTCGATCTATGGCGGCACCAATGAGATCCAGAAGAACATCATCGCCAAGCGCGTGCTCGGTCTTTAACCCCGGCGCGGAAGGCCATCGCTCCCGTCCAACCCGCCCGATAGATCCCCGCCATAAGCCTCGCGACAAGCCCGGCGAGGCGGGGTAACACTCCGCCGCCGCTGACCCTCGATCCACGGCTCGCCCACCCACCCCTCCGGAGGCCCCCATGCCCAACGCCCTGACCCTCCCCGCCCATCCGGTGTCCATCGGGTCCGGACACCCGCTCACGGTGATGGCCGGCCTCAACGTCCTGGAAAGCCGCGACCTCGCCATGCGCGTGGCCGAGCATCTCAAATCGGTCTGCGAGCGCCTGGCCCTGCCCTACATATTCAAGGCCAGCTACGACAAGGCCAACCGCTCCTCGATCACCTCCTATCGCGGCCCCGGCCTTGATGCCGGCCTCCGCATCCTCGCCGATGTGAAAGCCGAATTCGGCGTGCCCGCGATCACCGATTATCACACCGTCGAACAGGCCGAGCCGGTGGCCGAAATCTGCGAAGTGATCCAGGTACCCGCCTTTCTCTGCCGCCAGACCGACCTGATGGTCGCCGGCGCCCGCGCCGTTCAGGCGAGGGGCGGCTGGCTGCACGTCAAGAAAGCCCAGTTCATCGCTCCCTGGGATTGCAAGAACATCGTTTCCAAGGTCGGCGAAGCGGTCGGCGAAGGCGCCCTGAACCCGACCATTCTGTGCGAACGCGGCAGCAGTTTCGGCTACAACAACCTCACCGTCGACATGCTCGGCATCCCGGCCATGAAAGCCCTCGGCGTGCCCGTCACCATCGACGCCACCCACGCCGTACAGCTCCCCGGCGCCGACCCGCGCACCGCTGGCGGCTCCACCGGCGGCCGCCGCGAAGGCGTCCCCATCATCGCCCAGGCCGCGGTCGCTTCGGGCGCCGATGGCATCTTCCTCGAATTCCACCCCGACCCCGACGCCGCCCTCTGCGACGGCCCCAGCTGCCTCCCCCTCGACGCCGCCGAACCCCTCATGGCAAGGCTCAAACACCTGCACGAAATCATCAACAGCTGACACCGGCCCAAAGACCCAAACGCCCCGGACCAAAGTGCGTCGCGTGCCGGCGCGAAACAGACGCGCCCTTAGCCGGGGCGTAGGACGCCCGATCACCCGCCGCGCCTAGTCCTCCAGGCCCACCAGCGCCCGGGCGAAGGCGTCGGCGCTGAACGGCTGCAGGTCTTCGGCCTTCTCGCCGACGCCAACAAAATGGATCGGCAGGTCGTGCTTGTCCGCAATCGCCACCAACACGCCCCCCTTGGCCGTCCCGTCCAGCTTGGTCATCACCAGCCCGGTCACCCCGGCGGTATGGCGAAACGCTTCCACTTGGCTCAGCGCATTCTGCCCCACGGTCGCATCCAGAACCAGGATCACATCATGCGGCGCGTCAGGGTCCAGCTTGCGCGTCACCCGCACGATCTTCGCCAGTTCCGACATCAGCTCGGCCTTGTTCTGCAGCCGCCCGGCCGTATCCACCAGCACCAGGTCCAGCCCGTCCGCCCGGGCCTGCTCGATCGCTTCGAACACAAGCCCCGCCGCATCCGCCCCGGTCGGCCGTGACATCACCGGAATGCCGGCCCGGTCACCCCACACCGTCAGCTGCTCGATCGCGGCGGCGCGGAACGTGTCGCCCGCCACCAGCAACGCCCGGCCGCCCTGCGCCTGCAGCTTTGAGGCAATCTTGCCAATCGTGGTCGTCTTGCCAGACCCGTTGACCCCCACAAACAACACCACGCGCGGGCGCGGCCCATCGTCGAAATCGACGATCTCTTCCCGGAGGCGCAGCACCGCTGCGATTTCATCGGCCAGCGCGGTCTTGATCTCGCCGTCCGAGATTTCCTTGTCGAACCGGTCCTTGGCGAGGTTCGCGGTCACCCGCGCGGCCACCCCGGTGCCGAGATCGGACGCAATCAACAGGTCTTCTAGCTCCTCCAGCGTCTCATCGTCCAGCTTTCGCTTGGTGAAAACACCGGTAATCCCATCGGCCAGCCGCGAAGAGGAGCGCGACAGGCCCCGGGTCAAACGACTGAAAAAGCCCGGCTGCCGCGTCTCCGCCTCAGGATCGGGATCGGGATCGAGCTCCGGCTCCGGCTCTGGGCCCGGGTCGGGGTCGGGCTCGGTCGGGGTGTCCGGTTCTGGGTCGAGCGCCGCCATTGGCTCGGGCTTGGGCTCTGGAGCTGGCTCGGGCGCCGGGATCGGCTCAGGCTCTGACACTGCCTCGGGCTCTGGGACTGGTTCAGGCTCTGGAACTAGTTCGGCCGGCCCAGGCTCAGCAAACGGAGCAACAGGCTCGGCATCATTGCCTGGCGCGACCGGCGCATTGGGCGGCGGCGCGTCCGGCCCAGCCCCCCCGTCCGGCGCGCTACTATCTACCGGTTCAAGCGCATCGCCCTGCGCCTCCATCGCCGCCCCCTCGGCCAGCATCTCCTTCTTTTTCTTCTTCTTTCCGAACCAGAGGATCATGCGGGCGTCCCGATCAGCCGTGTGCCATCATGCCTGACTAGGCGGACGCGCTGGGGCCGTCCAGACACCAGGTCCGACACCGGCCCACCGCCCTCCGAAACGATCCGCACCGGCGTGAAATCCGCCAGCCGCGCCGAACGGTCCTGCTCAACCAGCGCCGCCGCTTCCCGGCCCGTCCACCTGTCCAGATGGCGGCTCAAGGCAGCATCCCCGCACGCGCGCAACCGGGCCGCCCTGTCCTTGATCAAAGCCTTGTCCAGTTGCGGCATCCGCGCAGCCGGCGTGCCGGGCCGCGGGCTGTAGGGAAACACATGAAGGAACGCCAGCCCGCACGCCTCCACCAGCCGGACGGAATTATCGAACGCGGCCTCGGATTCCGTGGGAAAGCCGGCAATCATGTCCGCACCCAGGGCAATATCGGGCCGTGCTCCGCGCAACCGTTCGGCCAGCGCAATCGCCTCCTCGGCGGTATGCCGCCGCTTCATCCGCTTCAGGATCAGCGTGTCGCCATGCTGCAGGCTCAGATGCATATACGGCGCAACCCGCCGCTCGGGCATCGCCTCGAACAAGCCCTCATCGATCTCGATCGCATCAATGGACGAAATCCGCAGCTGCGGTAGGTCCGGCACCAGCTTCAGGATCCGCTGCACCAGATTGCCCAGCGCCGGCTGGCCCGGCAGGTCCCCGCCCCAACTGGTGAGATCCACCCCGGTCAGCACCACTTCATGGTGCCCGGTCCCCACCAGCCGTTTCACCTGCTCCACCACATCGCCCGCCGGCACCGAGCGGGAATTCCCCCGCCCATACGGAATGATGCAGAAGGTGCAGCGATGGTCGCACCCCTGCTGCACCTGCACATAGGCCCGCGCCCGGCCCTCCATCCCATCGATCAGGTGGCCAGCGGTTTCAGTCACCGACATGATGTCATTGACCCGCACGGTCTCCCGCCCATCAAACAGGTCCGCTGGCGCCCACGTCTCCGCCTGCATCTTCTCATGATTGCCGATCACGCGGGTCACTTCCGGCATGTCGGCGAACATTTGCGGGTCGATCTGCGCCGCACAGCCGGTCACGATCACCGGCACATCCGGCGCTTCCCGCGCGGCCCGGCGGATCGTCTGCCGTGCCTGGCGCACCGCTTCCGCTGTCACCGCGCACGTGTTCACCACAATCGCCTCGCCCAGCCCCGCCGCCTCGGCATGGCCGCGCATCACCTCGGACTCATAGGTATTCAGCCGGCATCCCAGCGTGATCACACGCGGGCCAGATGCCGGGCCGATGACCGGGCCAGTACCGGACGGCGGAAGGGGGGAGGTGTCTGCCATGCGCTTCAGTCAGATGACCGATGCGTCCACAGGTTTCAATGCCCCGCCCGCGTCAGGCGGCCCGATCAGCCCTCGCTAAGCCCGGTGAATCATTCACATATGCTCACGCCAGCCAGAAAGGCGGCGGCCTCCCTGGAGGAAAAATACAATGGTCTTCTACCGGGACCTCCGGAACCGGCGCCTTTTCTCGGAATCGGAAAAGGACTGGGTCTCACGCCGGCTGCTCGACCTCCGGGCCCGCCTGCGCTCCCCTGCGCCCGATGGCGTACCCCAGCGCACGCGCGAAAGCTCGCTCATCATCGGCACCTGGAACATCCGCGACTTCGACAACAACAAATACCGCCACGGCCCCCGCCGCCGCGAAAGCCTGCTCTACATCGCCGAGATCATTTCCGCCTTCGACGTCTGCGCGATCCAGGAAGTCAACGAAGACCTCGAACCCCTCCGCCAGATCCTCCGCCTGATGGGGCCGGACTGGGACTTCATCGCCACCGATGTCACCGTCGGCGCCTCCGGTAATCGCGAGCGCATGGCCTTCGTCTACGACAAGTCCAAGATCAGCTTCCGCCACATCGCCGGCGAGATCGTCCTGCCAAAACACGCCCTTCTGCCCGATGAGCGTCAGTTCGCGCGGACCCCCTTCATGGTCTCCTTCCAGGCCGGCTGGTTCAAATTCTCGCTCTGCACCGTGCACATCTATTTCGGCTCGAACTCGAAGAACTCCGACGGCTACCAGCGCCGCGTCGCCGAAATCGACTATATCGCCAAGGAAATGGCCCGCCGCGCCGAGCGCGAAGACGAAAACTACATCCTGCTCGGCGATTTCAATATCAAGAACACCATGGACGAAACCATGCACGCCCTCACCAAGGCCGGTTTCATCCTCCCGCCAGAACTGTTCCCCTCCAACATTCTCGGCACCAAATACTACGACCAGATCGCCTTCCGCACCCGCAAGGACGAGTGCACCTTCCTCTCGGCCGGCGCCTTCAACTTCACCGAACCGCTGTTCACCGAAGCCCAATACGAGCACTACGCCCCAATCCTCCCCGAACGCCACCGCGACCTCGGCACGGACGGGACCCCCAAGGATCGCGGCAAGGACAAGGACTATTTCCGCAAGCGCTGGATGACCTGGCAGATGTCAGACCACCTGCCGCTCTGGGTCGAACTCGCCATCGACTTCGCCGACGAACACCTGCTCAGCAACCTCGCCGAAAACGCTATCGATCGCCCCGCCCAGCGCGAATTCCTCGCCGAGCCTGACGACCTTTCCCAACACCATGGCGAAGCCCCCGATATCCGCGACGAAACCACCGACGCGCCGCCCGAACCGCCCCTGCCGGACAAGGCCAGAAAGCGCCGGAAACCCAAGGTCGCCGCAAAGGCAAAGGTCGGCACGGCCCGGCCCAATCCCCGGCTCACCCTCAAAGAAGCCTGGCAGATCTTCTGGTTTGTCGCCACTGGTAAAGCCGACGCCATCCGGCGCGAACGCAAAGCCGAGGAACAGGCCGCAAGGAAGAAAAAACCCAGCAAAGCCAAGTAGCCAAACCGCCCCGCTGCGCCAATTCCATGTCAAGCTGGATGAAGCGCTGGCCAAGTCCGGCCTGCCATGTCATTTCCCTTACCCGACACGGTTCGTACAGTAGGAGAGGGCAGCGCATGGCGACTCCGCCGCCTGTTGTTGCAGTGGCCAACCTCAAAGGCGGGGTTGGCAAATCCACGACAGCTTTGATGCTCGCAGAGGGTCTGGCCTATTATTACGGGCTGCATGTTCTGCTCTATGATTTCGATGCGCAGGCGAACCTTTCGGAGACCCTGCTGACCAGCAATGGTGTGCGCCGGGCGCTCAACCAGGGCGGCGGCGTGCCCGCCATCCTCGACACCTTCATCCCTGGCGGCGAAACCACCCTGAACACCGACAATCCCCTCGTCGATACGCGCAACGCCACCGTCATCGAAGAACTGATCCAGGCCCGCGACAAACTCGAGGATGATGGCTGGGTCTCGCTCCTGCCCGCCCATCCCGGCATGCGCTTCCTCGAACCCCACCTGGAGCGGAGCCCCGGCGATGGCTGGTTCGAAATCGGCGACCAGCTCGGCAATATCATCCAGGAAGCCACCGCCGATGTGCGCGAAAAAGCCGATCTGGTGCTCATCGACTGTCCGCCACATATCTCCGCGCTCTGCCGCACCGGCCTCAAACTCGCGGACTATTACGTCACCCCGACGCTGGCCGAAGTCCTGTCGATCTGGGGCGTGCACCAGTTCGTGAATTGGCTGGTCCACCCCTCCATGTGCGAGTGGATCGGCCACGACCGGGACACCGTCCCAGACCGCCAATTCGTCGTCTGCACCCGCTATGCCCCCCGCTCCCGCGCCCACCAGCGGGCCCTCGGCCAGCTTCGGGCCGACTGGAAAGACCGGGCCTTCTCCGAACCGATCCGCCAACGCCTCTCGCTCAGCCGCGAACTGGAGCGGGAAGACGAGAACAGCCAGCACCATTTCTCAGGCCGCTACCGCGGCCACGTAAAAGGCGATATCCGCCGGCTTGCGGACGGCTTTTCCGCCTTCATGAAGTCCCGCCACGGCACCCATTGGGAACGCAAACGCTAAGGCCCACACCCAATCAGACCCGCCAACGCTCACCGAAAGTGAGTGGCCCCCCGCCGTTCGCTGACACCCGCTTTTGGTCAGGAGCAGCCGATAGGACCCGACGCCATTAACGACTGCCCTTGGCCCTTGGCAGTCGCTCAGAAGATGCGGATGCTGCCCGGCGTTCTCACATATACGAGACATTCAGAGCCTGTTGCGCAAGTCACTGCATGCGCAACGCCGTCTGCAGATGCAAAATATCCCCCAGGGCCTACACGCGACGGCTCGATCGTTTCTGGAACCGCGTGGATGACGCTGCCCTGAACAACCACCGCCTCCAGGTCGCCTCCTATGGTGAGTAGCTCGCCATCCTGGCCTGCGGGGAGTTTAACGATGGTATCGGTCCTCAATGGCCTGAAAGCGTCAGGTCTCGATCACGACTTTGCCAATGGCCTGGCCGCTGGTGAGACGGTCATAGGCCGCGCCCACATCCTCCAGACCAAACTCCGAGGCATCAAGCAACGGCTTCAGCGCGCCTGCGTCGACGATGCCCGCAAGTGTGGCCAGGATTTCCCCATGGGTCTCGCGTTTGTGGTCATGGAGCATTGGGATCAGCATGAAGACCACGTGGATCGACAGGCCTTTGAAATGGGCGGGCGTCAGGTCGAGTTCGAGCATGGCGACCGTTGTGGCGATCTGGGCGTTCAAGGCCGCAGCTTCAAACGAGTTCGACATGTTAGGCCCGCCCACCGAGTCGAACACCGCATCGAAGCCAGCGCCGCCCGTATACTTGGCCACATAGTCTGCGACGGCTTCAGTTCGGAAGTCGATTGGCGTCGCGCCAAGGCCCTCCATGACCGCCAATTGCGCCTCGCCCGTGCCCGTCGAGTAGACATCTGCCCCTAGGTGTTTGGCGAGTTGGACAGCGACGTGGCCGACACCCCCAGCACCGCCTTGCACCAGGACCTTCTGGCCCGTTTTGACACCGGCGCGGCTTAGCCCTTCGAAAGCCGTGATACCCACCAATGGCAGCGCGGCGGCTTCTCGCATGGAGAGTGATTTCGGCTTGTGTGCGATCAATCTGGCATCGGCGAGCATGAACTCGGCAAGACTGCCTTGGAGGCCAATCAATCCGCCGGCGCAGCCATAGATTTCATCGCCGGACTGGAAGCCGCTCACGCCCTCACCCACCGCTTCAACGGTTCCGGCGAAATCCATGCCCAGAATGGCCGGTAGATCGGGCGAGAGCGGAAGCTGTTCCTGTCCCATTTGCCGGATCATGGTGTCGACCGTGTTCACACTGCTGGCGGTACCGATGGGTGACGGAAGCGTGACGCCGAAAGTCACGCGCTCTGCTCGCTGAGGCCGACCCCAACGCGGCGTCG
>JBCCBN010000105.1:0-10675 GCA_039034035.1 Pseudomonadota bacterium
GGATTGGCTCATCGGACGGGGCTCCGTTCATTCCTGATTCCGCCATACAGTGCGTCCCAAACCCCGGCTAGGGCCTTTGGGTAAGCAGGTGTGCACTGCAACACGCGTGCCGACCCGTTCTACCCTTTCCCGCGCCCATGCCAGAGCACGTCGCCGGAAAGGGTGGGGTGCCTGTGCGCCCGATGCTCTAGACAATCATGTCATCGTCGAAGAGCGGGTCGGCTTCTGCCTGCATTTCGACATCGTCCACGGCTTTTTCGGCCTTGGTGAGGCTACGCACTTTTGCCACATGGAACAGGGCGTCGCCCCGATTGACGACCGGGAGATTGGACCGGCCGATGATGACACCGGCTGCTCGCGCCGTCACGGCGTCTTCGACGGAGCCCAGCGGGTCCGAGATTATGGCGATGGTCTCGCCCGCTTCCACGCGTTCACTCAGTTTCTTCCGGGCGCGCATGAGGCCGCCGACGGGCGCGCGCAGCCAGTGACTTGAGTCAGACCGAATGGGGTCGATCTTCGCGCGGCCCGCTTTGCTGGGCACGAGCATCCCGTTCTCCCGCATGACTCCGAGGACGCCATTGACGCCGATGCGCACCGCGACCTAATCAAATCGAAGGGCCTCGCCTGCTTCGTACAGCAAGATCTTGCAGCCCACATCCTTGGCCGCCGCCCGCAGCGACCCGTCGCGTAAATTCGCATTCAGCATGATTGAGGCGCCGAACGCCTTGGCCATGACCGCCACGTCTGGATCGTCGAGGTCTGCCCGGATCTGGGGCAGGTTATCGCGATGGACGGCCCCGGAGTGCAGGTCGATACCGTAGTGTGCGCGCCCCACGATCTCGGTCATGAAAGTGTGGGCGAGTTGTGCTGCGAGCGATCCCTTGTCCGATCCCGGAAAGCACCGATTGAGATCCCGCCGGTCGGGGAGGTAGCGCGACAAGGAGACGAAACCATATGCGTTGACCACCGGCGCCAGGATTAGCGTGCCCCGCAAGCGATTGATCGCCTTGATCGCCGCCAGCCGGCGAATGATCTCGACACCGATGATTTCGTCGCCGTGGATCGCCGCGCTGACAAACATCACCGGACCGTCCTTGCGGCCATGGATGGCATGCGACGTGAGACTTATCCGTGTGTGATCCGACAGGCGGCTCAGCGGAATGGCGATGGTGCGCCGCTCTCCGGGCGCCACCCGTTCGCCGTTCATGGAAAACCCTTCGCGCATGTCCTTTTACCCCCGGCCTCGCGTGCTGGTCTTGTTGGGCTTCGCGTGCGTTTCAACAAACTCGACGATCTTGCCGGCGACGTCGATGCCCGTGGCCTTCTCGATACCCTCCAGTCCGGGTGACGAATTGACTTCCATGACGACCGGTCCGCGGTTGGAGCGCAGCATATCGAGCCGTCCATTCAGCGGCGTTTCCGGAAATCCATAATCCCGGCCTGACCCTCGATCTCGGCGCTCCCGGGGTCAATCTCCTGATCAACGCTGGCGCGTCTGGTTACTTTCCGGAGCGAGTGGTCCAGTCGCATATCGACAAGGGTTTACTTCACACCGTCGATGGCACGCCGGACTTTTCCTATCCGGCTTACGTTGTCTATCAGGAGGAATTCTCAACGCCAGAGATCATTGAAGCGGCGCTTTCCACCCTCAAAGCCGTTGCGGCAGACGCGGTAAGCGGCGATCTACCGCCGCCCTTCTGGGCAGAAAGTTCTGACTGAGGGGCCCCTCGTGTGGGGGTAGCTCGGCAAACTTGGACCTTCGCTGCATAGGAAGCCGGGATTAGAGCGCGCCCGACGACGACGTCAGAGATCGATCCGGCGGTCGGATGCAGCGGCGGGCCTTCGGCCTGCGGCCTGACGGGCGTGGCGGGGGGGCAGGCACAGGATGCCGGCAAGGGCTGCTGCCACGATCGCATAGAACGGCGCGTGGAGCGGGTAGTCTACAATCGAATGCAGGATCACCACCAGGCTGGCGATCGATGCCGCACGGCGCATCCGGCCCTCATCATTGCCCTTCGCGCGCCAGGCCTGGACAGACACCCACGCCCATAGCGCTAACGCACCGGCCAGGAGCACCACCCCCACAGCGCCGAGTTCGACCAGGACCTGGAGATACTCATTGTGCGCCGCATTCATGTAGCGGCTCGAGATCATGCCCTCGGTCTCATAGAGTGGGTAGACGTATTCAAACGCGCCAAAACCGACTCCAAACGGGAAGTGGTCCCTCGCAATCACCAGGCTTTGTCGCCAAACCTCGGCCCGCGCAGCGGGATTGTCCGTCTCCGCCCAGCCCAGAGTGGGGTTGAGCCCTGCCATCACGGTCGCTGCGCCGCCCAGAACAAGCGCGCCGAGCAGCATCGTCACCGCCACTCCGGCGCCGCCACGCACTTTCGATGGCAGGGACAGGAGGATGCAGAGCGGGATCACGCCAGCCAGCATGGCATAGCCAGCAATGGACCCGGCCGCGATGATCCCGACAACCAGGAGCAGGAACACCGCCGCCGCGAGGATGAACAAGCCGATCTGGCCGTCGCTGCTGCCCACGTCCTGGCGTTTCTCCAGCAACAGCGCGAGCGAGACCGGCAACGCCATCACGAGAAAACTCGCCTGGTGATTGGGATTGGAGAAGAGACCCAACGGCAAAGCTGATCGGCCATAAAGGTAGAGCGGCGAATCCGCACCGGAAAAGAGCTGCCCCAGCCCCAATCCAGCGCTAACCGCGCCCAAGGCCACGACAATCCAGCACACACCTTCTACCGTCTGCGACCAACGGGCGGTCGCCACCGCGACAAACACCGCCAGCGGAGCCATGAGGGCCAGCATGGCGCCGATACTTTCGCCCGGTGCGAGGCTGATGCCGACAGCTGGCTGGTTCAATCCGAGCAGGGGCTGGGCGGCCTCTACCAGCGCCCGTGGAGAGCCGTCAGCCCAGCGAATACCGGGTATGCCCGCTATCGCCTGTATCGCCGCATAGGCCGCCAGCGCGGCCAGCAAGACGAGCACGGCCCCGGCCGCACGGCTCCATGGGACCGGACGCTTCCGAAGCGCGAGCCACAATAAGAGGGGCATCGCTGCCAGTTGGATCACGCCGTGCTGCTGGACTCCCACAAGGCTTGAGCCGCCCAGACCGGCAGCGACGAGGAGTACGACCCCGATCAGGACCAGATCCACACGGCGAACAGTCTGCTGCACGAAAGAAGCTTCAGGCATGAGGCGGTTTCCTAGGAGCCGTCCGGCGCTATGGCGGTGAGGGTCAGACCGGCGAGTGTGAGCCGCGTGGTGCGAGGATAGACACCCGGTAGCGCGCGAAATTCGAGACGGATATAGCCGCAATCAGGATCGCTGTGGGTGAATTGGGTGCGCACCAGGCCGCTGGAAACGTCTCCTGGCTCCAGCGTCCAATCCGCCAGCTTCTCGCCCTTGTCATCGCCCAGTACGCAACGGATCCGGAATGCCAGTTGCGCCGCTTCGGGGTCGAAACTGCCCTCGAACGAGGCATCGAGTTGGTATTGACCGGGCGCTAGCGGGAACACTTGCTCGGCCAGTGTGGGTCTGCCCCGGCCGAAATAGGACACGTCCAACCCGCCTTCGGCACCGAGTTCGGCATAGCGGCTCGAAATGCGCCAGTTGAATGGGCGCGCGCCCGGTACGGCCTGGAAGGACGGATCGAACGGGATGGTGATCGGCGCTTCAGGCGGCAGACTCGTCAGAAAGGTGAGATAGGCGGTGTCCAGGTCGCCGTCCCGGACGAAGCGGTCGAGCAGGATATCGATCCGCTCCGGCCAGGCCACAAAAAGGCGCCTCAGAAAGCCGGTGTCGATGTTGGATTGCGCCAGCACGGCCAAGACGCGCTCTTTCCAGGGTGGGTCACCGGCGACCGCGCGCTCGAGCGCCGGCCAGGCGGCAGTGTTCTGTACCAGCCGCAGGATCGCCGTGTGGTAAGTCTCCTGACCATCCTTGTCGATCCGAGAGAGCAGGGTGATCTGGTCCAGCGCCTCGTCATAAGCGCCGCCGGCGACGAGTTGGTTGACCACATGCATCCGAGCGGCCCGGTTTCGCGGCTGGAACGACAAGGCCGTCAAGGCTGCGCGGTTTGCCGTGTCCCGGTCACCCTGGGCGTTGCCCTCTATCTGGACCAGCGTATAGGGGAGCGGATCAAGAGGATGGGTGCGCGCAAGGTCTCGGCCGCGAGCCATCGTGCTAGCCTTGAGGCTACCCGCTTCCTGGTCACGCCCGATCGACGTCAGGAGCCCACTGACCTGGTGCCGAACAGGCACCAGCACCGGCGACACGCTCGCCAGCCGGTCCGGTGCATAGGTCCGCAGACCGGCCACAGCGGCGAGGGCCACAATGATGGCCGCCAACCCGATACGAAGAACAAGACTGGCTATCAATGGCCCTCGATCCCCTCCCGTGGATGCCGGCTCGGTCACCGGTCCGGTTGCTTCCGGCCACACATGTCTTTTGATAGCCGACCGGAACGAACCGGTACAATAGGCGTGCTGCGGAGGTCAGCCTCGCCTATTGGGCGTTCGCGGTCGCCATTCACAGCTTTTGTCCCGCGCTGCGCCCCCAGCGCGGGATGGGCCACATGGCCGCGCTACGCGACCAGCCGATAGGGGCTCTTCACGCCTGGGGCAGCATCCGGGGTGCGCACCCGGCCGTCCTTGACCAATTGGATCATGTGCCCGAGCACCGAATGGCAGGCCGCCGGATGCAGCTTGGAATCCACGGTTGCATAGATCACCTTCACCATGTCCGGGATCGTTTCATCACCGGCTTCCATGCGCGCAATGATTGCGGCCTCACGGCCGCGGCGATGATCGATATAGGCCTGGATGAAGCCGGAGGGATCGTCGGTGACCGGTGGCCCATGGGTCGGCCAGATTACGGCAAATCCGCGGTCGCGAACTTTCTCCAGGCTGGCAAGATAGGCGGCCATGTCGCCATCGGGCGGTGAAATCACCGTGGTCGACCAGCCCATGACATGGTCGCCGGAGAACAGCGCGTTTTCCTCATGCAGGGCGTAGCAAACATGATTGGACGTGTGGCCCGGCGTCTCGATCGCTTCCAGCGTCCAGCCGGGGCCTGATGCGGTCCAGCCATCGCCAATGGTCTGGTGCGGCTTGAAGGACAGGTCGTCGCCGGCTTCCATTCGCACTTCGGATTCGGTGGGGATCGCCGGCCCTTTCGCATAGACCTTGCAGCCTGCCCATTCGGCCAGCGGGTGGGCCAATGGCGAGTGGTCCATGTGCGAATGGGTCACCACCACATGGGTGACCGTCTCGCCCTCAAGGGCTCGCTTCAGGGCCTCGAGGTGTTCGTCGATCAGTGGGCCGGGATCGATCACCGCCACTTCGCCATGGCCGATGATGTAAACGCCTGTGCCGGTATAGGTGAACGCACCAGGATTGTTGGCAATGACCCGGCGGACCAGGGGAGAGACCCGATCAACGCGGCCATATTCAACGTCGATCTCGCGAACGAAAGGGATAGTCATGCGATGTCTCGTCGCCTCTGGGTTCAGCTGGCGCGCTGGGCGGCCTGCATTCTGTTGCTGTGTGCTGGCCTGTCAGCCCCTCTTCGGAGCCAACCGGCCCGCAAAGGCCTTGGCCATGCGCCGGGTCGATTTCAGCTTGTCACCAAGCTTCAACGCCAGTGGTGGGCCCATATCCGTCTTGTTGGCGTCCACGATATAGATACGCCCACTCTGGCGATCCCTTAGGACGTCTACGCCGCCCCAGTCCAGACCAAGTTGCCGTGCAAAGCGCCTGATCACGTCAAGTTCATCGGCTGTGTACACCGCCGCTGGCTGATCGAGCAGCACTTCGGTGTTCTCGTTCAGGAACCGGCGCTCCAGGGGCCGGCGTTTCCTGAAGGTGACGGTGGGTTCGCCCCCGACAATGCAGCAGCGCAGGTCTTCGACCATCCCGCCATCGATTTCATTGTCGATCACGCGCTGGTAGGACTTGCCCGGCTGCGCCGGGACCGGCCCTTCGATGATGCGTCCGTCATGGGCGGCGTTCAATTCCGATTTCTCGACCATGGGACCGTGATGGGTTTCCGGATCAACGGCGAGTTCGTAGCCGGCGACCGCTGCAAAAACGTTGGACACATGGGTCTTGGATACGTCCGCACAATCGAAATTCACCATTGTCGCGCCCTCGCGCACCATTGGTCGAGCATTCGCCGTCGTGGTCGCGTCTTCGAACTGGAACACGATATCGGCTCGGGACACATCATCGATCAGCTTGGCGCCGGCTGCGTGCATCACGGGCCAGATGAAATACCAAGGCCGGGGTTTGTCCGGATGGAAAGCGATGGTTGGCCGCTTGTGCCCGCTCAGGCGTCGCCAGCTGCGCCAGGATTGGGCGAGGATATAGAACGAGAACCACGCGAAGAACTCATGCGCCAGCGACCAGCGCACAGGCACGGTGTGGCCGGTCTTCTTGATGAGAACGGCCCCGTCTTCATACTTGAAATCGGAGATCCAGAGACGGTTCGACATGGTGGCTCCTGGGAGGGCTCTCGGCGACAGCGCCTGGGCGGCGGTCGCGGCGCTGGCCTTCGCACGAGCGCCACTGGGGTTCAATCCTGATTATATGGCTAAACTGTGTCTCTAGCGATCATTTACTCACAAGAATGGACGAAGGCCGTTGAGATCGTATCCCGCACCAGCGGCGGCGGAAATGATGTCGTCGGCGGTTCCCTGCCCGCCATGCACCAGTGCCCAGGCCGTGATGGATCGCGTACCCGTGCGGCAATAGGCGAGGATCGGCGTCGGGGCGGCTGACAAGATGGACGATGTGCGCTCGACAATCTCCGGGGTTGGCGCACCGGAGAAGGGCAGCGCCACGAATGTCATGCCCAGGGCTTCGGCACGGGCACGGATCGAGCCCATGCGCGGCTGGGTCACACCCCCTTCACCATCGGGCCGGTTTGCCACGATCGTCTTGAAGCCTGCTGCCGCGATAGCCTCAACATCTTCGGGCCCGATCTGGGGGGCGACAGCAAATTCATCGGTAACGGTTCGAATGTCGGCCATGGCCGCCTGGCCTCCTACGCGTGTGCCGCAAGCCATTGACATGGCTGCCTTCCCGGAAAAGCTAGGCATGAAGGCGCGTCCTGCCAACCGGTTTCCGGTCATAATTCAGTGAAGGTGAGTTCAATACCCGTGACCGCTCTACAACGGATCCTTGCGCGCGTGCCTGTGTGGTACACTCTACGTCGCCTGCTGATCGCCATCCCCACCCTATTGGCCATCATCACAGTCGCCTTCTTCATGATGCGGGCAGCCCCTGGCGGACCTTTCTCTGCAGACCGTAAGCTGCCCGTTGAGACCGAACGCGCCATCGCGGCCAAGTACGGGCTCGATAAGCCTCTGCACGAGCAATATCTCTCGTATCTAGGCGATGTTGTGCAGGGTGATTTCGGCCCCTCGTTCAAGACCAAGGACAAGGACGTCATTGAGATTATTGGCGACGGTTTGCCGATCAGCCTCACCATCGGTGCGCTGTCCATGCTGCTCGCCTTGACGGTGGGCACGGCGCTGGGGGTGTTTGCCGGCCTTCGGCAGAACACAGCGGGCGACTATTCCGTCATGGGCTTTGCCATGGCCGGCATTTCCATCCCGACCTTTGTGACCGGCCCGATACTGATCCTTGCTTTCGCGCTCGGCCTGGGCTGGTTTTCAGCCGGCGGGTTGGGTTTCCCCGCATCCATGAACCTGCACACGCTGACCCTTCCGGTAATTACGCTGGCCCTGCCGCAAATCGCCATCATCTCGCGCTTGATGCGCGCATCGACGATCGAGACCATGCGGTCGAACCATATCCGCACGGCCCGTAGCAAGGGCCTGAGCGAGTGGAGCGTCATCCGGCGCCATGCCCTGCCCGCGGCGATCCTGCCGCTGGTGTCCTATGCCGGCCCGGCGACGGCGGGCGTCATGACCGGGTCGGTGGTGGTTGAAAGGATCTTCACTCTGCCCGGCATGGGCGACTATTTCGTGCGCGGCGCCGTGGAACGCGACTACACGCTGGTGATGGGAGCGATCATTATCTACTCGGCCCTGATCATCCTGTTCAACCTGCTGGCGGACGTGCTCTACGCCCTGCTGGATCCGAAGGTGAAGTATAGCTGATGACCCGAACCTTTGATCTCAACGACCCTGCCCGTGTTCAAGAGCCCGTCGAACAGGCCATCCTGGCCGGGCGTTCGCTCTGGGATGATGCCCGCACGCGGCTGTTCCGCAACAAGGCCGCCGTCGGCGCCATGATCGTGCTCGGCCTGCTTGTTCTGATCGCCGCGATTGGGCCTAGCTTGTGGATCCATGACCACCTCGTTCAGTCCAATCGCATCAAGATTCCGCCCACCTTCGAAAATGGCCATATCCTCGGCACAGACTATCTCGGCCGCGATGCTTTTGCGCGCCTGCTCATCGCCCTTCGAATCTCGCTGCTGGTCGGCGTGGTCGCGACGTTTGTCAGCCTGGTGATCGGCGTGACGTGGGGCGCGACGGCCGGCTTTATCGGGGGCCGTACCGATAATCTCATGATGCGCTTTGTCGATGTGCTCTATGCGCTGCCGTTCATCTTTTTCGTGATCTTGCTGATTACCGTTTTCGGCCGCAACATCCTGCTGATCTTTGCCGCGATCGGCGCGATTGAATGGCTGACGATGGCCAGGATTACGCGGGGCCAGACCCTGGCCATAAAGTCGCGGGAGTTCATCGAAGCGGCGCGCGCGGCTGGCGTCTCCCGCGCGGCCATGATCCGGCGGCACATCATCCCGAACGTTATCGGCCCGGTTGCGGTCTATGTGACGCTCACCATCCCGGTGGTCATCCTCGCAGAGAGCTTTCTCAGCTTCCTGGGCCTGGGCGTGAACGAACCGCTGACCAGCCTGGGCGTCCTGATCTCACAGGGCGCGACAGAGATGCGAGACCGTCCATGGATGCTGCTGGTTCCGGCCATCACTATGATGGTGACGCTCCTCGCGCTCAATTTCCTCGGCGACGGCCTGAGAGATGCCCTGGACCCGAAGGAGCGGTAGACGCTTTGCCGCTCGGGACGGAGGACGGTTTCAACCCGGCCGACGCGCGACACAGATCATCGATTTCGCCAATTGCGGCACCCGGCCTACCCGATGAAACTCCAGGTCTTCAAAACCAGCGTTTTCCAGCAGTTTTGACAGGGTGGGGATCGACCAGAACTTGATATGCCCGCCATCCCAAAGCGCTGTGAAATGTCCGTCCATCTTCCCCGACACGGCGAGGGCCAAATTCTTCCAGTAGCCATGATAGGGCGTCGATACGACGGCGTAGCCGCCCGGCGCAACGAGGTCGTAAAGCCGCTCGGCATAGAGGCGGGGATCGAACAAATGCTCAATCACTTCCAGGCTCGTCACCGCGTCGAACTGGCCATAGGTGGCTCCCAGATCGTCATAAGCTGACGCCACTTCGAACCTAAGGTCCGGATGGGCCATTCGCGCCAGGCCGATCCCGCTTTCGGATGCGTCCACGCCCATCGCCGAATACGTCTTGCTGAGATGGCTCACCACGCTGCCATTGCCGCAACCGAGATCGAACACCCGCGATGGGCCAATCGCCTCAAGTATCCGGTCGACCGCGCCTAAAAGATAACCATGAGAATGCGCATGGCCAGCATCTGTGTAGCCATAGTCGGGCGTTGCGAAATCCAGGGCGAGCGTCATGGCACCCTCCGTTTGTAGTGCTGAAAATTGTAGATAACGACCCTGCTTGAGTCAAAATCAATTTATCGTTGCTTGTTCGCCTGTAGGTTGTTTTGCGACGGGAGTTGGGTCCCGACCGCGTGGATCCTGCAACATTCTCGCCACAACCCGGTAGCGACGGCTGACGCTGCACACGCCGCTTGGCCCGATCGCAAGACCGCGCATCAGGGAGAATTTCGCGCTCTGGCTGCGATCAGCGCGAACGGTTGTCCGCGGCGTTGCCGCTGCGGCCCCGATTGGCGGGCCGCCCAACTCGTCTCAATTGGCCGTAGGGCGGTCTTCGCTGGCTTCGTCGACATCCTCGACCGGACGCACCTTGAGCCCGGTCACCTGGTTTCGCATCCGTCTGAGCACGTCAAACCGATGGCCGTGGAACACAAAGCTCTGGCCAGGATCGGGAATGGTCTGGGCTTCGTGGATCACCAGCCCGGCCACGGTCACGGCCTCTTCATCGGGCAGGTTCCAGCCGGTCGCGCGGTTGATATCCCGGATTGTCGCCCAGCCATCCACATTCACCGAACCATCGGGCTGTGGGCGAACGCCCTGCACCAGCACATCATGCTCGTCGCGAATGTCGCCTACGATTTCCTCAAGGATGTCTTCCAGCGTAATCAGCCCCTGAAGCGAGCCATATTCGTCGATCACCAGCGCAAAATGCGTGTGCCGCCGCATGAACTGCCGCATCTGGTCGTCCAGCGTAGTGGTCTCGGGCACAAAATAGGGCTGCATGGCCACGTCGAGGACCTTGAAGCTTTTCATTGCTTCCTCAGACGCATCGGGCCCGCGCGTGAGACGGTCCATGGCGCGCAGAAGGTCCTTTGCATGCAGGACGCCCACGATGTTTTCAGGCTCGTCCTTGTAGACGGGCAGGCGGGTGTACCGCGATTCCAGAAGCTGGCTCAGGATGGCTTCGGGCGTGTCCTCA
>JBCCBN010000106.1:0-10576 GCA_039034035.1 Pseudomonadota bacterium
CCGGTGGACAGCAATCGGGGCATTGGCACGGCGGGATACTGCATGACGGGCTCTTGGGCCCTGCGCGCGGCTGCAGCCGTCCCCGATCGCGTCCGCGCACCATGCTCCTTCCATGGCGGCGGCCTGGTCACTGAAGCCGCAGACAGCCCCCACCGGCTCGCCGGCCAGATGCGCGGCGGCGCCCTCATCGCCATCGCCGAGAACGATCATGAACGCGAACCGGAAGCCCAGGGCGCCCTGATCGCTGCTTTCGGTGCCGCCGGCGTCCCTGCCGAGATCGAGGTCTATGAAGACGCCATGCATGGCTGGTGCCCGCCGGACTCCCGCGCCTACAACCCCGAACAGGCCGAACGCGCCTGGAGCCGAATGCTTGCGCTACTGGAAATACACTTGGCCTGAAGCGGGTTCGGCCGCTCCATCCATCCGCTTTCCAGGTGAAACGCTCGGCGACTGCCAAACCCTAACCGATATCGATCATCTCGAAGTCAAATGCATCGCCAAACCCGGATCCTGCGGCAAAAGGCAGGTCCGGCCCCGCCGTGGAGCTCAATTGCTCGTCAATCCGCAGCGCTCCCAGGATCGTCTCCTGGGACGCCCCTTCAAATGTGATGGAGCCGAACAGAAACCTGAAGACGACATCAAACCCATTGCCGTTCTGAACCAGCACGAAATTGCTGAACAAGTCATCGGTGTCCCGAAACCCGAAATTGGCCAGGAACACGACGTCACCCTCTTGCAGGTCCGTGATCGTCGTGTTGCCGAACAGCACCCCATCGAACGCGAACACATCATTGCCTTCGCCACCGGCCATCGTATCGGTGCCAAGGCTGCCAACCAGCAAATCGTCACCGCCGCCGCCTTCCAGGCGGTCATTGCCGGTCTCACCGTCGAGGATATCGAAACCATCGGCCCCGCGCAGTGTATCGTTCCCGCGGCCCCCGACGAGAAGGTCGTCGCCAAATCCGCCATTCAGCGTATCGCGCCCTTGGCCGCCCACCAGCAGGTCAGAGCCTGTTCCGCCAAGCAGCCGGTCATCGCCATCCCCACCGTCCAGTACGTCTGAATCGGCGCCGCCGGCGAGAAAGTCATTGCCCCGTGCCCCGATCAGTTCATCCATACCGAGCCCGCCGGACAGCTGGTCTTCCCGCTTCCGCCTCGCAGGGTGTCATCGCCCAGGGCCCCGCGGATCGTGTCATCACCCATGCGGCCGGACAGATCATCATCGCCCCCCTGGCCCTGGATCAGGTCATTGCCGTCGCCGCCCGAAATCCGGTCCGCCCCCGTGCCGCCGCGCAGGATATCGTCATCGGCTCCACCATCAATGACATCGACACCCGGACCGCCATTGACCGTATCTCGCCCCAGCCCGCCCATGACCATGTCATCGCCGCGGCTCGCCAGCACGAAGTCATTGCCCGCACCGGCATCGATCTCGTCATCCCCGCCGCCGCCCTCCAGCCGGTCGTCTCCGCCCAACCCCATGAGCACGTCATCTCCACCGAGCCCCACCAGCAGATCGTCATCCTCAGTCCCCAGAAGGGAATCCGCGTTCCGCGTCCCAGTAACCGTCGCCATGACCGTCCCCTTCAAGACTGCCCATCCCGTCTGCCAAACAATAGCCGTTTGCCGCACGAGTCTACCGATGGAGGGACCCCGGAGACCCCGGTTCTCTCAGATCCCAAATCCTCTCACCCCCTACAGCAAGTCCCCACCGGCCGCCGAGGCGGTCGTCCCATGCGCCTTGAACGCCCGGATCACATTCTTCCCCGTGATCCATTTGTGCACCTCGTCCGGCCCATCCACCAGGCGTTGGGACCGGATGTGGGTGTACCAGGCCGCCAGTGGCGTATCCTGACTATAGCCCAGCGCACCATGCAGCTGAATGGCCGTGTCCACCACCTTGTGGACCATGTTCGCCAGGAACACTTTCGCGATCCCGTTCTCCTGGCGGATGTCCATGCCATTCTCCGCCTTGTAGGCGATATGCATCAGCATCAGCCGCGCGATGTAGAGTTGGCTTGCACACTCAGCCAGCATGAACTGGACGCCCTGGCGCTCCTCCAACCCCTTGCCGAAGGTCGACCGGCTGGTCACATGCTCGGTGGCAAGGTCCAGCGCGCGCTGGGCCATGGCCACATTGTGCATTCCATGCCTGAGCCGCCCATAGGCCAGCCGGTGCTGGCCCATGGCAAAGCCGCCCCCTTCCCCGCCGAGCAGGTTCTCCTCCGGCACCACCAGGTTTTCGATAGCGACTTCGCAGTGGGCCGCGCCCATCTCCTCGGCCACGTCAGAGTGGATCGCCATGGTCGGAATGTTACGAATGATCCGATAGCCGGGATTAGGCAGTTCGACGATGAAGGTCGAAAACTGCTGGTGGCGCGGCGCTTCGGGATTGGTTTTCGCCATCACAACCGCGATATCGGCCACATTGGCGGAGCTGGAATACCATTTCTCGCCATTCAGCACATAATTGCCCTGGCCATCCTTTTCCGCCCGGGTCTGCATCCCCGTCGCGTCTGCCCCGGCGGCCTTCTCGGTCATGGAATAGCAGATCCGCTTCTCCCCGTTCAGAAGCGGCTTGAGGAATTTCTCCTTCTGGTGATCGGTGCCATGGGCCAACAACGTCAGCATGGTGGCATCA
Organism: Pseudomonadota bacterium; assembly: GCA_039034035.1. Classification (GTDB taxonomy): domain Bacteria; phylum Pseudomonadota; class Alphaproteobacteria; order Caulobacterales; family Hyphomonadaceae; genus UBA5336. Next base: position 2,642 of record JBCCBN010000106.1, read on the forward strand.
TCGGGGCCCTGGGAATTCATCGACAGGGCACCCAGATGGCTTTGGCCCAGCTCCATCTGCACCAGCGCATTGGCCAGCGGTCCCAGACCCATCCCGCCATGTTCCTCCGGTATGAACGGCAGCCACAGCCCTTGCGCCCGGGCCTTCGCCCGCAGTTCTGCAAGCACTGCATCGAAGGGTTTACCGTCGGCCAGCTCCTGCTCTGCGGGAATGCACGCCTCCTGCACCCAGGTCCGCACCCGCTCGCGCACCGCTTTCGCCTCGTCCGGGATCACAAAATCTATCGCCATCGTTCCGCTCCTGATCGTTTTGAGCAGGATATGGCCACGCCGTCCTGATGGCGAGGGCTCACCAAGCGGCACCCTCACATTTCCGGGGCCCCAAAAAGAAAACCCCCCCCACAAGGACGAGGGTTTCCAAACTTAAGGTCGATGGGCGCTGATATCTGCCAGGCCACCCTGAGGCGGCCCGGCCGTCAGCGCAGCGCCTAATGCGCGCGCACATCTCCAGCCGGCCCCGCCGGGTTACCTGCCTCCGGCTTGGTCCCCGAAAGCTGCGCTTGCAGCGCGGCCTCATCGGCGGCCGTCCACTCAATCGGCGCCAGCGGACGGGTCAACGCCCGCGCCAGCACTTCATTGATGTCCGACACTGGAATGATGGTCATCCCCGCCGTCACCGTCTCCGGTATGTCGGCCAGGTCCTTCTCATTCTCGCCCGGAATCAGCACCGTCTTGATGCCGCCGCGCTTGGCCGCCAGCAGCTTCTCCTTCAACCCGCCAATCGGCAGCACGCGGCCCCGCAGGGTCACCTCGCCGGTCATCGCAATCTCGCGGCTCACCGGATTACCCGTCAACAGCGAGACAATCGCGGTCGTCATGGCAATACCGGCCGACGGACCATCCTTCGGCGTCGCCCCTTCCGGAACGTGCACATGGATGTCGGTGGTCTGGAATGCCGGCGGCTTGATGCCCAGCATGACCGCTCGCGACCGCACCAGCGATGACGCCGCCTGGATAGACTCCTTCATCACATCCTTCAGGTTCCCGGTCACCTTCATGGCGCCCCGGCCCGGCATCTGCACCGCTTCAATCGTCAGCAGGTCGCCACCGGTCTCGGTCCATGCCAAGCCCGTCACCGCACCGATCTGGTCGGTCTCATCGGCCAGGCCATAGCGGAACTTCCGCACGCCCGCGAAATCGGCCAGATTGTCCGGTGTCACAATGACCTGAAGCAGGCCCTCGGTCTGGGCGATCTGGCGCACGGCCTTGCGGGCCAGACGCGCAATTTCCCGCTCCAGATTCCGCACGCCCGCTTCCCGCGTGTAGTACCGCACCAGGTCCAGGATCGCCTCGTCGGTCACCACCCATTCGCCTTCCTTGATGGCATGGTTCTCCATCACTTTCGGCAGCAGGTGACGCTTGGAAATCTCCAGCTTCTCCTCTTCGGTGTACCCGGCGATCCGGATGATCTCCATCCGGTCCAGTAGGGGCTGGGGCATATTCAGCGAGTTCGCTGTTGTCACGAACATCACGTCCGACAGGTCATAATCGACCTCCAGGTAATGGTCGTTGAACGTCGAATTCTGTTCCGGATCGAGCACCTCCAACAGCGCCGACGCCGGGTCGCCGCGATAGTCCATGCCCATCTTGTCGATCTCATCAAGCAGGAACAGCGGATTACCCGACTTCGCCTTCTTCAGCGACTGGATGATCCGTCCCGGCATCGAGCCAATATACGTCCGCCGGTGACCACGGATCTCGCTCTCGTCACGCACACCGCCCAGCGACACGCGCACAAACTCGCGGCCCGTCGCCTCAGCAATCGAGCGCCCCAGCGAGGTCTTGCCGACCCCAGGCGGGCCCACCAGACACAGGATCGGGCCGCGCATCTTCTCGGTCCGCTTGTTTACGGCCAGATACTCGATGATCCGCTCTTTCACCTTGTCGAGCCCATAATGGTCGCCATCAAGCTGGGCTTCAGCCTTGTGCAGGTCGATCTGGATATCTTTCCGCTCACCCCAGGGCAGGGAAATCAGCCAGTCGAGATAGTTCCGCACGACGGTCGATTCCGCTGACATCGGGCTCATCTGGCGCAACTTCTTCATCTCGCCCTCGGCCTTGGTCCGGGCCTCTTCAGAGAGCTTGGTGTCGGCGATCTTCTGCTCCAGCTCGGCCAGCTCGTCGCGTTCGCCACCCTCGCCGCCGCCTTCACCCAGCTCCCGCTGGATCGCCTTCATCTGCTCGTTCAGATAGTATTCGCGCTGGGTCTTCTCCATCTGCCGCTTCACGCGGTTCTTGATCTTCCGCTCCATCTGCAGCATGCCCATTTCGCCTTCCATCAGGGCGAACACCTTCTCGAGCCGCTCCTTGGCGTCGGCCAGTTCCAGCAATTCCTGCTTGTCCGACAGCTTCACGCTCAGCTGCGACGCCACCGCATCGGCCAGCTTTCCCGGTTCGGTGATCTGGGTCACGGTCGATACGCTCTCCGGCGGGATCTTCCGGTTCAGCTTCACATAGCTCTCGAACTGCTCCTGCACCGCCCGGATCAGCGCTTCCATATCGCCATCGACCGGGTCAGGCGCCTCAACCTCAAAGGCATCGGCTTCGAAATAATCGCCGCGATCGTGCAGCGCCTGCAGTTGCGCACGCGACTTGCCCTCGACTAGCACTTTCACAGTACCATCCGGCAGCTTCAGCAATTGCAGGATCGACGCAATCGTTCCGACCGCATGGATATCATCGGACGTCGGATCATCGGTAGACGCATCACGCTGGGCCACCAGCATGATCTCATTCTCGCCTTCCTCCACCATTTCAAGCGCGCGGACAGACTTGTCGCGGCCCACAAAGAGCGGGGCGACCATGTCCGGGAACACCACAATGTCGCGCAAGGGCAGAACCGGCAGGGATTTCAATTCGGGCATTCTGAGCCTCCTCTTGGCGTGGGCCTCATTCCGACTGGCGGCAATGGACCGACCGGACGCCCCCAACTGAAGCACGCCCTTCCGAAACCAATGTGTGGTGCACCGCCCAACCCTTCAACCCGATACGTACATGCGCAAGCGGCCAATCCACCCTTGTTTTTCCGGGCGATCGTCCCATGCCCCTCACGCTCACCCAACTGACCCACGCCCGCAAGCCAATATTCCGTAACCGTCGCCGCCAACGGCGGCTTTGAACCCGCCGCCATCGCAGCGCCTCACCCGCTGACCGCGTTGACCGCAGCCGGCGCGCCCGGCCCCTGCCTCGAACTCACCCTCAATCAGCCACCAACCGCACCCGATACAGACCCAACGAAAAGAAACCGCACCTCCGCTTTGGGTCAGGGGCTGACCCGAAGATCGAGATCAAAAATATCAGCGATTAGCCCCGGTGAGCGAATGGTCCAGGAAATGTTCAGCGGCTGTATATGCCTTCAAATCAGCCCCTCACGAGAAACTCGGGTGCACGCCAAACAGCAATTCTGTAACGTGCGGCAGATGACTGACTTTACCGAAACGCTGAAACAACTCTCCGCCCTGTCTCAGGAAACGCGGCTCCTGGCGTTTCGCGCGTTGATGGAGGCAGGACGGGACGGCCTGCAGGCTGGCGCGATTGCCGAACTGCTTGGCCTTGCGCCGAACAAGCTGTCCGGCCATTTGGGCATTCTGGTCAATTCCGGTCTCGTCAGCGTCCAGCGCGACGGGCGACGCATGATCTACCGCGCCGAGATCGGCGCCGTGAACACCCTGCTATCCACGCTGATCGAAACCTGTTGTAACGGCCATCCGGAGGTATGCACCCCGCTGGCAGACCTTTCGAGCGCGTCCAATTAAATCAATAGTCGAACGAATATTGAAACGATTGGCGCTCTCCCCTAGGACGACCTGACCGCGCCTTCCTCGCGGAGGGGGAGCTACCATGAAGCCTGTCCTGCTCGCCTCGGTTCTGTTCTGCGTCTGCTCCGCTCCTGCAGACGCTGAGGGCCCTGTCCGGCTCGGGCAGGAGGTCAATGCTCCGGAATGGCTGACGCTCAGCGGCGAGGCGCGCGTTCGCTATGAGGGCCTGGAAGGCCAGTTTCGCGCGGGCCGGGGCGGCAGCGACCAGCTCCTTTTGTTCCGAACGCTTCTGCTGGCGGAAGCCGACACGGGCCCCGTATCCTTCGGCGTCGAGTTGCAGGACAGCCGCACCTATCTCGGCGACCTTGGCACGCCGCTCTCCAGCAGCTTCACCAATCCGCTCGATGTCCTCCAGCTCTATGCCCGGTTCGATGATCTGCCTGGTCTGCTCGGAAATAACTCCAAAAGTCGCCTCACTCTGGGGCGGCAGACCGTCTCAATCGGGTCCAAGCGCCAGATTGAACGCGTCAGCTACGCCAATGTGATCAAGAGCTATTCGGGCGTACACTTCATCAGCGAGGCGGCCGGAGGTGACGCCCTCCACCTGGTCTACGTCGTTCCCACCGCGCGCTTCCCCGCCACGCGCCCGGACATCGACGACAACCAGCTGTCAGGCGACGAGGAACAATGGGGTCGGCGCATCTGGGGCGTCCACTATCGCCGCGCCGACATTCTTCCCAGCGGGGTGCCGGGCCTATCGGGCGAAGTCTTCGTCTATGGCCTGGAAGAAGAAGATACCGACGCGTTTCACACCCCTGACCGGTCATACGTCGCTCCCGGCTTCCGGCTCTATCGAAAGCCCAGGACCGGCCAATGGGACATCGATCTGGAAGCCGCCCTGCGCAAGGGAACGCGCTACGCAACAAGCGATCCGGCGGACACGCAAAGCCTCGACGTTGATGCCGCCATGGTGATCGCGGCGCTCGGCTATACGTTCGATGCCCCATGGCAACCGCGCCTTTCCATCGAGTACTACTACGCAAGCGGCGACGAGGACCCGAATGACCTCGCCTTTGACCAGCATGAACGTCTCTTTGGCGGGCGACGCACCGATCTCAACAACACCTCCATCCACGGGCCGCTGACACCGGCCAATCTGAGCGCGCCCGGTTTTCGGTTGCAGGTCAAACCTGATGGTCGCTGGGATGGCTGGGTTCAGTATCATGCTGCGTCGCTGGCGTCCGAAACAGACAGCTGGGTCATTGCGCGCCTGCGTGATCCGGCAGGACAATCGGGCGACTTCATCGGGCATGCGCTTGACGCTCGCGCTCGCTACTGGGTCGTGCCGAACAGCCTGCGTCTCGAACTCGGCGCATCGGGACTTGTTTACGGCGAGTTCCCGAAGAATGCGCCCGGCGGGCCGGAAGGCGACGGAACCTTATTCGGATACGCGCAACTCACGCTGACATTCTGAACATATTTGAAGATCGCCGTTGCGGTGAGATCCGGCCGGATCAGAACCGCAGCGCCAGCCGTCACCCAATCAGTAACCTCAGTATCCAAAATCAGCCCGCTGCGAACGTACAATACTCTGTACCTGAACGTCCGATTCCGGCGAATACCGCCAATTTGCTAGTTGCAACCCGAGGGCTGCCAGAGCAATTTCACCATTGGTGGATGCGCTCGAGCGGGCAAAGCCGTTCGGCCGGCGGGACCGCCCCCGCCTAAACCCACTTGCTCAGTTACGCGCCTAGCTCGCCGTGCTGGTCGCGGCAGGCTCGGCATGGACGTAGAACGGCTCGGCTGTACCTTCGACCACTTCGCCCTTGATCACCACTTCGGAAATCCCGCGCAAATTCGGCAGTTCGAACATCGTGTCGAGCAGGATGGCTTCCATGATCGAGCGCAGGCCGCGTGCCCCCGTCTTCCGCTGGATCGCCTTCTTCGCCACCGCCGAAAGGGCGTCATCAGTGAAGGTGAGCTGTACGTCTTCCATGTCGAACAGGCGTTGGTATTGTTTCAGCAGGGCGTTCTTCGGCTCGGTCAGGATCTTGATCAGGGCTTCCTCATCAAGGTCCTCAAGCGTTGCCAATACGGGCAACCGGCCAATGAATTCCGGGATCAGACCATAGCTCTGCAGGTCTTCGGGCTCCACACCGCGCAGCAATTCGCCCGTCGCTCGGTCGTCGGGATCCTTCACCGCCGCGCCGAAGCCGACGCGGGTGCCTTCACCGCGCTTGGCAATGATCTTGTCGAGGCCCGCAAATGCCCCCCCGCACACGAACAGGATGTTCGTGGTGTCCACCTGCAGGAACTCCTGCTGGGGATGCTTGCGGCCACCCTGGGGCGGCACCGACGCCACCGTGCCTTCCATGATCTTCAGCAGCGCTTGCTGCACACCCTCACCGCTCACATCACGGGTAATGGAGGGATTGTCGGATTTCCGCGAAATCTTGTCGATCTCGTCGATATAGACGATGCCGCGCTGGGCCCGTTCCACATTGTAATCGGCCGCCTGGAGCAGCTTCAGAACGATATTCTCCACGTCCTCGCCCACATAACCGGCTTCGGTCAGCGTCGTCGCATCCGCCATGGTGAACGGTACATCCAGGATCCGCGCCAGCGTCTGGGCCAGAAGCGTCTTGCCGCAACCGGTCGGACCCATCAGCAGAATGTTCGATTTGGCCAGTTCCACGCCATCGGATTTCGCCGCATGGGCGAGCCGCTTATAGTGATTGTGCACCGCAACTGACAGGATGCGCTTCGCAAAAGCCTGCCCAATCACATAATCGTCGAGCACGTCGCAGATTTCCTGCGGCGTCGGCACCCCTTCCCGGGTGCGTACCATATTCGTCTTGTTCTCTTCACGGATGATATCCATGCAGAGTTCAACGCACTCATCGCAGATGAACACCGTAGGCCCGGCAATCAGCTTCTTCACCTCATGCTGGCTCTTCCCGCAGAAAGAACAGTAGAGCGTGTTCTTGGACTCGCCGTTATTGCCTTGCTTGGTCATACTCGCCTCACTGCCAGGACGGGTGTCCGCATACCCCGGCGGCCGCCTATTCCGATCTTATGCCTGCTTGCTCTTGTTACAAGAGGTTCGCCTGCCTTGCATACCCTATGCCTGTTCCGCGTCCTCGTCTTCGGTCCGGCGCTGGAACACCTTGTCCACCAGCCCGAACGCTTCAGCCTCTTCCGCGGTCAGGAACGTGTCCCGGTCCAGCTTCTTCTCGATCACATCATAGTCCTGGCCGGTATGCTCAACGTAAATCTGGTTCAGCCGACGCTTCATGTCGATGATCTCTTCGGCATGCCGCTCGATATCGCTGGCCACCCCGCGATACCCGCCCGACGGCTGGTGCAGCATGATCCGCGCGTTTGGCAGCGCAATCCGCTGGCCCGGCGCGCCCGCCGCCAGGAGCAGCGACCCCATCGACGCCGCCTGCCCAATACACACGGTCGAAACCGGGCAGCGGATGTATTGCATCGTGTCATAAATCGCCATGCCCGACGTCACATACCCTCCGGGGCTGTTGATATACATCGAGACATCCTTCTTCGGATTCTCCGATTCCAGGAAAAGCAGCTGCGAAGTCACCAGCGCCGCCGTACTGTCATCAATCGCGCCCGTCACGAAGATGATCCGCTCCTTCAACAGCCGCGAGAAAATATCGAAGGCCCGCTCGCCGCGGCTGGTCTGCTCCACGACCGTGGGGACAAGATTGATCGCGGTGGGATTGAACTCGGTCATGAAACAGCCTGTAGGAAGCGACATTGAAAACCGGTCTACCCGGCCAAGTGCTACATATTTGTTGATGCGCGCCCGGGCGCAAGAGCCAACCCGGCCCCCGGTGCAGTCAGTTGTGGACTGACCCTTAACAGCTCTAACAGCAAGTTTATGTGGCGTGTTTGCAACACACTGTTAGGTATCGAGGGATACAGGGAGGCGCGCATGGCCATCAGGACCGCAATCATCGCCATCGGCGCAGCGCTTACCGCCGCTGCAGCCGGCCCCACAGCCCACGCTGAAGTGCCCCCCCCGCCCCCCCCAACCCCCCCCCCCCCGAACCCCACCCAACCCCGCGGCCACCCCGCCCCCCCCCCCGGTGGAGGGC
>JBCCBN010000107.1:0-10492 GCA_039034035.1 Pseudomonadota bacterium
GGGGGTGGGTTTCGGGTCCCCCCTCGGGGGGTTTATTTCCCTCCGTGCCGGGGGGCCTTCGGTGGGGGGGGGGGGGGGCGCCCCTCACCCATCGCATCGCAGCGGAGGCGGATGTTCCGGCCATCCGCGCCCTGATGGACCTTGCGATCGCGGAGAACATGAAGGCGTTCCTGTCGCCGGACGTGATTGAAGCAAACCGGGCGGCCATGGGGGTCGACCGGTCGCTGATCGCGGACGGGACGTATTTCCTGATCGAGGCGAAGGCCGATAGCGGCACAGTGCTGGTCGGCTGCGGTGGATGGGGCAAGCGGGCGACGCTTTATGGCGGCGATGGCACGACCGGTCGGGATGATCGCTTGCAGGACCCGGCGGCCGAGCCGGCGCGAATTCGGGCGATGTACACCCATCCGGGCTGGATCCGCCAGGGTATCGGCACCCTGCTGCTGGATTTGGGAGAGGATGCGGCCCGTGCGGCGGGGTTCAAGACGATTGAGCTGGGGTCCACTGTGCCGGGCGAGCCGCTCTATGTGGCGCGCGGCTACCGGGAAGTCTCGCGCCACGACCATGCTGGCGCGAACGGGCTCTCCAGCGTGGTGATCCGGATGCGCAAGACCCTGTGACAGGCGCTCAGGCGGGCCTGCGCTTGATGCCGAAACGGGACGCGAAGATGCTGTCGAGCCAGCGTTTCGGGAGCCGGGTGGGGATGGTGAAATTGGTCAGCTTGTCGGGCACCGGCGCGTAGCGGGCTTTTGGCTTGTCGGCGGTGAGGGCGGTTTCGACGATGCGGGCAATATGCTCGGGCTCTAGTCCGTCGCGGCCGCCGGCGAGCATGGTGTCGGAGAATTTCTGGATCGGCTCGGCCCAGGCGGTGTCCTGGTAGGGTGCATCGCCGTTGGCGTCTTCGGCCTTGTCCCAGATCGGGGTCTTGACCGCGCCGGGGCCAACCGCGATGGCGTCGATGCCGTAGACGAGCAGTTCGCGGCGCAGCGTGTCGGTGACGCTTTCCATGGCGTGCTTGGTGGCGGTGTAGGCGCCGAGGAAGGGCGAGGCGAGTTTGCCGCCGACGCTGGTGATGTTGATGATGCGGCCGGGTTGCCCGGTACGGGCGGTGTCCATGCCGAGCAGGGGGGCGAAGGCCTGGGATGCGGCGATGGCGCCGAAGACATTGACCTCGAAATGGCTGCGGATTTCATCCAGAGGCTGCAGGGCCAATGGGCCCATCTTGGCAATGCCGGCATTGTTGATCAGGCCGGCCAACCGGGCGTCGCCGAGCGCCGCGCCGACCTCAGCTATGGCGGTTTCGATGTGCTCTGGGCGGGTGACGTCTAGCAGGATCGGCCGAATGGCGGGCACGGTCTCGGTGAGGGCCTTGCCGTCTTCGGGCTTGCGAATACCGGCGAAGACGGTCCAGCCGCGACGGGCCAGGTATTCTGCGATGGCTCGGCCAATGCCGGAGGAAGCGCCGGTGATGACGACGGCCTGCATGCTGTATCCTTTCGGGACTGTTTGTAAGGGGTCTACGCGGGAAGCGGGCTGAAGGTTCAGTTCAATCTGTTTTGCCGCCATCGATGACGCGGAAGGCGGGGCGGGCTTGGGCGCCGGTTTTGTCCTGTTGGTTCGCGGTGTCACCGGCGGATGCGTTCGCGGCCGGATTGGGGGGCTTGGCGGGGTCTGGAGGCGGGGAGACAGGGCCCGCGCCGGTATCGACCAATCTCAGGCCGGGCGCTTTCTTCCGTGCGGGTCGCCGCGCCGCCGCTGGGTTGTCCCCATCTTCAGTCGGGATTGTCCTTTTGGGGACGGGATGCTTGGGGATGGCGGACTTACGCGCGGGTTTCGCACCGGGCCGGCCGAAACTGTTGGTTTTGGCGCTGTTCGGCTTTTTTGCGTCTTTGCCTTTGCCGCGGGCTTTCTTGTCGATCTCTTTCAGCTTGCGCTTCTGACGGGCTGAGAGGGGCTCGGAAAGGTCGCCCTTGGTGGGGTCGGCGAAGGCCGAGCCATAGGTCTCGATCCGTTCTTCAAGCTCTTCGAGGAAGGACACTTCCCAGTCCGACAGGGGTGGGCCGAGGCCCTGTTCGGCAAGATCGGCGGCCTTGCGCAATTTGCGCAGGGCCTGGCGTTTCTTGCGCTCGTCCACGTCGCGGGGCACCGGGGCTCTCCCTTTGGAGGGGTCTATCCTTGTGGTCTGGCGGCTCAGATTTCACCGATGGCGACCAGGTAGGTGTCGAGCACCGCTTCCTGTTCCTCGCGCTCCTGGCGGTCGAGTTTGCGAATCCGGACGACCTGGCGCAGGGCCTTGGTGTCGAAGCCGAACGCCTTGGCCTCTGCATAGACATCCTTGATCTGCTCGGCGACTTCTTTCTTCTCTTCCTCAAGCCGCTCGATCCGCTCCACGGTCTGCTTCAGCTTCTCGCGCGTTGTCTCCGTGAGGTGGATCGCATCCCCGTCCATGGCGGTCTCCTGCTTGTTCTGAACCGAAAGCGCGGTGTTTAGTCTGTGCCGCCGGACTTGGCCAGTTCTTCGGCCACCGAGGGCCTATTGGTGTTGGAATGCCCGGCCAGCGTGCGGATCGTGTCGGCCATCGGGCCGGCCTGGCCGTGATGGGGCATGTGGCCTTCATCGGGCAGGGCGATGAGGGTGACGAAGTCGTGTTCGCGGTTCATGCGGCCGGCATGGAGCTGTGGCTTGATCACCGTATCCTTGGCGCCGGAATAGATCACGACCGGCATGTCGAGGTCGCCATAGCGATCCTGCTGGGCGATGATTTCCTGGCGAAGGAAGTTCACGTCGCGGGCATTGGCGCGGAAGTTTGGCGGGCGGAAGAGCAGGCCGATGCTGGATTTCTCGTAGTAATTGTCGGGTGCTGGTGCAGGGTCGAACACATTGGTGACACCGCCCTTGACCGCCGATGGGCCGACGATCGGGACCAGTTGGCTGAACACATGGCCCAGCACGGGCGGGCCGGCATAGCTGTTGTACCAGGCTTCGCCGCCGCCGCCCCAGTCATGGGTCACCGGGGCGGAGAGGACGAGAGCCTTGACCCGGTCGGGATAGTCGAGCGCCACGCGCAGAGCGACGGCGCCGCCGAACGAATGGCCGACAACAATGGCGGGTTCATCGGGGGCGAGGGCTTCGAGTACGCCGGCCATCTGGCGCGCCTGGACGCCGAGGCGGTAGGCGTCGGCGGGCCGCTCGGAATAGCCGTGGCCGGGCCGGTCGGGCATAAAGATGCGGTGGTCGTCTGCCAGCAGGGGCGCAAGCGTCCAGCTGTATTCCCGGGCATTCGCGCTGGCGCCATGGATCATCAGGACGGGCGGCCCAGCGGCGCCAGCGGTCAGCACGTGGACATCGTGGCCCTGGACGGTGACGCGCTGGCCGGCTGCGGGATGGGTGTCTTCGACCCGGGAGGTGTAGACCGCGCTATGGACGCAGGCGGAAGCGCCCGAGAGCGTGGCCGCAAGCGCGGCGCCAGTGAGCAGCATTGTCCAGCCTTTTGCCATGGTCAGAGGGCGGTGCCGAGGATGGCCTTGTCGAGGCGGGCGGCAGCCTGGCGGGCCGCTTCCCAACGGGGGTGCAGCGCCAGGGCTTCACCATAGGCGTCGCGGGCTTCTTCCTCGGCGCCGAGCCGTTCGAGGAGGGTGGCCAGGGCGAACCAGGCGCCGAAATGCCGGGGCTCCAGGGCCAGGGTCTCGTTGAGATCGCGGAGGGCTTCGTCGAGTTGGTCATCGGTGTAGAAGAGCGCGGCGCGCCGGTGCCAGGCCTCGGCATAGTCGGCCTTGATCAGGATGACGCGGTCATAAAGGGCGCGGGCATGGTTTCGGTCGCCGGACTGTTCGGCGCTGACAGCGCGCTCCATCAGCAGGTCCACGGTGGGCGATCCGCTTTCCATCCACGATGCCCAGATGTCAGAGGCGACGCTTTCGGCTTCTTCCGGCGTGGGCGCGGATTTCAGCTCGTCGAACATTTCGTCGGACGGGCCGGTGGCCAGCAACAGGGCCAGGATGGCGAGCGCTTTCAGCATCGGGGCGAGTATGGCGCGATTGGTGTCAAGAGCAAGGCACGGGGTTGAATGCTGCCGGGCGATGGCAGGCGCCAAAGCGAAAGGGGATGACCGCACCGAAGCGGGTCATCCCCCATCCTTCCCCCCGACCGGTGGCTGGCCTGCCGGCTGTAAACGCTTCAGCGGGTTGCGCCGGGCAGGCTCAGCATTGCCGTGGTCGATGCGCTGGTCGCGGCCGCACAGCAGCGCACATGCATTTCGAGCACCCGGGCGTTGAACCGGCATTGCTCATTGTCGATCTCGCGCAGGAATGAGAGTCCGCCGGCACGGGTGGTGTAGCGGGTCTGGCTACAGCTCATGACGGTGAAGCCTTCGGCGCAGGTGCCGACATCGGAATTATTGATCACGCGTGTTTCGCAGAAGAGGTCGTCTTCAGCGAGGGCGGCATTGGCGCGGCGCAGGGCCTCGTCAGCGGTGGCCTGGGCGCCATCGGCGGTGCGCTGGGCCTGGGCAGCGGCGCGCAGGGACCGGTCAGCGATTTCCGAAGCCTGGGTGAGGCTCATATCGGTCTCGGCGAGGGCGGTCCGGGTACCGTCAACATCCATGCTGAGTTGGCACACATGGGTCTCGGCATTGGTCGGATTGGCACAATAGTCGGCCACCGACGTCTGTGGTGTGAGTTGGCAGCCTGCTGCACCGGCAATCAGTGCAATCGTGGCGGCGAAAGGTGCTAGTCGCATATCGATCTCCCCTGGAAACCTTGCCTGGAGCAAGTGGTACGGTTCGAAACCATGGGCGTCGATGCAATTCACGCGCCAAGAGAAAGGATTTGTTAGGCATGAGCCTTGGTCGGCGTGGGTGGTGCATCTGTTTGCAGGGCTGGGGCCGGGCCTGCGCGGCGCGGCGCAAAGAAAAAGCGACCGCCGGAGCGATCGCTTGCAGTCTTGACGGCATGGACCTCCACGCGCGTCCCCCTGTTGTGAGTGTTCACTAGCGCACTCTTGCCGAAGTCGCAAGTATCAAACGTTGCAGCCGAGGTGTTCGCAGCCGCAGACCAGCTTTGCGCTAGGCTTTCAGCTTGTAACCGGAGCGGAACATCGCCCACGTGGCGAAGGTGGACGCAAAGGCGATCCCGCCGGCGACGATGACGCCGATCGTCAAGTCGGAATTGGCGACGCCGAGGAATCCGAACCGGAACCCATCGATGAGATAGAAGAACGGATCGAAGAGGGCGAGGGTGTAGAAGGGCTCCACCATGACCTTGATGTCGTAAAAGGTGCCCGACAGGAAGGTCAGCGGCACGATCACGAAATTGGTGATGGCGGCGAGATGGTCGAATTTGTCGGCCCAGATGCCGCCCATGGCACCGAGTGCGCCGAGCGTGATCGCCGCGCACAGGCCGAAATAGATGACCGCCCAGCCGTGGCTGATGGTGAGGCTGGCAAGCCCCGAGACGTGGATCGCGATGCCCGCCACGATGGCCACGGCGAGGCCACGGGTGACGGCGCCGGCGATGAAGCCGATGGAAAGCTCCAGGGGAGACAAGGGCGGCATCAGGAAATCGACCTGGCTGCCCTGGACTTTCGAGATGGTGAGGGAGGAGGAGGTGTTCTGAAACGCGTTCTGGAGGATGGCCATGACCACCAATCCGGGCGCTAGGAAATTGTTATACACAAGCCCCTCGAAATCGCCGGTGAGTTGTCCACGGTCGCCAAATGCCAGTTTGAACACCGTCATGAACAGCAAGGTGGTGATCACCGGCGCAAACAGGGTTTGCATCCAGACCTTGAGGAACCGGCCCACTTCGCGCCTATAGAGTGTCCATAACCCCAACCAATTTATGGAACCATAGGCCCTAGGCTGTGGAGGACGCGCGCCGGCGGCTTCCAGGGCGGGGGGGGACTGTGCTGAATCGGGCATGCGTTCTCTTAGGTCCGCCCTCGAGAATTGAACAGCCCCCGGGGGCTCCGAATTAACGATTTGTTAACACTACATCTTGTTTCTTGTGGATGGTGCTACGCAGCATGTTGTGTCTCGCGTGGCTGACGATACAATATGTTGTGTGCCGAGAGCCAGTAGGGCAAACGCGCATCTATATCTGGTAACACCCTTGGTTTTGGTACCGGGGGGCTTGGGGAGACAAGGCAATGGCCTGGACCGAAGACCGAGTTGAAGTTTTGAAGAAGCTGTGGGCCGAAGGCCATTCAGCGAGCCAGATCGCCAAGGAGTTGGGCGGCGTCACGCGCAACGCTGTGATCGGCAAGGTGCACCGTCTTGGCCTGTCAGGCCGCGCAACACCCTCCCGTCCGGTGAAGCGGCCCCCGCGCCTGGCCCGTCCGAAGCCGCGCGTCATGGCCGATGGAACGGTGAAGGCGCCGAAGGTTGCGCCGGTGCCTGGCGCTGCAGTCGCCATGCGTGAGGAGATCGAGAAGCTCGATCCGCTTCCGCTGGAAAACGGCGATGCGGCAACGGTGCTCACTCTTCGCGACAGCATGTGCAAATGGCCGATCGGTGACCCGGCTGACCCGAAATTCGCGTTTTGTGGCCGCAAGGCGACCTGTGGGCCCTACTGCGCTGAGCACGCCAAGGTGGCGTTCCAGCCGGCCCGGAAGCGCGAGCGTGGCACCCGTGACCAGTATAATTTCGTTCCGAAGATCGCAGGATAGCTCGGAACAATCGTATTTTGCCGGCTGCGGAGAAACCCGGCGGCAAACCAGTAGAGTTGTAACCCTGACTGTGGGCCCGGCGCGAAACGCCGGGTCCATTCTTTTTGGGGGCACGTCGTGATAGGCCGATTTTTTTGAGTCCAGCTCGACATGCCTACGGGCGGCCACTCCATTGGGCGAGCCATGTGTCGACCGCTTGGTGTGCAATGTCCGGCGCGCTCCGGTCACCCAAATCCGCGTCATCGCCAAGCACCAGGCCGCGCAGCAGCGTGGCATGTTCGATCATGCCCTGGAGCTGGCCGGCGATGGCCGATCGTTCGGTAGCGGGGATATCGGCCAGGCAGCCAGCGCGGATGCCTGTTTCGAGGCAGGCGACGAACCGGTCGGACAGGGTCTGTTTCACGCTGCCATAGAAAGCGAGCGCCATCGGGCCGCCATCGCCCGTTTCCGCGATCAGCATGCGCATGAGCCGGCGGACATCAGGCTGGGCGAGTAACTCGGCATAGGCCACCGACACGGAGCGGAGATCTGACAGCGGGTCGCCCCCAGGCGGGGGGAGCACCGCATCCATGGCGCGCAGGCCGGCGGCGACCACGTCGGCGAAAAGGCGCTCCTTGGACTGGAAGTGGCGGTAGAGGGTGGCGGTGGAGACGCTGGCCGCCGCGGCGACATCGTCCATGCCGGCCCGGGCGTAGCCTTTGTGCAGAAAGACCGTTCGCGCGGCTTCGAGGATCTGTTCGTGCTTGGCGGCGAACCGGGCGGCCCGCAGTGTCGTCTCACCCATGCTCCCTTGTTTCGGATCGAAGAGCACTTGTAAACGAAAACGATCGTTTTAGGTAAACGTGAGACTTTTGGTGGAGGAGAGGTCCCATGGCTTGGAAACGGTGGACGGTGCTCGGCGTCGTCGTGGTCGCGACAGTCGGCTGTGCAGCAGTCGGCGACTTTGCGAGCGATGATCCCGGGTTGCGAGAGGCGGCCGGCGTGTTCAGTAGCCGGTTCCTGGCAGTTTCGGATGCGGACATGACTGCAACGGCCTATGCCGATGGCCAGTTGGAGCCGTTCGAGGGCGCTGGGGACGAACTTATCCTGATCGAGAACGGAGCAGTCACAGCCACGATCGCGGCTTCGAATTCGGTGATCTCATGGCCGCAGGTGGTGGATGCGACGCCGGACGGGCGGTTTGCCGTGGTGGTGGAGACGCGCGGACCAGCACCGGCAGGGCTCGAGGCCTATGACAGCGTCTACACGGATTTTCCGGTGGGCGAGACCGTGTCCGTCTATGCGGTCGATGAGGGGGCCTTGCGGCTCACTGACACCGTTTCGGGGGTCGGTGAGAACATGCAATCGGTCGATATCGCGCCGAATGGGCAGGTGGTGATCGCGACGGAGACGCCGGGCGCAGAGCTCGTCACCGCGCAGATCTCGGAGGCTGGCGAGATGGTGGACGTGGCGTCCCACGACCTGTCGCCGCCCTATCGCGATGATGATGCCGAGCGGCGCATTCGCACGATCCATATTGCGAGCGATGGGGTGACACTAGCGGCCAATGTGGCCAATCGGCGGGTGCAGTTCTACCGTTTGTCCGGGGATGGAGTGGCGCCAATGGGCAGGCCGACCGAGGATCTGGGCTCGCGCCTGGCGGTGGGGAAATGGACGCCCGATGGCGAGTTCTTTGTGGTCACCGATACCAATTGGGCGGACGGGACATTGCACATGCTGACCCAAGGGCCGGGGGCGCTGACCGCGATCAGGCCGCCCACGACAGGCGCAGGCGCCCCTCTGATTACCGGCCGGGTCAGCGTTGGTCGCTCGCCCGAGGGCATGGGCATGTCGCCTGATGGCACGCGGATCGCAACGATCAACATGGAGCGGACCTACCTGCCGGACTTGCCGTTCCTGGCGGCCTGGCAGGGGCGGCGGGAGTACTCGGTGTCCCTCGTCTCGATCGATCCTGAGACCGGTGCCATGGCCGAGCTCGACCGTGCTTACACCGCCGGCATCCTGCCCGAAGACGTGATCTTCGATGCTGCGGGAGAGAATCTGGCGGTTGCCGTTTTCCACCGGCGCAAGGGCGCGGACCGCTTGCGCGGCTTCATCGATTTCTATTCCATTGAGGGCGACACGCTGGCGCGACAGGACGTGACCCAGCCGGTCATGCGCGGCGCCCATGACCTTGTGAGGCTGCCATGACGGATCTGAAGGACTATGCGGGCCGGCTGGCCCTGGTGACAGGGGCTGGCGACGGGATCGGCGAGATGCTGGCGAAGGGGCTGGCCGGGCTGGGGATGGTTGTGGCGGTGCAGGACATCCGTGCCGAGGCGGCCGAACGGGTGGCCGGAGAGATCGGCGGGGACGCTTTTCCCATCGTGTTCGATGTGAGCGACCGGGACGCTGCGATGGCGGCGGCTGAGACGCTGAAGTCCAAAGGCACGCCTCTCAGCGTGCTCTGGATCAATGCCGGGGTGGGGATCGGCTCTCCGCTGTTGAAGGGCAAGCCCGGCGCAATTGAGTGGGGCTTCTCGGTGAATGTGCTTGGCGTGATCTGGACCGCCCAGGCGTTTTGGCCCTTGATGGAAGGCGCCGGCGGTCCGCGGCATGTGGGAGTAACCGCTTCGTCGGCGGCGATGCGGCCGCCGGAGGGGGACTTCCCGCTCTATGCGCTGACCAAGCATGGAACATTTGCGGTGGCGGAAACCCTTCGCGGAGAGCTGGGGCAAGCCGGTGTGCCGGTGACGATCTTTTGTCCAGGGCTTCTGAACACCACGATCTGGGACGGCGCGAAGGCACGGCCCGACCGGTTTGGCGGGCCGCGGCGGATGGACCCGTCGGTGTCGAAGATGTGGGATGAGGCCAAGCGGCCGGATGTGATGTGGCCTGCCATTGCCGAGGCTTTGGCAGGGGATGGCGGATATCTGGTGTGTGGCACCGAGGGCGGACTGAAGGCCGGATGGGAAGCGCGCGCTGCGGAGATCGCGGCGGGGATCCGCGAGGTCTGATCCTATTCAGCGGCCGGGTTGCCGGCAGCCTGGGCCACTTTGCCCTGATTTTCCGGGTGGGGGTCTTCCTGGCTCTGGTTTTCCCGCGCCTGGTCTTCTCGGGCCGCCCGCGCGTCGTAGCTTTCGAACTCGTAGGCGATGCAGCGGTCGATCATGGTGCGCCAAACCGGCTCGGCGATGGCGGGTGAGAGACCGGCGGCGTCGGCAGCAGCCTTGACCTTGGTGACCACGTCTTCAATGCGCCAGCGGTCGAGCACGGCGTCGCGACTGCCCTTGATCCGGGCCGCAGCATCCATGAAGGATTGGCGTTCCTTGATGATCTCGACGAGGAGCCGGTCGAGCCGGTCGATCTCGTAGCGGACATCAGCCATGGTTTCGGCGGTGTCGGCCGTTGTCCGGCGCGGATCTGAAGTATAGCGCGTCATGGGGCCGATATAGGCGCTTCGCTCAGCAAGCGCCATGGCGCGGTATTGACGCTGTAGCGCAACTACTCCGCCGCTTTGGCGGGGTTGGCGAGGAAGCCGCCGGTCTGGCGGGCCCAGAGTTCGGCATAGAGGCCGCCAGCCTTGCAGAGTTCATCATGGGTGCCCTGTTCGACAATCGCGCCATCGTCGAGGACGATGAGCCGGTCGAGCGCGGCGATGGTGGACAGCCGGTGGGCGATGGCGATGACGGTCTTGCCCTCCATCAGGTCGAACAGATTGTCCTGGATGGCGGCTTCAACTTCGCTGTCGAGGGCCGAGGTGGCTTCGTCGAGGACGAGGATGGGCGCGTCCTTCAGGAAGATGCGCGCAATCGCGATACGCTGGCGCTGGCCGCCTGAGAGCTTGACC